>CAVFXO010000018.1:0-23246 GCA_963626825.1 bacterium | reverse complement strand
GAAGGTCGTGCCGACGAGAAACTTGAAATTGCGAGAAATATGTTATCCAAAGGCTTTGAATTGCCAGTTATCGCGGAGCTCACCGGTTTGACCGAGGAAACAGTATCGGCCTTAAAGTAGTCGTTAACTTCACCTACGGGCGAACATTAGGCGTAATGGCTCAGTGAAGACACGGAGAATTGCAGGTGAGCCATGAAAACGGCGTAGAAGAATACGCCGTATATCCGACTGGCGGAGGCGGAAGTAAAGTGGCCGCAAAATAAATAGAGGGTGACTAAAAAGTCAAAAGACTGATTAGCCACCCTCTGGTTTTTATGCCTGTCAGGAAAAACCTGATGAAGGGAAATTGTCAGAACAGCATTATTCGGTCGTCACATTCCAGCCGGTAGGAACGCCATCTGTACCTGTGTGATCCGCTGCTTTCCAGTTCGCCTTACTGCTCATAACGAACGTTCCCTCTGATGCAACTCCGCCGACCCATGAATTGGTTGAACCCATAGCGTCAATCGGCCATTCTGTGAACAATGCCTTAATATAATTAAGATTAGAACAGCCGTTAAACATGGTGTAATAACTTCTTGTTTCCAATGTCTGGGCAGGAAGTATCGGGGCGGAGGTCAAGCTGGTACAGTTCTGGAACATACCATAATAACACTCTCCCGCCAAAACAGTCGCCGGAAGTTCCGGAGCGGAAGTCAACTTTTTGCAGTTATAAAACATTTCCCTATAACAAATACCTGCCAGAGTGGTCGCCGGAAGCTTCGGAGCGGAAGTCAAGCCTGTGCAGCCACTGAACATAGCACGATAGCATTCTTTCGCCAGAGTGGTCGCCGGCAAAATAAGATTGGAGGCATCAGTCAGCTTGGAGCAATAGAAAAACAACTGATAGAAAGCCTTTTCGGTTACGGCAGTAGCGGACATAGTCTTATCCAGCAACGACATTATGTTACCGGATGCCTTAATGCTACCGCTGCCGGTCACAACTATCCTATAGTCGCCAAGTGACGTATTTCCGGCATCACCTGCTATGAATTGCACCTTCTCCCCAGCTTCCAGAGAGACGCTTTCTCCCACGGTGTACTCTGTCCAAGTGTCACCATCCTTGCTGTAATTTAAGGTAATGTCAGCAGCAGAAGTCTGGATCTTTGTAAATTGGAGAGACGCGGAGCCGACCGCGGTGATAGTGAACGGCTGCTTAGAAGGGTCATATTCCTTCACTGGCATCTTAAGAAGCACCGAGCGCTTGATGGTTTTCGATTTTTTTGTCGTAAATTCCATCATCCTGTCGTTAGTGTCATACACCTTAAAGGTATATCCCTTGCTCATCTCCATCGGAGGCAGAGCTATGATAAATGATGTGACAGTCTCGGAATTGAGCTGAACTCCATCGCCACAGTTCAGTGTCACGGTCTTATCTTCATCGGCGGTGCCCTTCATCGTGATTCCAGGAACCCACGAATTATTACTTCTATTATACGTCACTTCTGCAGCGTTACAGATAGACTCACCATTATTCCCGGAGAATACGATTTTCGCAATCTTCGCCGTACCCTTGAGCTGAAGCTTCACTCCGCCGAGTACATTTTTGAACTCAATGTCTCTATCCGATGTTGCTGTTTTATCCCCTAATGCCGAGCCGCTGCCCACCATAGGGAACACACCGCTAGCGAAACTGTTCTCCACATAGGTCTGCTCCGAAGGAAGAGATGTCGTGATTGTATAACTTGATATGCTATTACTAGTTAGCTTATTGCTCTCACTGTAAGGATAATATGCAATATTAAAAGAAATAGAGGTGTACGAAGACTCTCCGGGACTGCTTACAAATTTGAGAGTTCCCGTGCTTTTGCCGGCCGATTTATCATCTACCTTAAATTTATAATTGCCATTATACTTGGGCCACACGCTCACCTCGTCCCCTGCTTGCCAAAGCACCTTGCCGGCATTGTCACCAGTGCCGAGAACAGTCTTGGTAGCATCCTCACCTATGGACACAGTAAAAGTCTGCGGGACAGGAATCTCTTCGATGCTCTGCACCGCTTCTTTCTGGCAACCACACAACATAAGGCTTGCCAATATACCGATTACTGATTCTTTTCTCATTTTACCATTCTCCATCTTCATCTTCAACTTTTTCGTTACTGCCACAAAGCGGGCCTTCTATCCACACTGGGACCTCTTCACAGACCGGCGCAGCATAGCTTGCGCGGGTCTTCAGTTCTTTTGCTTGATTATTCATCGTTTATACATTATTAAATATTGTTTGTATTTTCTTCCAAGAGATGACATAACACGACAGAGGACACCCGCGCACTGCGCAGGCATCCCCTGTCTTTATTTATTTTAAATAATTTAAGCTAAATGAGTTACCCCCCCCCAGAACGGAAAATCCAGAGGTTAAATCATATTGGTATTTGCAGTATTCTGTGGTTTTCACTTCCTTTTCAAATAAATTTCACAATTATAATCATATTTTCCGACAACACCGTGCAGTTCAGTCAAAAATCGCAAAACTTCCCACACACGACGGACTCATATTACTGTCCAGACAGAGAATTTCTGCGCTGTCGCTTCGCGACCCTACACGGGCAAACGCTTTGAAAACTGCCCTAGCCGCACAACAGGTTCTATTTAAACAGTTTGTCTATCTGCTTGGCAGATGAAGGAACGGTGAAGACGGCGACTTTATCATCTGGCTGAATCTGAGTGTCACCCACTGCGATGAAGGCGTCATTCCCGCGAAGAACTCCTCCTATCACGGCATCAAGAGGGAAATCCACATCCTTAAGAGGCTTCTTCGTGATGGCACTTCCTTCAGCGGCAGTATATTCGACCACCTCAGCATCGATGCCGCTCATATATCTTACAAACTTGGCACGATCGCTAAGAGTGAGTCTGAAAATCCGGCTGGCGGTAACCAGCTTTTTGTTTATGACCACGCTCACGCCCATTTCCTCGGCCAGGCGGACATATTCCATATTCTCCACCTCCGCTATGGTTCTAGGCACGCCAAATTTCTTCGCAGCCACGCACGCGAGGATATTAGCCTCGTCGTTACCTGTCAACGCTACGAAAGCATCGTAGGAGCTAAGTCCCTGGTCATAAAGGAAATCGGTATTACGAGCGTCTCCATTGACGACTTCCACGTTACCGGGAAGATCCTCCACGAGTTCCATACAGCGGTCCCTCTTTATCTCGATGAGCTTGACACGCGAAATGTCCTGCGCGAGAAGAGAAGCGGTGATGGCCCCGACCGAGCCGCCGCCCATAATCATAACCTTCTTTACGGCAATATCTTCCAGGCCCAGATAAGTGTTCAGACTACGTATACCCTCCTTACGGATAATGATATAGACGAGGTCACCGAACTTGAATTTGGTATCGAACTTCGGGATAATGGTTTTGTCCTGCCGCGAAATGGCGATCACGCGAAATTCCGAATTCTCTCTCTGAGAGAAGAGCTTAGTGAAATCCACTAGCCTCATATCCAAAATCGGGCTATCCTCACCCAGACGGTAAGCGGCGATGTGCAGTTTACCGCGGGCAAAGCTCATCGTGTCGGACGATGTGTTATAGCGAAGCTGGGATACGACCTCGTCTGCGGCGATTTTTTCCGGGCAGATAGTCATCTCGAGGCCAAGATCCTTGACCAGCTGACGGCCTTCCTTTGAAAGCAATTCCAGATTACGGGTTCGGGACACAACTCTCTTGGCACCCATATTCCTCGCGAATATGGCAGCAACCAGATTGACCTCCTGGCTCACATAAGGGAACACCGCGATAAAAAGGTCGCATTTCCCGACCTGTGCATCAGTGAGCGCCTTGATGGATGTAGGTTCACCCTCGACAGGCTCTATGTCCACAGAAGCGGACAGAGCATCGAGCCTGGAACGGTCATTATCTATCACCGTAACCGTATTCCCCTCACGTACAAGCAGCTTGGCCAAGTGAGAGCCAATCTCTCCAGCACCATCTATTACTACTTTCATATTCTGAACAGATATTTTATAATCAACAGTCCTCCATCAGGACCAATTCTGAATTGGCCTTTAAAAGGAGAGGCTCCGTTTTTTCTAACTTCCTTATGCGCCTGAACCACGGCCTGCGCATATGATTTCTTCCCGGTTAGAAGGTACACCACCGCGGCGCACCAGTCCAGCACGTACCTGAACGCTATTCTCAGCGACGCCCTGAAGCCTCCTATCGCACCTGGCAGGTTCTTTTTCAGCATCCACAGCGAGTTGCGATAATTGAGCCTAAGCTTAAACGGCGATTTGGCCGGAAGAGTTCCCCCGCCTATGTGGTAAACCACACTCTGAGGCACCACACAGACCTTCCAACCTAAAGCCTGCGCCCTCCAGCACAGGTCGATCTCTTCCATATGTGCGAAAAACCTGTCATCGAACCCACCGAGAGTTCGCCACAAGTCGCTGCGTATCAAAAGCGCCGCCCCGCTGGCCCAGAAAACTTGAGTTGGAGTGTCGAATTGGCCTTCATCCTGCGCCACGCGCGAAAGCACACGGCCCCGGCAGTACGGATATCCGAAGAAATCCAGATGCCCACCCGCCGCTCCGGCATACTCGAACCGCGCAGTCCTATGCCAATCACCATCCGCGCCCTTGTCGAGCGCGAGCAGCTTCGGAGCACAGATTCCACATTCGGGATGCGAAGACATCCAGTCCGCGAGCGGGCCAATCCACCCCGCATCCACCTCCACATCGGAATTAAGAAGCAGATAGTAAGATGCCTCTATCCGGCTGAGAGCCTCGTTATAGCCGCCTGTGAAACCTTTATTCTCGCCAAGGGGAATCTGCCGAACCTGCGGAAACTCCTCGGAAAGCATCTCCAGCGAACCGTCTGTAGAGCCGCTGTCCGCGACATACAGGGCGTCGTCACTTCCCAGAGACGAGAGAATGCCTGGAACGAAAGTTCTGAGATATTCCCTGGTATTCCAGTTCAGTATGACTACCGCGATGCGCATATCGCGCAAATATACGAAAAACTACTGAGCTTGAGGGGCTTTTTCCGCCGCGCCATTCTCTTTTACTACAGGAGTGGCGGTATAACCGAGCTTCTGTATGCTTTTCTGCAGCTTCTCGACGCTGGTCTTCTTCGCATCGTAAGTAATGGTGACCTGCTTGGTCTTCTCATCCACCTTGATGTCAAGCACGCCTTTTTCAAACGAAATGTTCTCGTTTACCTTCTCGGCGCATTTGTGGCAATGCATATCGGTCTGGAAGGTAACCGTAGCCTTTTCTTTCTTTCCTCCGGCATAGCAGGTGAAAGCGCCCATAAGAAGGACTGAAATCGCAATCAAAAGAAATCTTTTCATATTATTCTGTTTTCCAAATTGTTACACGTATTCCTACATATATTCTGGTTCCCATAAGCGGGCCCCACACACAGCTGGCATCAAACCCTGACCCGAACGGATCGTCAGCTCCGATTATAGGATTCTTCTGCTTATAATTGGTCAGATTTTCTCCTCCCAGATATATGTCGAATCCACGGAATCGTCTGGTTACCTGCGCATAAAGAAGAGGATACACGGAAGAATATCCAGACGGATAATCAGCCTTCATAAAGTCCCATACTCGACAGGGCCCGTTAACCGAAGCTGTAAAATCGAAAATCCACTTTCTAAGGTTGGTGGCATACTGCAGATTGAGAACTCCCTTATAACGGCTGGTCATCGGTTTTTCCTGAACGCCACGGTCGGCATACTGCACGCGGGCATTGGTAAAACGTCCGGTAAGCGTGACGGTAAAGCGAGTGAACGGTTCGGCACTGAAATCTACCTGGTAATTGTCCGTATAAGAAAGTGGAGTGAGATAGAACTCTATGGCGCCCGGAGTACGGTCGTAATCCGCAACCATCTGCGAGGTAAACTGAGTCCTGAAATAGTCAAAGCTCAGATAGGTCTTGCTACCCTCTGAGAAAGGCAAATACCACGTGGCGCTGCCCCCAAAGGTCCAGGATTCCTCCAGCGGGTGCTCCGTGATAGAGCCCAGAAGCTGCTTGGATGTGGACAGCACGCCGATATTGTCAATGAGCGGAGTCGAATACCTGATGCCCCTCCCGGCATTGGCCCGGAAAACGAGCGACTCTACGGGCGCGTACTTGAGCGTCAGGCGCGGGGATACCCTCACCCCTTCGTTAAGGTAATATTCTGCACGCAAGCCAATTATGGACGAAAAGACATCCCCCTTATGGAAAGTGTACTCTCCGAACAGGCCGGCGTTATTCAATATGGTGACGGCACTTCCGGCAGCCCCCGGCATCAGCTCGTCGTAATAATCGAAGATGTCCGACAGGCCAATCGTATATTTGTGCTCGGGACTCAATTCCCTCTGATACAGCAGATTGACAAAGCCGCTATGCTGCAGGGCATCGTAAGATCTGAGGCCGAACGCGGAGTTCATATCCTGAATAGAATAATCTGCCACCAGCGCGACGGAATTGGCCGCATCATCACCCAGCGGATAACCCACTTTCAGATAGGCATCCAGGCTCCGGTTCAGGATGTCTGTCTGCCACAGATATTCCGCAGAAGTGAATTTCTCATCCTGTCCGCCTTCTCGCCTGTCCTGAATGGCACGCACGCCGAAGCGCACCTGCACCCCGTCAGGATCGAAATACAGCCACCTGTTCGAAAAGGCGAACTGAAGCGAACGCGGGTCGTCCATAAAGCCGTCCGAGTTCATATCCATAGGGTTCCTATTGGCATCCACGTGGGCCAATATGATAGTGCTCCACTTGTCACCGAACTGTAGGGACGAAGTGGCGTTGAGGTCAAATTTGCCGTCCTGCATAACAGAGCCGTGCAGGAAAAGCGGCTTCTCGTCGGTGGGCTTGCGGTGTTCCAGATTGATCTGGCCGGTCATAGACTCCACGCCGTTGATCACCGAGCTGACGCCCTTGCTGATCTGTATGGACTCAAGCCATTGGCCCGGGACATAGGAAAGGCCGAACGGAGCGCTTAGGCCGCGCAGCACGGGACGGTTCTCGTCGAGCATCTGGGTATAGATGCCGCTCTGGCCCAGGAGTCTGATCTGGCGCGCGCCCGTCACCGCGTCAGAATAGCCCACGGAGACGCTGGCGGAGTTCTCGAAACTTTCGGCCAAGTTGCAGCAGGCCATCTTGCTCAGCCCGGCGGAAGTGATCACCTCAGCCTTAATGTCTTTCCCTTTGGGGATATAACTTCCTGCCACATCGGCAGTTACCACGGCAGTCTCGAGACTGTCGCGTCTGTCGGCGAACCACCCGGTGGTGTCCACCTGACCGTATAATGAAAGCGGCAGAATCATCAGCGCCACTGCTACGAAAAATCTCTTCATATCGATCAACTTCTGAACATAGACTCCATATCTGTTCAAGACCGCTAATTTAATATTTTTTCCGACCATTTTCCTCCCCGCCAAGGCACTCTGGTCTGCGGACGCGCACAAAAAAAAGAGGGCCGCGAACGCATCGCAGCCCTCCCGTATCGTATAGACGTTCTGTTAGAAGTAGAATCTAAGGCATACATCTGCTGAACCAAGGTCCAGACCGAATGAAGTGTTTTTAGTATAATTGTCTGTGTTCTCCTTATCCTTAAGCTTTGTAGAAAGAAGGCTAAGAGAACCGACGTTTACACCGATAGCGAAGTTGGAATTGATTCTGTACTCGCAGCTGAGAAGGTTAAGATAAGCACCGAATGCAGAATAGCCATACTTGGTAGTGGTGGACATTGAACCAAGGGTGTAGGTAGTGCTGTCGGTTCCGAAAGCTGCAGCAAAACCAAGTTCCGGAGTGTAATAGAAGTTCTTAGCGAGCTCAAGATAGTAAGCCACGTTAGGATTGATTGAGAATGCAGGAAGTTTGCTGCTTCCACTCTTCATATAGTCGAAGCCAAGATCCAAACCAACTTTTACGTTGTCGATTACGAAGTAACCTGCGCCGAGATTGATACCGAATTCAGTACCGAGAGAACCCTTCTCTGAAGAAGAGCTGCTTCCAGTTACCACGGTGTTCTTCTGTGTTCCGCAAGAAAGGTCGATGGAACCCTCTACGAAAAGGTCGCCCTGCTTCTGAGCGAATGCAGCTACTGATGCAAAAAGAAGAGCTGCTGCGAAAATTGTTTTTTTCATAATAAATAAAAATTAAATGTGTTTATAAATAAATATTTAATGTATTTGCTATACTGTTAGCCGCCCTTATCCCGTCCACGGCCGACGACACTATTCCTCCGGCATAACCTGCACCTTCCCCGCAAGGATAAACCCCGCTCATTGACACATATTCCAGACTTTCAGGGTCGCGCGGAATACGCACCGGCGAAGATGTTCTGGATTCTACTCCGAGAAGGAGTGCTTCAGAAGTATAATATCCTCCTATCTTTACTTTAGGGAACGCCTGGCGAAGCCGCTTGGACACACCCTCAGGAAGTGCCAGATGAAGAGGTGCGCTGACTACGCCCGGATGATAAGAACTTTCGGGAAGTGAAGACGAGAGTCTGCCTTTACAAAAATCCGTCATCCTCTGTGCTGGAGCTGTCAGCGGATGCGATCCGTTTCCTGCCACGCTTTGAGCACAAGCGAACATTCCCCTCTCAACGCTCTGTTGGAAATCCATCAGGCGGAAAGCGCTGTCCCCCGGAATATCTTCCGGCTCTATCTGAACCACCACGCCGGAATTGGCCCAGCGCGAAGAACGCGAAGAATTGGACATTCCGTTAAGAACCACTGTGCCCTGTTCAGTTGAAGACGGCACGAGCAGACCTCCCGGGCACATACAGAACGAGAACACGCCACGTCCGTCCACCTGCTGCACAAACGAATACTCGGCTGCCGGGTAGCCTTCGCCCCATTGACCTCGATACTGCGAATGGTTTATCAGCTCCTGCGGATGTTCCACACGCACGCCGAGAGCGAATCCCTTGGCCTGCAACTCTCCTCCGGCAGAGGCGAGCATCTCATAGACATCCCTTCCGGAATGCCCTGTGGCGAGAATTACCGCCTTGGCCGTATAGACAGAACCATCTGAGCAGGTGACCTTTTTAAGGCCCGACTCTTCACTTATACCCGTCACGCGCGAATCGAAATGATACTCTCCGCCGTGATCGATTATGCATTTTCTTATATTCTCTACGATGAAAGGCAACTTGTCTGATCCGAGATGCGGATGCGATTCTATCAGGATGTCCTCCGATGCCCCGAATTTCACGAATTGGTACAGCACCTCCCTGTTATCTCCCCTTTTGGAAGACCTGGTATAGAGCTTACCGTCGGAAAATGTCCCGGCGCCACCTTCTCCATAACAATAATTGGAATCAGGATTGATTTCTCCCTTTGTGGAGAGGGATGCCAAGTCTCGCTTGCGTGAATGCACGTCTTTTCCGCGTTCCAGTATAACAGGTTTCAGCCCCATCATAAGAAGCCTGAGAGAGGCGAATATCCCGGCAGGGCCTGCGCCTATGACGATGATACTCTGCGCATTATGTACATCACGATATTCAGGAAGAGAATAAGGTCTGTAATCCTCACCAGGAGTATATATCTCGGCGCGATAGCGATACTTCGCACCACCACGTGCGTCTATGCTTCTTTTTACCTCCACCTGCAGAGAGTCGTCGTGGAATTCGGAGCGAATTCTGCGAGTGACTTCTTCTCGGCCAAGTGCCGTTTTCATAGGTGTAGTAAATTCGAATAGGCGCATAGACTAAAAATCGGCGATTCTCGAAACCGGTGCCACATCCAGAGGGCATCTTTCTCCGTTAAGATAATGGAAATATCCCGCAATGGCTATCATCGCCGCGTTATCTGTCGTAAATTTAAATTCCGGGAGGAATACGTTCCAGCCACGTTTCTGGCCTTCTTCGACCATCCTGTTTCTAAGTCCGCTGTTCGCAGAGACTCCTCCTCCTATGGCGATATCCTTTATACCCGTCTGCTTGGCAGCCTTGATGAGCTTATCCATAAGGATGTCTATCAAAGTCTTCTGGAACGAAGCGCAGATATCTTCCTTATTTTTCTCCATAAAGTCAGGATCGAGAGCTATCTGGTCTCTTACGAAATACAGAAGCGAAGTCTTGACGCCGCTGAAGCTGTAGTCGAGTCCTGGAATATGAGGTTTGGCGAACTGGAATCTGTTCGGATCACCCTGCTTGGCAAGCCTATCTATGACAGGACCGCCTGGATAACCGAGACCCATCATCTTCGAACATTTGTCGAAAGCTTCACCCACAGCATCGTCAATAGTGGCACCCAGGATCTCGAAATCCAACGGCGAATTGACTTTAACGATCTGTGAATTACCTCCTGACACTAGAAGAGACAGGAACGGGAACGAAGGCTCGCGTACAGGCACGTCTTTCTGGCGTACGAATCCCGCGAGGATATGGCCCTGAAGGTGATTGACCATCACGAGAGGAATATCCAGCGAGAGGGCGAGAGACTTGGCGAAGGAAGTTCCTACCAGCAGCGACCCCAGAAGACCCGGGCCACGTGTAAAAGCGATAGCGGTAAGATCCGAAGCCTTTACGCCGGCTCTCGAGAGAGCTTCGCTGACCACAGGCACTATATTAAGTTCGTGAGCTCTGGATGCCAATTCAGGCACAACCCCGCCATAGGCGCGATGAACGTCCTGACTCGCAATGACATTCGATAGAAGAACTCTGTCCGAAATGACTGCAGCTGAAGTATCGTCACACGACGATTCTATTCCCAGAATTATATCTGCCATAACAAAAGCCCGCAAAGTTAACAATTTTTTCGGTAAAGTCGTCATAAACGAATTTTAGAGTAAAAAGACCGGTAAAAATTCCGAAATGTTCCCTGGAATTTACTAAATTTGAAGGTTTATGCGCAAGTTCAGGATCAGAAAAATAATAACCCGTGTTCTGGAAGTGGCGGTTCTCTGCCTCGGAATAGGGCTGTTGCTGCTCCAGACGCCCGGGGTGCAGACCCGGCTGGCCCAGAAAGTCACCCGGGCCGCAGAAAAATACCTGGACGCCGACCTGCACTTCTCCGCCATAAAATTCGCACCTTTCAACACGCTTATAATAAAGGACTTCGCCCTTATAGACAGACACCCGGTGGGCGACATCGACACCGTGATGGCCGCCAGGCACATCTCCGCCACCTTCTCACTGAAAGGCCTTCTGGCCAAGAAGGGCGGCGTGCACATAGACAGGCTAAGAACCAGGGATTTCGACCTGTATCTGGTTCTCTACGACACTACGAGCCGCGGATACACGAACAACATCGCATCCATATTCAACACCAAACCCAGAAACAGGGACACGCTGTGCGTAATTCCCGACCTTTTCTCCATCAAACGCGCCGATGTGGACAATTTCCACTACAGGATGGTCAACCTGTCGACCTCAAAGCATTACCACTACAGGGGGCACGGCATCAACTGGGCCGATCTGGAGCTGTGGGCCGACGCGCGCGGACGGAACATCAATTTCGTGGACAGCCGCTGCGGGTTCGACGTGGACTGGGTGCGGGCGCGTGAAAAATGCGGATACTCGTTCTGGGGTACTGGACACGCCATCACGGGTCACGGCCTTACGGAAGTGACCGACACGCGCATCATAGACCAGTGGTCGAACATCTACATAAAAAGCTACACGATGGGCTACAGATGGGATTCCGACTGGTCACATTTCTTGTACAAAATAAGACTTGGCGGAGATGTCACGGCCGAGCCTCTGAGCCTTCAGACGGTGGGCATCTACGCCGGCATCTTCAAAGACTGTCCCGTACTTCTGGACGTGAACGAGCTTAAGGTGGACGGCCCCGTGAACAGTATGAGCATCACCTCGGCGCGCTTCACGGACCGCTACAGCGGGGTCGGGGCCGACCTTTCCCTCGATTATGAGAACCTGTTCGATATCGGTCAGGGGAGCGTGGACGTACAGTCCCGCGAATTCAGTTTTACCCCTGAGGGCCTGGGCAGATTCATCTCGGCTTTCATTCCGGGCAAGACCGTGGATTTGAGCGAATACGCCCGCGGAATGAAGGGAAATCTTACCGGCAGGGTCAGCGGCACCCCGAAAGAGATGAAGGCCGACCTCGAATTGGCCAGCAATATGGGAGGTATCAGCCTGACCGCCGAAGCGAAGGACCTGCTGGGCGAGGGTAAACCGCTGTCATACACGGCGGACGTGAGTCTGAACCAGGTGGATCTGGGCAAGGCCGGGCTGGGAGAGAAGTTCGGCAAGACTTCACTCAACCTGCAGAGCCGGGGCAGCATAGCGGGAGGCGGGAAGATGGACGTCGAGCTAAGTAAACTTGATATCAACTGCCTGACCATCAACGACTACGCCTACAGCGAAATAGACGGCAACGGCTACTTCAGGGACAATACCTTCACCGGCAATCTCAGGAGCAACGACCCTAACCTCACGTTCATACTCGGAGGAAGCTTCTCGCTTTCGAACCAGAGCCGGAATTCCATCTACAAGTTCAACCTCGCCCTCGCCTATGCCGATCTGGTGGCGATGAACATAGACCGCAGACCCGGCACATCAACCCTGTCCACGGCGGTGAACTTCAATTTCCGCAACAACGGGCAGCATACCCTCATCGGTGACGCCACAGTATCGCGCCTCACCTACACCGACCAGGCCGGCAGCCACAACATCGGCGACATCCTCTTCGCCTCCGTCCAGGATGGCGGCAAGATCCGGATCAACCTGCGTTCAGCCTTCGCCGACCTCACCTATTCCGGAGACGCCGACCTGGCCACCATCGCCGATCCGGTGCTGAGCGGCAGCGTCGGGACCGCCCTTCCTTCGCTTCTGACCTCTCTGAAGCAGTCAGAGCCGGGTCGCAGTTTCGACGCCCAGCTCATAATAAAAGACACCAGGGAAGTACTCAGCTTCCTGCGCAAGAACATCCTGGTATCGCACGGCACTCAGGCCAATGTATCATTGACCCCGTCAGGCGAAATTACCGGTGCTTTCTCATCACACGGATTCCGCTTCGAAGACAGTATCTTCCGCGGGCTGGATGCCAAGCTTCATTCCCAGGACAGCACCCTCACACTGAAAGCCAGCATAGATGAGATCAAGACCAGGAATTCCGGTCTCGAAAAGGCCCACCTCAACCTCAAGGCGCACGACGACAGGACCTGCCTGCAGCTGTCCGCCACCAACATACTGAACAAGAACATAGCCCTGCTGCTGGACCTCGACTCATCGATATCCAGGGATAAAAACAATCTGCTGTCGATAAACGCGAGCCTGGAAGACTCCTACCTCAACCTGAACGGAGACATCTGGACCTGCTCGCATCCGGACATCATTTACAGGGAGGGACTTGTGAACATAGACGGCCTGAGGCTATTCCACGAAGGACAGGCCATCGAGCTGAACGGAGCCGCCAGCAAACTCTACCCGAGCCGACTGTCGCTTAACCTTCACGATGTGGACATCTCCACTGCCAATCTGTTCCTGAAAGGAGACCTTACCCTGTCCGGACTTCTGAACGGTTACGTCAACTTCGACACACCGGTCAGATCCAACCTGGGGCTCGAGACCGAACTCAACTGCTCGGCCCTCACCATAGGCAAGACCGATGCCGGGCAGATAACCCTCAGCGCCCATCTGGATGACGAGGACGACCTGCTCAAATTCAGCCTGGTCAACTCCTCCGCCGCCGGCCAGAACGCGCTCAAGGTGGAAGGCAACTACAACTCGCTGTCCAGATACCTGAACGCCCGCGCGGTGTTCAATGACTTCAACCCGGGCATCGCCCAAAAGGCCGTATCGGCGTACTGCTCGTCCCTGAGCGGCCGCATCAACGGCAAGATCACCGCCGTCGGGCCTGTATCCGGCCTCACCATAAGAAGCAACGACTTCTCTGCGCGCGACGTGAAACTGACCCTCACCCCTACCGGAGTGGCCTACACCGTCAACGCTGACGCGCGCTATGACCAGGACGGCGTGATCATAGACAGGATGGAGATAACCGACAAGGACAGCGGCCGCGGACTTCTCTTCGGACGGCCGGACAACCTGTCCCTGCACCTGGACCGCCTGCGCGTGCTGGACAGGATGAGCGGAGACTACAACGGCACCCTCGCCCTCAACGGAGACGTCCTGTTCTCGGGCAAAGATCCTTCGCACCTTACGCTTGATGCCAATCTGTCCAATGCCGGAAACGGCAAGGTAAACATAGTCCTCGCCGGAAAGAACACCCGCAGTTCGGAAATACTCCAGTTCAAGGAAAAGGACGCCGAAGAGGAGGACGAGCTGGAGCAGGGATTCACCCTGACCACGCCTTCAGGCAAATCGCAGATCGACGTCAAGGGCCGGTTCGCGGTGAACCCGGGGCTTGAATTCACCGCCTATTTGGACAGGGAGGGAAGCAACGCCCTCAACATCAAGGGCGACGGTCTGATCACCGCCGACCTGAACTCCAAATCCGGAGCCCTCAACCTGGGCGGCAACTACAACATAACCGAAGGCAAATACCACTTCTCAGCCATAGGAGCGCTGATAGCCAAGGACTTCAGCATCCAGGACGGCAGTTCGCTCAATTTCGCCGGCGACATAATGGACACCGAGCTGGACATCTCCGCCGTACATTCTCTGAAGACCTCGCTCGGCGTGCTGATCTCCGACACCACATCTGTATCCACCAGGCGTCTGGTAAACTGCGGCATCAAGATATCGGACAAGCTGCGCAACCCGCAATTGGCATTCTCGATAGACGTTCCGGACCTCGATCCGACCACCAAAGCTCTGGTGGACAGCGAACTGAACACGGAAGACAAGGTGTCGCGACAGTTCCTGGCCCTCGTGGTGCTGGGCAGCTTCATCGCGGGTGACCAGAATGGCGTGATGAACAACAACGCCAGCTCCAACTTCCTGTACAGCAACCTCGCGTCCCTTATGTCCGGCCAGCTGAACAACATTCTGGAGAAGTTCAACATCCCGCTGGACTTCGGTCTGACCTATCAGCAGACACAGGTGGGCAACGAGTCCATGGACCTGGCCGTGTCCACCCAGCTGTTCGACAATATGGTGTCCGTGAACGGGTCCGTCGGGAACAGGAAATACAGCTCCGCCAGCACGGGAGAGAACCTGGTGGGCGATCTGGATATCAACATCAAGCTCAACAAGTCGGGGCATTTCAGGCTCAACCTGTTCTCGCACTCCGCCGACGACTATACGAATTATCTGGACAACTCCCAGCGGAACGGCGTGGGTATAACGTACCAGATAGAATACAACAGTCTGCGCAGCTTCTTCAAGTCTCTGTTCCACAAGGACAGGAACAGCGTGGAATATGTGCCGACCAAAAAGATCACCATCGAAAATGAGTAACGGAAAATTATATCTGATTCCCTCCCCGCTGAGCGATTGCGAGATAGGCGAGGTCATCCCGGCCGGAGTTCTAGCCCTGCTCCCGCACATCAGAAAATATGTCGTGGAAGAAGAGCGCACAGTAAGACGCTACCTGTCCAGGGCCGGACTCAAGGGTCACATAGACGAACTGTCCTTCAGAACCCTTAACGAGCATACCACCGAAGAGGAAATCGAGAAACTGGCGGACTGGTTTTCCGACGGGCAGGACGTGGCGCTCATAAGTGAAGCCGGACTTCCCGCGGTGGCCGATCCCGGTGCCGCCCTCGTGGCCCTGTGCCATCAGAAGGGAATAGAGGTCTGCCCTATGGTGGGCCCTTCCTCTCTTATGCTCGCACTTATGGGAAGCGGTCTTAACGGCCAATCCTTCGCCTTCCGCGGTTACCTGCCTGCCAAGACGGACCAGCGGCGCACAGCCATCAGGGACGCCGAACGGCTCTCCGGAACGCTGCACCAGAGCCAGATCTTCATAGAGACCCCCTACCGGAGCGACGCGCTGCTGCAGGACTTCATCTCTACCCTGGACAGTTCCACCCGTCTCTGCGTGGCCGTGAATCTGACTTCCGAAAGCCAATATATCAGGACCCTTCCGACCGGAGCCTGGCGCAAAGAAAACCTTACAATAGGAAAACAACCCGCAGTGTTCATCATACTAAAATGAAAAGCTTACTTGAACTTGACGGAATGCGGTTCCACGCCTTTCACGGCTGTCTGGAAAACGAAAGGCTGGAAGGCGGCGAATACAACGTCGATTTCAGCGCAGAGATCGACACGGATCAGGCCTACCTGACGGACAGGCTGGACACCACCCTGGACTACGCCCGCATCTATGACATAGTCGCGGCCCAGATGGCCATACCGTCGAACCTGATAGAAAATGTGGCCGAACGCATCTTCCGGGCCATAGAAAAGGAATTCCCCCGGCTGGAGCACTTCAGCGTGTGCCTAAGCAAACTTAACCCTCCCGTGTCAGGACCTGTGGGCAAGGCACGCGTCACCCTTAAAAAATGAAAATAGCCTTTCTTACCCTCGGCTGCAAACTCAACTACGCCGAGACATCCACATACGAACGGGCATTCATAAAAGCGGGGCTGGAAGTGGTCGGACACAAGGACAAAGCCGATCTCTACCTTATCAACACCTGTTCGGTGACCGCCACCTCGGATGCCAAATCCAGAAACCTCATCCGCAAGATGCACCGCCTCAACCCGCAGGCCAGACTGATAGTGTGCGGGTGCAGCGCACAGCTTCGCAAAGACGAAATCCGCGCCATCGAAGGCGTGTGGAAAGTGTTCGACTGCAAGGAAAAGTCGAGCATCGTTCCGGTCTGTCTGTCCGAACTTGGCATCAGCTGCGAAGGCCTGGCAGGCACGGACACCGTGTTCGGGGCATACAGCAGCGGTGAGAGGACCAGAA
This sequence comes from bacterium, assembly GCA_963626825.1. Classification (GTDB taxonomy): domain Bacteria; phylum Bacteroidota; class Bacteroidia; order Bacteroidales; family UBA932; genus Cryptobacteroides. The sequence goes on along the minus strand of CAVFXO010000018.1, from coordinate 6,472 downwards.
GTTTTCTGAAAGTGCAGGACGGGTGCGACAACCACTGCAACTACTGCACCGTGCCATTGGCCCGGGGAGACAGCCGTAACATCCCCATCTGCGAATGTGTGCGTATGGCCCGCGAAGTCGCGGCGCTCGGTGTTAAGGAGATAGTCATCACGGGCGTGAATACCGGCGATTTCGGCAGGACCACAGGCGAGAGTTTTCTGGATCTACTAAAGGCACTTAACGAGGTGGAAGGAATCGAGAGATACCGCATCTCCAGCATAGAGCCTAATCTGCTGAGCGACGAGACGATAGACTGGATAGCAACCGGCACCAAGATTCAGCCACACTTTCATATCCCGCTTCAGGCAGGATGCGACAGTATTCTGGAAGCGATGGGAAGGCATTATACCACGGAGTTCTTTAAGGAAAAGATAAATTATCTTCGCGAAAAACTGGGTGACGGAGTGTTTATCGGGATAGACGTGATGGCTGGACTTCCGGGCGAGACCGACGAACTGTTCCGTCAGGCTTATGAATTCATAGAAAACGTCCATCCGGCCTTCATCCACATCTTCCCTTATTCCCGAAGACCCGGCACTCCTGCGGCATCATTCCCGGGACAGGTCAGCGAGGAAAAGAAGAAGGAGCGGGTCCACATTCTGGAGGAGCTCTGCGCCAGAATGCATCAGGAGTTCATAGACTCGCAGAAGGGCACCAGGCATCGGGTTCTGTTCGAATCGAAGGAAAAGGACGGAACAATGAGCGGATATACAGACAATTACATCAGGGTCACGCGTCCCTACGACCCGGCTCTGGTAGGAAATATAACGGAAGTTGAATTATGAAAACCAAACTGACTTTTCTGGGAACCGGCACATCTCAGGGCATCCCCGTCATAGGATGCGACTGCGAGGTCTGCACCAGCACCGACCCCCGCGACAGGAGATTCCGGTCATCCGCACTGGTTACATACGGTGACATCACCATCCTTATAGACTGCGGGCCGGATTTCAGGTGTCAGATGCTGCGCGAGAACGTCAAGCATCTGGACGCGGTGCTCCTTACCCACAACCATAAGGACCATACGGGAGGCCTGGACGATCTGAGAGCTTTCAACCTGCTGGAACACAAGCCTGTAACCATCTACTGCGAAGAATACGTGGAGGAGTCGCTGCGCCGCGAGTACAGCTACGCCTTCACCGACCACCATTATCCGGGAGTGCCGGAATGGGAGATAAAACGCATCTCGGGCAATGCGTCCTTTATGGTGAATGCCAATGACACCCTTCCGACCCTGGTGTGGGAGAGCGGCGTGGGATACCATACAGAGAAGCCGGGAGAGAGTTCCGGGAGGCAGCCGGTGGAGGTGATACCGATTCAGGGATACCATAACGAGATGAGGACATTCTCGGTGCTGGGCTTCAGGTTCGGGAACATCGCGTACCTTACCGATATGAAAAGCATTCCGGACGAGGAGTTCGAGAAACTGCACGGACTGGAGGCAGTCACGCTGAACTGCGTGGGATACAGGCCGCACCATTCGCATTTCAATATGGACCAAGCCATCGAGGTGGCCCGCAGAATAGGAGCGAAGAACACCTACCTCACACACTTGGCACACGCGCTTGGCCCGCAGGCCGTGTTCGAGGCCAATCTCCCGGAAGGCATCCACGCCGCCTACGACGGACTCACCATCGAAGCCGAATGATTTTTACAGTACAAGTATATATAAGGATGTTTGTCATCGGACGGCTTGCCGCCCGTGGCATGTGAACGGGAGGGGCCCACGAAGTGGGAGGGATAGCGCGAAGCGCGTATCGTCCGAGACAATATCCTTATATATACGTCAAACAGATACATACAGATACACGTAGAAACATAAATAAATGAAAAAAAATCTAACAGCATTACTATCCATTCTTATGGCTATGACCGCTTGTAACACCAATCCCCTTCTGGAGGAATCCGCTCTCGAATACGGAGCCCCACAATTCGACAAGATCAAGGCGGAACACTACCTTCCTGCATTCAAAAAAGGCATAGAAGACGCGAAAAAGGAAATCGACGCCATAGTCGCATCCGACGAAGAACCGACATTCGAAAACACAATTCTCGCGCTGGAAAACGCCGGCGGTCTGGTCAGCAAGGTATCCTCCATCTTCTTCAACATAATGGAGGCCGACGCCAGCGACGAGCTGCAGAAAACCGCCGAGGAGGTATCCCCTCTTCTGAACGAATACTCGATGTACATCAACCTTAACGCCACGCTGTTCGAAAAGGTGAAAAAGGTCTATGACCGCAGAGAATCCCTTGGCCTGGCAGATGATCAGAAAAGGCTGCTGGAGATAACATATAAAGGATTCGTTCGCCAGGGAGCGCTGCTGAGCGATGAGGACAAGAAGACCTTCAGCGAACTTCAGGAAAAGCTCTCGCTCGCCCAGCTGCGCTACTCGAAGAACCTTCTGGCCGCCACGAACGCCTACACCCTGAACGTCACCGACCGGGATCAGCTCTCCGGACTTCCGGACTATGTGCTCACCCAGGCTAGCGAAACCGCAGCCGAGCGCGGCGAGCAGGGCTGGACTTTCGACCTGTCATATCCGGTTTACGGCCCGTTCATGCGCTACGCCGACAACGCCGACCTGCGTCATCAGATGTACCTGGCCTATTCTTCCAAAGCTCTGGGCGGCGAGAACGACAACACCTCCACAGTACTGGAAATCACAAACTTACGCATACAGATAGCTCAGCTCCTGGGATATAACACCTACGCCGACTATGTTCTGGAAGAAAGAATGATAAAGACCCCGGCCGAAGTGAACTCCTTCCTGGAATCCCTTCTGACCCCGTCACTTCCTGCGGCTAAAAAGGAAGTGAAGCAGATCAGCGACTATGCGCACGCCCACGGCTATAGCGGAAAGGACCTGCAGGCCTGGGACTTCTCCTACTGGAGCGAAAAATACAGGAACGAGAAATACGACTTCGACGAGAACGCACTCAAGCCTTATTTCCAGCTCGACAGCTGCATCGATGCCGTATTCTCATTGGCAGGCAGACTCTACGGCCTTCAGTTCGAGGAAAGGCCTGACCTTCCGGCATACCACCAGGACGTCAGAGTCTATGACGTAAAGGACCGCACAGGCAGACATATGGCCCTGTTCTATGCCGATTTCTTCCCTCGCGCATCCAAGAGAGGCGGAGCCTGGATGACTGAATTCCAGGGACTTAAGTGGGATAACGGCGTGGAGCACAGGCCGTTCGTAAGTATGGTGACCAATTTCACCAAGCCTACCGCCGACGCTCCGGCGCTCATCACCCACGACGAGCTCTGCACCCTTCTTCACGAGTTCGGCCACTGCCTGCACGCGATGCTTAGCGAAGGACGCTACGAGAGCCTGGCCACGACCAACGTATCCACCGACTTCGTGGAACTGCCTTCTCAGATAATGGAGAACTGGGCCTACCAGAAAGAGTTCCTCGAAGGTTTCGCCAAACATTACCAGACGGGCGAGGTCATTCCTTCAGAACTGATTCACAAGATTATAGAGACGAAGAACTACCACTCCGCCTACTATCAAGTGCGCCAGCTGAACTTCGGTATCCTCGATATGGCGTGGAACAACCGCGCGGAGCAGGTCAGCGGAGACATATTGGCATTCGAGAACAACGCGCTTGCCCGCACAGCCCTCTTTCCTGAGGTTCCGGGCACCTGCATCTCCACCTCATTCTCTCACATCTTCACAGGCCAGTACGCTGCCGGCTACTACTCTTACAAATGGAGTGAAGTGCTGGAAGCAGACGCATTCTCGCTCTTCGAAGAAAAAGGAATCTTCAACACTGAAGTGTCTGAGTCTTTCCGTGCCAATATTCTCAGCCGCGGCAACACCGTCGAGCCGGCACAGATGTTCCGCAACTTCCGCGGTCACGACCCTGAAGTGGGGGCTCTGCTCAGAAAATTAGGAATCCAGTAGATCCCGGAACGTCTCCATATCGGAGGCGGAAAGCGAATTGGCCGGGTCCGCGAAAAGAGCCTGAAGCTCATCCCGGGTCCAATCCGGATGTCCGGCGAGCCAATTCTTAAGAAAAGATCTGGAATGACTGCGATGGTTGCGGCATACATCGCAACTGCCGCAGTCTTTCACATTCTCCCCGCCGAAATACTCTATCAGGTACCGCGAGCGGCACACGGAACTCTGCCCGCAATAGTCCTTCATCTTCTCAGCGCGCTCTTCCGCATTGGCCTTCAGCTGGTTATAATAATCTGGCTTAAGGTCAAGGTTGCCCGGACGCAGGCGCGAATGTCTGAGGCCAATGAGGGTGCTCTTGTCGCACGGAATGTATTTAATGACGTGCTCCAGGGACATCTCGTAGAGGAGTTTTCGAAGCGCGGGTACGTCCAGTCCCATTCTGCGGGCCACATCCTCCTCGTCTATGGACACGGCGAATGCGAATATCCCGGTATAGCGTCTCATCAGCACCTCCAGCAGGGACACCATACGGCTGTCCGGAAGCTCTATTCCGTAAAGAGCCTGCCTGTCCGGAATTATCCTCACCCTGGTCGGAATGTCCACATCCTCGTTATATGTGAAATGTCCCGCCCTGTCCAGATACGACAGAGCGTAATGCACCCCGGCGCGCTGGAGACCGAACCTGGCGCAGAACTCTTCCAGACTGAATTTCAGTTCACGACCCTCGCCGTGCTCATAAGGCACTTCATAGAAAAGGTGAACCTTATGATATATGTCCTCGATGAATTCAAGCGAAGGGAAAGATATCGAAAGAAGCTGGTCGAGCCTGGTCAGATCCCTTCCGTTATACAGCAGCACGGCATAGGAGCGCCGCCCGTCCCTCCCGGCACGGCCCGCCTCCTGGAAGTAGGCCTCGGGCGAATCCGGAATGTCCATATGCACCACGAACCGGACGTCCGGCTTGTCTATGCCCATACCGAAGGCATTGGTACACACCATTATGCGAGTCTTGGAAGACTTCCATTCCTCTTGTCTGAGACTTCTGGTCGAAGATGCGAGCCCGGCGTGGTAGTAGTCCGCGCTGATGCCCGCACCCTTCAGGAAAGAGGCCACCTCCTCGCACTTGGCACGATTGCGCATATACACGATGCCGCTCCCCTCCACCGCACGGCAGACAGACAGCAGCTGCCCCACCTTGTCCGTGGTCTCTCGAACCACATAGCTGATGTTCGGGCGCTCGAAATCCGCCTTGAACAGCACCTTGCCTCGGAACCGGAGCTTCTCCATTATATCCTCGCACACCGAAGGCGTAGCCGTGGCCGTAAGGGCCAATACCGGCGCGCTCACCCTGTCGCGGAGCTTTCCGATGAGCAGATAGTCCGGACGGAAATCATAGCCCCACTGAGAGATGCAGTGCGCCTCGTCCACCACTATCGTGGTTATGGGGAGCACGTCCAGATAGGACGCGAACAACGAAGTGCCGAGCCTCTCGGGCGACACGTACAGGAATTTGCAGTCCGGATCATAAGCGGCGTTGTTCAGCGCAAGGTCCACTTCCCTGTGGCTCATTCCGGAATGCACGGCTATCCCCTTGATGCCGCGCGCCTGCAGATTCTGCACCTGGTCTTTCATAAGGGCCACCAACGGACTCACCACCAGGGCCAATCCTTCCTTCAACATCTGCGGCACCTGGAAACAGACCGACTTGCCGCCACCAGTCGGGAGCAGCGCCAGCGTGTCCTCGCCCGCCAGGACGGAGCCTATTATCTGCTCCTGGAGGGGCCTGAAAGAGTCATATCCCCAGTACTTTTTCAGTATGTCCAGAGGCATAGCTTTTGCATCGGAAATAACCATAAATAGTTAGTTGCGTATCTACCAAAAATGTTTATCTTTGCATCGCATTTTCAGATACGGCAAAAATACAAATTATACTTAAAAATATGGCAAACATTGATCTTTCAAAGTACGGTATCACAGATGTGACCGAGATCCTCTACAATCCTACGTATGAGGTGCTTTACAATGAAGAAACCAAACCGGGCCTTGAAGGCTACGAGAAAGGACAGGTAACTGAACTCGGAGCCATCAACGTAATGACAGGTGTCTACACGGGCCGCAGTCCTAAGGACAAGTACATCGTTATGGACGCCAACTCCAAAGACACCGTATGGTGGACTTCTGAGGAGTACAAGAACGACAACCACCCTCTCAGCGAGGAGAACTGGGCAGTTCTCAAGAAACTCGCTCTCAAGCAGCTTTCAGGCAAGCGCCTTTTCGTAGTCGACGGCTTCTGCGGAACCCACAAGGACACCCGTATGAAAGTACGTTTCATCATGGAGGTTGCATGGCAGGCTCACTTCGTTACCAATATGTTCATCCGTCCTCAGAACCAGGCGGAGTTCGACCAGGAGCCTGACTTCGTAGTTTACTGCGCAGCGAAGGCTAAGGTGGATAACTACAAGGAGCTTGGACTTAACTCTGAGACCGCTGTAGCATTCAACGTAACAAGCAAGGAGCAGGTTATC
>CAVFXO010000017.1:0-7023 GCA_963626825.1 bacterium | reverse complement strand
TAGCATCAAAGGCCTGTAGCGTCTTCTCACTTCCCCACCTCAATCACATGCCACGGGCGGCAAGCCGTCTCCGAAGGCACATCCTTCGTTCGGCAGCCACTTCAGCACTAAAATCTATTCCTAAAAATCTGAAAGGGTGCGGATTTCGGCATTTCCGCACCCTTTCGCCAACACATACCTCACCAGAAGGCCGTCAAAAAGGGGTGGGTCCACTGAAAGGGTGCGGATTTCGGCATTTCCGCACCCTTTCGCCAACACATACCTCACCAGAAGGCCGTCAAAAAGGGGTGGGTCCACTGAAAGGGTGCGGTTTTCGGGTTTTCCGCACCCTTTCGCGCAGAAAGACGGCATAATACAAAATTTTATAAGATCGGTCACCGGCTGGCAATCCGGATCAAAATAAAAAAAGCCGAAAAGTTCCCTTCCTGGACAGCGAATAGCAGAATTTTGCAGCTGCCGTCCACGTTTTGAGGGTGTTTTATGGACGGGAAGAGGCAGCAGGTTGAGGGGGAATGGTTGCGGACAGGATAAATCGTCAGAATTTTAGCATTACTGACAAAAGTTGTCAAAATTGGACGGTACCTTTGCATTGTCAATGAAGGAATTCAGATTCCCGTTGCGAAGCATAGAGAAAGAAAACAGTTAAAATTCAGAGATATGTCAAAGGAAGTTAAGAATTGGATTGAGAACTCGGCGGAGATCGAGGCGCTGATAGGGGAGTTGGATCTGGAGTTCGTGTGCGAGCTTGACTAAGTTGGAATTTGCACCTGGGTTACAGGGAAGTACGGCTTCTGGTATGTGACCGTAGCCCTTGACTAAGTTGGAATTTGCACCTGGGTTACAGGGAAGTACGGCTTCTGGTATGTGACCGTAGCCCTTGACTAAGTTGGAATTTGCACCTGGGTTACAGGGAAGTACGGCTTCTGGTATGTGACCGTAGCCCTTGACTAAGCTGGAATTTGCAACCGGGTTGCAGGGGCCAATGCATAATTTTGGTCGTTTTTGATGCTTGAAGAAGATGAAGACGACTAAAATTGTACTGAACTGCATTCTCCTGTCCGGAGTAATTCTCACGACGGCGTCCTGCCACAATCATTCCTCCGGCCACCCTCACGCCGATGCACACGTAGATGATGATCATTTTACTCATCACCCTCACGCCGATGCACACGTAGAAGATGATCATTTTGCTCATCACCCCCACGCCGATGCACATGTAGCGGTTGCTGGTCACAGTTATGCCGACAAGAACATGGCGGAAGCTCACGACCTGGATGCTGGTCACGATCATTCGGATCATCATAGTCACGAAAATGATCACGGAAATCACGATGCTGCCCATAATGATAAGCACGACCTGGCTTCGCACAAGCATATAGCCGAAGATCTTGATCACGACCACGCTCTTGATCACGCCCACGCCCACGATGCCGACCACGCCCACGCTACCGCGCATCCGGGAGAGGTGCATTTCACGAAGGCACAGGCGCAGGCGTGCGGATTGGCCCTGGAGACGGTGAAGGCTGGAGAATTCCGTCAGGTGATCAGAACCAGCGGCCGTCTGGAGGCGATTCCCGGTGCGCAGAAGACCGTGGTAGCTCCGTCGAACGGCACTGTCGCGCTTGCGGGTAGAGGCGTTTACGAAGGTATGGAGGTGAAGAAGGGCGATATCCTTTATTACGTGTCCGCGAAGACATTGGCCGAAGGAGACCAGATGGCGAAGGCCAAGGCTGAATTCGAGGCCGCGCGTCAGCAGTACGAACGCGCACAGGCTCTGGTGGCCGACAAGATCATCTCTGAGCAGGAATTCGAGCAGGCGCGCACGCGTTACGAGATAGCGAAGGCCTCGTTCGAAGGCCAGTCCGGCAGTTATTCCGAGAAGGGCGCTGCAGTCACTGCGCCGTCGGACGGATTCATAATGAGCGTTCTGAAGGGCGACGGAGAATATGCGTCGACCGGCGATGCGGTGCTTGTACTGGGAGACAATGGCCGTCTGGCCCTCTGCGCGGACGTGCCGGAGACCGATTACAGGTTCCTGAGGCAGATTCAGAGTGCCAATTTCAAGACGGTCTATGATGACACGGTTTACAGCACGACGGAACTGAACGGCCGTGTGGCTTCGTTCTCGAAATCCACGCAAGGTGCTTACATTCAGATAGTTTTCGAATTTGACAACAGGGTGCAGCTGGTTCCCGGATCTTATGCTCAGGTGTATCTTGAGGGCAAGGCGCAGAGCGGCGTGACGAGCGTTCCGGTAAGCGCCCTCATTGAGGAGCAGGGCGTTATGTCCGTGTTCGTGCAGGAGGATGAGGAGATTTTCCGCAAGCAGGAAGTCAGAATCGGCAGAAATGACGGACGCAGGGCGGAGGTTCTCAGCGGTCTGAACGAAGGCGACAGAGTCGTGGTCTGCGGGGCGTACAATGTGAAATTGGCCACCGCATCATCAGCCATTCCGGGTCACACACATAATCATTAGCAGGTATGCTGGACAAGATTATCCGATTCTCGCTCAATAACCGCGTGGTTATTCTGCTGGCCGCCGTGCTGCTGATGGTTGGCGGCCTTTACACTGCATCGCATATGGATGTGGACGTGTTCCCGGACCTCAATGCCCCGACCGTGGTGATTATGACTGAGGCCAAGGGTATGGCGCCCGAGGAGGTCGAGCGGCTCGTGACTTTTCCTGTGGAGACCGCTGTGAACGGAGCCACGGACGTGCGCCGCGTAAGGTCGTCTTCCACCACCGGTTTTTCTGTCGTGTGGGTGGAATTCAATTGGGGTACAGACATTTATCTCGCCCGGCAGATAGTTTCCGAGAAGATCGCCGTGGTGAAGGACGAGCTGCCGGAGGGCGTGGGGAACCCGACACTTGGCCCGCAGTCCTCGATTCTCGGAGAACTGATGTTCGTGGCTCTTACCGCCGACACCACTTCGATGCAGGACCTGCGTACCATAGCGGACTGGACTATCAGGCCAAGGCTGCTGGCTACGGGAGGTGTGGCGCAGGTGGCCGTGATGGGTGGCGACATCAAGGAATATCAGATTCTGCTCGACCCGGGCAGGATGAACCACTGCGGCGTGACGCTGAGCGATGTGGTCGGCGCGGTGGAGAATATGAACCAGAACACCTCAGGAGGCATTCTATATGAATATGGTAACGAGTATATAGTCCGCGGAGTTTTGTCCACCTCTGATGTCGGGGCTCTCGGCCAGGCGGTGGTCAGACGCGTTGATGGCAAGCCCGTGGCGCTGCGCGACGTGGCCACGGTGAAGGTCGGCTCCCACAGCCCGAAGATGGGCGTGGCATCGCACGACGGGCATCCGGCCGTGATGGTGACCGTCACCAAGCAGCCCAATGTCAGCACCATAGAACTTACCGCCCAGATAGACAAGGCATTGGCCGAACTCCAGAAGAGCCTTCCCGCAGACGTGAAGATGTCCACCGACATCTACCGCCAGGAGCGGTTCATTAACAGTTCCATCGACAACGTGAAAAAGTCGCTTTTCGAGGGCGGCCTGTTCGTGGTGATCATCCTGTTCATATTCCTTATGAACGTGCGCACCACGCTGATCTCGCTGGTCACCATTCCGCTCTCGCTGGTCATCACCATCCTGACGCTTAAGCTTATGGGCCTCACCATCAATACGATGAGCCTCGGAGGTATGGCCATTGCGATTGGCTCGCTCGTGGATGACGCCATAGTGGATGTGGAAAACGTCTTCAAACGGCTCCGAGAGAACCACAACCTGCCACCTGACCGCCGCGCATCCACGCTTTCGGTGGTGTTCGAGGCTTCCCGCGAGGTACGTATGCCAATTCTTAATTCCACCCTTATCATTATAGTGAGCTTCATTCCGCTGTTTTTCCTCTCCGGAATGGAGGGAAAGCTGCTCGCCCCGCTTGGCATAGCATTCATCACATCGCTTTGCGCTTCGACGCTGGTGGCTCTCACCCTCACCCCTGTCCTCTGCAGCTACCTGCTGGGTCGGTACAAGGGTGACAAGGCGGACCGTGAGCCGGCTCTTACCCGTTGGCTCAGAAAGGTTTACGCGCGTGCGCTCAACTGGTCGCTTGTGCACAGGAAAGGCGTGCTTGGGGCGACTCTGGCCGTGTTCGTGGCCACTCTGATTATCTTCCTGTCGCTTGGAAGCAGCTTCCTGCCGCCGTTCAACGAAGGCTCGTTCACCATTAACGTCAGCACTATGCCGGGCGTGTCCCTCGAAGAGTCGGACAAGATTGGCGCGAAGGTGGAGGAAATTCTGCTGAGCATCCCGGAGATACAGACGGTAGGCCGCAAGACCGGACGCGCCGAACTTGACGAACATGCGCTTGGGGTGAACGCCTCCGAGATCGAAGCCCCTTATATCCTGAGCGGACGTTCTAAGGATGAACTCTCCGCCGAAGTCCGCGAGAGGCTCAAGGTGATTCCGGGCATCAACGTGGAGGTCGGCGCACCTATCACGCACCGCATCGACGCTATGCTTTCCGGCACTCAGGCCAATATCGCCATAAAGCTTTTCGGTACGGACCTTAACCGTATGTACTTGATTGGCAATCAGATCAAGCAGGCCATATCCGGCATCGAAGGCGTGGCGGACCTTAATGTGGAGCAGCAAGTCGAAAGGCCTCAGCTTCAGATAGTTCCGCGTCGTGAGATGCTCGCGCGCTACGGTATCACCATCCCGGAATTCGAGAAGATGATAAGCGTGCTGCTCTCCGGCGAGAAGATTTCGCTGGTCTATGAGGGCAACCGCTCGTTCGATCTGCTTCTGAAGGTGGACGATGACTATCGCGCCACAGCTGAGAGCATACGTAATTTGATGGTCGATGCCGACGGGCAGAAAGTGCCTCTCGGATATATCGCTGACGTGATTTCCACCACCGGACCGAACACCATCAACCGCGAGAACGTGGCCCGCAAGATCGTGATTTCTGCCAATGTGGCCGGCCGCGACCTGGGCAGCGTAGTGTCTGACATCCGCAGCACCATCGATGAGAAGATAGTGCTCCCGGAGGGATACCGCATCGAGTACGGAGGCCAATTCGAAAGTCAGGAGGCGGCTTCGCGCACCCTGCTCATCACGTCGATTTTCGCGATAATCATAATATTCCTGCTGCTGTTCAAGCAGTTCCGTAATGCCACCCAGTCTCTGGTGGTGCTGCTTAACCTACCGCTTGCCCTGATAGGCGGCGTGCTGGTGATCTGGCTTACCGACGGGGTGGTCAGCATTCCGGCCATTATCGGATTCATCTCGCTGTTCGGTATAGCCACGCGCAACGGTATGCTTCTGGTGGCACGGTACAATGACCTTCGTGCCGGGGGTATGTCCCTGATGGACAGCGTGCTGACAGGTTCGGAAGACAGGCTCAACCCTATCCTTATGACGGCTCTGACCTCCGCTCTGGCGCTGATTCCGCTGGTGATAGGAGGCGATCTGCCGGGAAACGAGATTCAGAGTCCTATGGCCAAGGTGATCCTGGGAGGTCTGTTCACTTCGACTTTCCTCAATGGCTTTATCGTGCCTATTATGTATTTGATTACCAATAAGAAAAATACCCTGAAGGAGGAGAAGATATGAATCGTGTCATTTATGGAATTGTGATCGCAGGGCTTCTCTGCCCGCTCGCGGCTTACGCTCAGACTTTATGCGTGCAGGAAGTGCTCGGCAGTGTGGAGAAGAACAACATTACGCTGAAGGCCTTGGCCGCTGAGCTGGAAGCGGAAAAGCTGGAAAATAGCCTTTCTTCCAGCCTGCCCGACCCGGAGATAGAATTCAGTTACCTGTGGGGCAGCCCGTTAGCTATCGGTAACCGTCAGGATGTGTCTGCGAGCCAGACCTTTGACTATGCAACGCTTTCCGGGGCGAGACGCCGTGCCGCAGATGGACGCAACGACCTGGCACAGAGCAATTTCCGTTCCGAAAGGCAGACCATTCTTCTTCAGGCGGAGAAGTGCTGCATAGATCTGGTTTATTACAATGCTCTTCTCGCGCAGATGCAGACCCGCGTGCAGAACGCCTCCGACATAGCCTCTTCGTTGGAGAGAAAGCTGTCCCTCGGACAGGCCAATCAGCTGGAGTATAATAATGCTGTTCTGAGTCTTTCCAAACTGTCCGGCGAGTTGACCCGTCTTACCATAGAGCGTGACGCCGTGCTGCTGGAACTCCGTCAACTGAACGGGGGTGAGGACGTCTTGTTCGACGTTTCTGAATATGAATCCGTTATGCTGCCGTCTGACTTTGAACAGTGGGCCCTGGAGGCTTCCGACAGGAGTCCGGCGCTCGCTTATGTTCGTGCGCAGGTGAAGGTCGGCCAGGAGGAACTGACACTTAGGAGAAGCGAGGCTATGCCTTCGCTGTCAGTGGGTTATGCTGGTGAGTTCGTGGTAGGGCAGAGGTATCAGGGAGTGTCTGTGGGAGTGTCTGTGCCGCTGTGGTCGGCAGGACGCCGCGTGAAACAGGCTCAGGCTTCGCTTACCGCGGCCAGGGCGCGGCAGAATGAAGCGAAGAGCCGGTTCTATTATAATCTGGAGATGCAGTATCAGAAGACTGCGGGGCTGCAGAAGGTAGCTTTGTCTTACGAGGAGTCTATGGCCAAAGTGTCTGATAATGTGGCGCTTCTGCAGAAGGCGATGGATCGCGGCGCTGTGTCAGTGCTTGACTATATGCTGCAGATGGAATTCTTCTACGACACTCTGGAGCAGAGCTTGAACGCCCAGCGCGATTTCCAGAAATCCTACGCCGACCTCACCGCCTTTGAGCTGTAGGCCTCTCTAACGCATTCCGTCTAGGTGTGGAACTTTCAGTCCAGTTATGTCCACACCTGGACTGACGGGTATTGCCTGTCACGTTAGTCAGGCAGGGCTATCTGCCAGGGCTGGCCTGTTACGTTAGCCTGGAAGGGCTGTCTGGCAGGGCTGAGTCTTTCTGCGCTGTCGCTTCGCGACCCTACACGGGCAAACGCTCCGAAAAGTCTCTGCCCTGCCAGAATAGCACACATTAGCAACAAGCCGTCCACGAAGG
>CAVFXO010000016.1:0-12892 GCA_963626825.1 bacterium | reverse complement strand
AAAGGGGTGGGCCTTCTGAAAGGGTGCGTTTTTCAGGTTTTCCGCACCCTTTCGCTTCGCTCCGGCCTCCCCACTGTCATCCGCGTCCGCAGTCGAACTTGCTGCCAGCGGGTCCCCTCCTCTATATCAGTCCGAAGCTGAATACTCCGAAAAACGGAGTGGATTTTCGGCTGAAACGCTGGGTGCCTATGCTCCGAAATATTCAGCAAAAACAAGACTATTTTAATAAATCACAAATAACGGGGAAATTTTTACTAAATTTGCACTCCCCTAATCATCGCAAATGGCAAATTCGAAGAAAGAGTGGTATACCATTATAAATCCTCACGCAGGGTCGGGAAAGACTATGTCCAAATGGGTGCCGGCAGAAAGACATCTTAAAAGGCTTGGCGTTCCCCTTCACGTGGCATACACCACGCACAAGCACCACGCGGAAGAATTGGCCGCAGCGGCAGCCCGTATGGGCTACAGGAAAATCCTCACGGTAGGCGGCGACGGCAGCATACACGAAGTGTTCGAAGGGGTGCTGTCCTGGTGCGCGCAGACCGGCACGAGTCCCGAGGAGTTCTATCTCGCATTGGCCCCCATAGGCAGCGGGAACGACTGGATCAAGGCGTACAAAATCCCGCACGACACCATAAAGATGACCGAAGTGCTCGCACAGGGCCGTTTCGTGAAAGAGGACGTGGTGAAGGTGAGCCTGGGTGAAGGCAAAGTGTCCTATATGGCCAATATCGGAGGCATAGTGTTCGATTCGCACGTGTGCCAGCAGGTGAACCACAGCAAGGAGCACGGCAAGCGCAAAGCACGCATCTACCTTCGAGCACTGCTTCATAACCTGTTCCACATCAAGCCGATAGACATAGACTTCTACTGCGACGGGACCCTGATCTATTCCGGACCTGTGCTCGACATCGCCTTCGGTAACGGCTCGTACTGCGGCGGCGGAATGCAGCAGTGCTGTCTGGCAGACCCTACCGACGGGATCCTGGACGCGGTGATAGTGCCGAAAATCCCCATCCTGTCAGTAATCCCGGAACTTCCGCGCATCTACAGGAAGAGCCTTCACAAATCGAAAAAGATACTCTACGCCAGAGGAACCCGCTTCCAGATCGTGCCGAAGGACTCGCTGTCCGAGGACATCGTGGAGCTGGACGGCGAGATAGTGGGAAGAATTCCCGCTACGGTGGAGCTGCTGCCGCACAAGATCAACGTGCTGAGCAACCTGTAGCGCCCCGCCGCCATTTATTTCCCGAACCGCACCCGGAGCACGGGCAAAGTCAAATAATTTTGTTAAATTTGCCATTCTATGGGAAAGATTATAGCTATAGCCAATCAGAAAGGCGGAGTGGGGAAAACCACCACCGCCATCAATCTCGCGGCTTCACTTGCCATCCTCGAAAAGAAGGTCCTCATCATAGACGCCGACCCTCAGGCGAACACCACCTCGGGTCTCAACTACTCCCCGGAATCCACCCAGGGCCACACCCTGTATGAGATAATGATAGGGGCCGTGGAAGCGTCGCAGACCGTCCTTCCCACCGAGATGGACTACCTCAAGATGATCCCCTCCCACATCAACCTGGTAGGGGCGGAGATAGAGATCATCGACCTTCCGGACAGGGACCACATCCTCAGGAAAGCCCTTGCGCCCATCAGAGACGAATACGACTATATAATAATGGACTGCGCTCCGTCGCTCGGCCTCATAACCATCAACTGCCTGTCGGCCGCCGATTCAGTGATCATCCCGGTACAGCCGGAATTCTTCGCACTCGAGGGCATTGGCAAGCTCCTTCAGACCATAAGGCTCGTGCAGAACGGCAGTAACCCCGACCTTAACATCGAAGGCTTCGTGGTCACGATGTTCGACGGCCGCACGAAGGTTCACGCTCAGGTGGTGGGCCAATTGAAAGAGTACTTCAAGTCTATGGTATTCAATACCATAATACAGCGTAACATCAGGCTGTCCGAGGCTCCGTCCTACGGCAAGCCTATCGTCCTGTATGACGTGAACAGCAACGGAACCAACAACTATCTGAATCTCGCCAGAGAAGTTCTGGAAAGAAACAACGAAAAGATATGAGTCAGCCACCTAGAGGATTGGGCCGCGGATTAGGCGCCATTCTGGGAAATCTCCCGGAAGTAGATGAACTTCGCAAACCGGTGTCCTATCAGCAGAAGGCGCAGGCGGCAAGCATAGCCGAACCCACTGCCGACGTGCTCAGAGTGCCGGTCAAGTTCATAGAGCCGAACCCGTACCAGCCGCGCACAAGTTTCGACGCGGAGCAGCTGGAAGGATTGGCCGCATCGATCAGGACCCTTGGCCTCATCACCCCCATAACTGTCAGAAGGACAGCGCCTAACCGCTACCAGATAATAAGCGGCGAGAGGCGTTACAGAGCCTGCCAGATGGCCGGACTCGACGAAATCCCCGCTTACGTGAGGGAGGCCAATGACCAGGGAATGCTGGAGATGGCCATCGTGGAGAACGTGCAGAGGGAGAACCTCGACCCTATCGAAGTGGCACTCAGCTACCAGAGACTTCTTACCGAATGTTCGCTCACACAGGAGCAGATGGCCGAACGCCTGGGCAAGAGCCGCTCTTCGGTGGCCAATCAGATACGCCTCCTGAAGCTGCCCGTCAAGGTGCAGCACGACATAAAGGTGGGCCAGATAAGCGTGGGACATGCCAAGGCTCTGCTATCGGTGGAAGACCCCGACCTGCAGACCAGACTCTGCGACTACACTATCAAGAATTCGCTCAACGTCCGCCAGCTGGAGGATAAGGTAAAGGCGCTTCTGAGCCGCGCGTCTGCGGACAAGCCCGCTGAAGGCACCCCGGCTGCCGCACCTGAAATACCTTCGCTGCACAAGGACCTCTGCAAGGAGGTGGCGCGTTTCTTCAAGGGCAAGATCAGCCTGAAAAGGGACGACAGCGGCAAGGGAACCCTCACCATCAATTTCCGCTCTGACGAAGAGATCAACCGCTTTCTGGATGCGCTTAAAAAGGACTAAATTTCTGCTGCTCAGCGTTCTGCTGCTTGGAGCCGGTTCGCTTGAATGCCACGCGCAGTTCAAGGACGAGGCCTTTTCCCAGAGCTACAACGACTCCGAGACCGCCGACACCACCTCGGCCGACAAGATCTTCGACGTGAAGAAATACTTCGGCGGCCTGACTCACAGGAACACTATGGATGTGGCGACTTCCTTCGAAGGATCGCTGCTGTGCGTGGGCGGAATGCAGATCTATAACAAAGACTACTGGAAACTGCCCGTTGTCTACGGCGGCATCGCGGCCGGAATCGGCGGCGGCATCTACTATGGACAGGCAGGAAACTCCACCGCAAGCGCGCTGTGCTATGCGGGCGCCGGACTGATCTACTGGGGCACGCTTATGGACGGCGTAATAAGTTATGAGCCAAATGATTGGCCTAACCCACAGAAAGCCACTCTCTATTCGCTGCTGCTGCCGGGCCTGGGCCAGATCTATAACCGCGAACTGTGGAAACTCCCCGTTTACTGGGGCGTGATGGGCGGAAGCCTGAGCTACTATTTCAAGTTCAAGTCGAACTTCGAGCGCTTCAGGGCCATCTACAATTCCGGGGACACCACCTACATCACCACCGAGACGGCCAAATACTACAAGGACCTCTACCGCCGTTACCGCGACTACGCCCTGCTCGTGACCTTCGCCGGCTACCTTCTTCAGGTGATAGATGCCAATGTGTTCGCGTACATGCACGATTTCGAGATCTCCGATGACATCTCGATGAGCGTGAGCCCTACCCTGATAAGTCCGAATTACGCCACCGGGAACGCCTACGCATTCACTTCGACCAGTTCCTCGCCTGCTCTGGGCGTAGGAATGAGCCTGAAGTTCTGAGCGACACCTGCAGCCTCATCTCCAGCTTCGGCGCCTTGCCGTCAAAATATGCCGTTCTTCCTATCCTGAATGCCAATCCCTTCGCTTTCAGATAGATGGCCCATTCGAGGCCGTGCCCGTAATAAGCCCTTACCGAGAAAAATCCCGGCACATCCGGAGAGTACCCGTACAGACGGTCGTTCCAGTCCGAAGCGTGGAAATATGTAATGCGCAGCGTAGCGGCGGCCTTGCCTGAGGGGTTCCGCCCTTTCAACGCAGTCTGCACATAGGCAAGGCCGGCCCACGACTCTCCTTTCAGCACCTGACCCCGGGCAGACAGTTCGATAACCCCGCGCGTCAGAGTTCCGGTAAGCCGCAGCTCGCGCCGCGCTGACCCGACGAAGCGTGAATTCAGCCGGCATTCCAGCGCGGCGCCGCTCCACGAGTGACTGTATGTGGAGATCAGCCTGGCCTGACCGTCCCCCGTACCGGGCTTTCTGTACACATCCAGCAGAGCCGAGAAATCATCATAATCCACGCCGAGGTCCAGCCCCGTCTGGTCGCTGCATTTAGAGCCGCTTCGCACGGCGGAGGCGTAAGGATTCGCATAACCTGTGCTGTAAGATCTGAGCATCAGGGCTATGCGCCGCCTGTAGGCCAGATTGTAATACACCCCGGCAAGTGCGGCGCTGCCCAGATTTCCCCCGTTCAGGCACGCCGAGGCCTCGCCCCAAAGGGTGAAACTGCCGACGGTGGACTTGGCATCCACACCTGCTGAAAGAGTCTTCCCGGAGCGCGCGAAAGTGAGGCCTGCGGTAGAGCGGCTCGTCAGTACCGAAAAGTTCAGGGCCTGGGTGGCCAGATCGAAGGTACTGAAACTCTGGAGAGTAAGTTTTCCGAAACGCAGCGCCACGGACAAGCCGTTCAGGGCATAGGAAGAGTTCGATGTGGCGCTGGGGGTGATGCCTGTGGGGTTTCGGGACAGGGATGAGAGGCTCTGCACGCCGCCCATCGAGAACCCGCTGGAAAAAGTCAAGCCTTGGCCGAAGCGGGCGTTAAGGCTGCCCACGATCACATCGGACAACACTCCCCCGCCCCGATATCTGGAATACGCAGACTGCAGAACATCGGTGGCGCATAGGCCGGCACTCCAGCCCCGGGTGGATTCAGCGCTGAGTTTCAGACGGGACTGCACGGCAGACGATTTCACGGTGTTGCACATACTGCCCTGAACATCCGTCCGCCCGCCGGAGTGCCTTTGCGTGGGCAGCAGGCCACTTTCAAAAGACACGAAAAAGGACAGGGCCGAGGCCATCCGCTCCCCAATTCCCGGCACGGCGGAAAGTTCGGCCACGGAGAGAATGTCCCCGTTACGGGACCTGTAGTCCAGAATGGAAGCCGCCTGGAAGGGGGTGAAAAATCCTGTGGCCAGGAGCCTGTCCGCCGAGGCAGAATTGAGCCTAATCGGGTGAAGATTAAGGTCATAGGCGCGCTCCGATTCGTCTTCGGGAAGATTCTCGACACATTGGCATCCGGAAAGAAAGGCGGCAGCCTGAAGATAATCCGTAAAAACGGCACTGACGGCCGCGTTCTGGGCACAAAGGGCCAGCAAAAGGAACAAAGTTCTCATAGCAAGTTCATTATTTGGTTCTGCAATATAGTAAAGACCGAGTAAAATTCCTATCTTTGTTAATTGGTAATTCAAAAATGAAAAGTATTACTCTACACGACAAAACGTTCGTTCCGTACATAATGAACGACGAACTTGAAAAGGCTATCGACAAAGTAGCGGACAGACTTAACGACAAGCATTCCGACGACGGGGAACCGGTCATTCTGCTTTGTGTTCTCAACGGTGCCATAATGTTCACTTCCGAACTGATGAAAAGGCTCAAATTCCCCCTCGAACTGATGTCGGTCAAGCTTTCTTCGTATGAAGGCACGCACTGCACTGGCAGCATCAGAGTGGACCTGGACATCACCAGGAACATCGCCGGAAGAAAGGTGATAATCTGCGAGGACATCGTGGACACCGGGAACACCATCCGCTTCCTTCACGACCACTTAAAGAACGCTGGGGCATCTGAAGTGGAGATCTGCACGATGCTTCTCAAGCCTGACGTATATGACCAGAAGGATCTCTGCGTGGACTACGCCGCGATGGAGATTCCGCCGCGCTTCATAGTGGGCTTCGGGCTGGACTACGACCAGATAGGGCGCAACCTCAAGGATATTTATGTATTAGAATAATATATTATGAAGTACTACATTATGTTCGGCCCTCCAGGTGCGGGCAAAGGCACACACGCAGTGGCTGTGCGGGAAAAATATAACCTGTGTCACATCTCCACGGGAGAGCTTCTCAGAGCTGAGATCGCTGCCGGAACGGAGCTCGGGGCCCATGCCAAGTCCCTCATAGACAAGGGTATGCTGGTTCCTGACGAAGTGGTGGAGAAGATGATCGCCGCCAAATTCGACACTGTGAAGGGCGTCAACGGATTCCTCCTCGACGGATTCCCGCGCACTCTCGGCCAGGCACGCGACCTCGACAAGATTCTCGCCGACAGGAACAGCGAAGTCAGCGCCGTAATCTCTCTTATGATCTCCGACGAGACGGTCAAACAGCGCATTGCGCACCGCGCCGCCATCGAAGGACGCGCAGACGACGCTTCGGAGGAGACCATCAACAACCGCATCAAGACCTATCACACTCAGACCGAGCCGCTTATAGACTACTATAAGGCTCAGGGCAAATACCACGAGGTGAAGGCTGACGACGAAGTGCTGGAAGAGAACAGAAGAAGAGTTCTCGAACTGGTGGAATCACTGAACTAGACTGCCTCTCGCAGCAGATGAAAAAGGCTCCCGAGCAATCAGGAGCCTTATTTTATTTCTTGTACTTGACGTAAAGCGGAACGGTAAGCGTAGCGCTCACGCTGGTCGGACCGAAGAAGTAGAACTTACCCACCTTGTATGGGTCGCGGTACAGATGCTCGTACCCGGTGTCCGGCTGATAATGCCTGTAATCCGACTGCAGATAGCCTACCTGCAAGCCAAGTTCCAGACGCATATACTTCTTAATGTAGAAAACGTATCCGGCCGTGGCACCCACGCTCCAGTATTCTCCCTGATAGCAGTACTTCGTGTCGTTCTGGAAGTCGTACTGCGCGCTCTTCGCATAGACTCCGGCATACAGGCCCGTCAGACGTCTGCCGTCCACAGGGAAAGGATACCATCTGGCACCGAAACCGAGTTCCTGTATCTGGAAGGCGTACTTCTTATCATTCGGTCCCCAGGCCCACCAAGGGTTGAGGTAATTGACCGCGGCGCTGAAATTCTGCCCTATAGGCACCTCCACTCCTATGTTGAGCGCGGTGACGGCATCGTAGAGGACATTGGTCTTAACCTCGAGAATCATCTTCTCGGCCAGGCTGTCGGCGGATTCGTGAGGAAGAGGCTTATACAGTTCCCTGAAGATGGTCGGAACCGGAGCTAGAAGCGTGTCCTTCGGAGCCGAAATCGGCAGGAGCACGAACTCGTCGGACCACACGCACACCCAGGTGGCGGCACGTAGCTTCTTCATATAGTTGCGCTTGAGGTAGTTCCACGTCACTCCCCTGTCCATATGCTTGATTCGCCATTTGCGCGTCTCGGCGCCTATGCCGTCGGCATACAGGATCTTAAGAAGGGCGTCACGGTTCGAGAAGGTGTAGTTCTCCTCCACCATACGGATGAGGCCTTCCCAGTTCTCGGCCAGAGGGCTGATGAGAATCTTGTCCTCAGTGAGTTCGCTGTTCTTCCCGGCCAGGGAAAGAAGGAGCTTCTTCGCGGATTCGGCACGCTTGGTGGAGAGCCACTTATTGTGCGGATATCCACCTTCCGGAGATGCCCAGGCGTAGATGGTGATGCTGTCCACGCGGTGGGAGTTCCTCAGGAAATAACGGATATGGGCCAGTGATTTCTTGTTCTCAAGATATGTGGAATCGACGTCTATCTTATCGAAGCGATAATGTATTACGAATTCCTCCCGCTTTTCCCGGGAATCGACACTCTCTTCAGTCGCCGCGCCGGCCACCGAGGACAAGCCCAGAAGGGCTATGAATGTCAAAAATATCTTATAAAACTTCGCCATTACTTCAGCCGGCGAATTTAATACAAAAAATCCGTAACACAAAATCGCCTGCCGGCCAGGCCTTATTCCACCACATCCACTACGACCTGACCTTCCTTCACGTCGACCCTCAGGGTGCTGCCCTTCTGGACTCCACCCTCCAGGATCTTCGTCGCGATGATATTCACAAGCTCACGCTGCATAAGACGCTTGATAGGACGCGCACCGTAAGCCGGATCATAACCTTCGTCGGTCATATAGTTTTCAAACCCTTCGCTGAAGACTATCTGAACTCCGCTTTCGTCCAGTTTGTCGCGCAGGGCGTTCATCTGGATGTGAAGGATGGCGCGGATATCGTCTTTCGTAAGCTGAGAGAACGTGATGATCTCGTCGATACGGTTAATGAATTCCGGACGCATCGTGGCCTTGATCTGTTCAAGCGTGGCGTTCGACGTCATTATGAGAATGGTGTTCTTGAAGTCCACCGTACGGCCCTTGTTGTCGGTCAGACGTCCGTCGTCCAGCACCTGCAGCAGCAGGTTGAACACGTCCGGATGGGCCTTTTCGATCTCGTCGAGCAGAATGACGGAATACGGCTTTCTCCTCACGGCTTCGGTGAGCTGACCGCCTTCATCGTATCCCACATATCCCGGAGGCGCACCGACCAGACGGCTCACCGAATGACGCTCCTGATATTCTGACATATCGATACGGGTGATCATATTCTCGTCGTTGAACAGAAATTCCGCCAGGCTCTTGGCCAATTCGGTCTTGCCCACGCCGGTGGTACCCAGGAACAGGAACGATCCGATAGGCCTCTTCTCGTTCTGAAGCCCAGCACGGCTTCGGCGCACAGCATCGCTCACCGCCTTGATGGCCGCATCCTGCCCCACTACCCTCTTGTGGAGTTCAGACTCCATTCTGAGCAGCTTGGCCTTCTCGCTCTCGAGCATCCTGTTCACAGGAATGCCGGTCCATCTGGCCACCACTTCGGCGATGTCGTTCGGGGTTACGGCCTCGTTCAGGATAGGGTCCTTGATGGCTGCCTTGCGTGCATTGAGCGTCTCGATATCTTTCTGAAGTTCAGACATTTTGCCGTAGCGAATCTCTGCCACGCGGCCATAATCTCCGCTTCTCTCGGCATTGGCAGCCTGAATCTTAAGTTCCTCGAGCTGCGAGCGGTCGGCCTGTATCTTCGAGAGTATCCCCTTCTCGTCATCCCAGCGCTTCTGCAGTTCGGCGTGCTGCTTTCGGGCTTCGGCCAATTCAGCCTCGATCTTGTCGAGCTTCAGGGACACGCCCTCGTGCTTTACGGCCTCCTTCTCGATCTCGAGCTGGCGTATCCTGCTGTCGAGCTCCGCGATAGGTTCCGGCACGGAGTTCATCTCCAGACGGAGCTTCGATGCGGCCTCGTCCACCAGGTCTATCGCCTTATCAGGCAAAAAACGCGACGTGATGTAACGCGAAGAGAGCTCCACAGCGGAGATGAGAGCATCGTCTTCGATCTTCACCTTGTGGTGGTTCTCGTATTTTTCTTTCAGCCCACGAAGGATGGAGATGGACTCGGCCGGAGTCGGTTCATCGACCATCACCATCTGGAATCGGCGTTCGAGCGCCTTGTCGGTCTCGAAGTACTTCTGATACTCGTCCAAAGTGGTCGAACCTATGGTTCTCAGTTCGCCTCGGGCCAATGCCGGCTTCAGTATGTTCGACGCATCCATAGCCCCGGAGCTTCGTCCGGCCCCCACGAGCGTATGGATTTCATCTATGAACAGTATGACCTGGCCGTCGGATTCGACAACTTCCTTTACGACCGCCTTGAGCCTCTCCTCGAATTCGCCCTGGTACTTGGCACCCGCTATGATGGCACCCATATCCAGCGAATAGATGAGGCGGTTCTTAAGGTTCTCCGGCACGTCGCCGTTCACAATCTTCTGCGCAATTCCTTCCGAAATCGCGGTCTTTCCCACACCCGGTTCACCTACCAGGATAGGGTTGTTCTTCGTTCGCCGGCTCAATATCTGAAGGACACGGCGGATCTCTTCATCTCGCCCGATCACAGGGTCAAGCTTGCCTTGAAGCGCCCTCTGATTAAGGTTGATGGCGTATTTTTCTAGATTTTCGTATTTATTCTCCATATTTTTTCTCCTTTTACCCTCTATAATCCCAAATTACATTCCATCGCCCCCGGCGTGACAATTTGTCAGATCAATAAAAAAATGCCTATCTTTACCGTCACTAAAAAAGAATATCTATGAGAGCAGCGATTTACGGAGCCGGTTCGCTCGGCACCATTCTGGGAGCCTTCATCACACGCGGTGGCGGCGACATCGAACTTATAAACAGGAATATCAAGCACGTGGAGGCGCTTCAGAAGAACGGAGCGCACGTGACGGGCACCGTGGACTTCGTGCAGAAAGTTACCGTCTATACGCCGGATCAGATGAGCGGCAAGTACGACGTCATCTTCCTTATGACCAAGCAGCAGCATAATCAAGAAGTGGTGACGTTCCTTAAGGATTATCTTAGCGAAGACGGAGTGATCGTGACCCTCCAGAACGGCCTTCCGGAGCTGCTTATCAGCGAGATCGTGGGCGAAGACAGGGTGCTGGGATGCACCGTGGCATGGGGCGCGACGATGACTGAGCCCGGCGTAAGTGAGCTGACCAGTTCACCGGACAGCCTCACATTCTCCCTCGGATACCTCGGAGACAGGCCAAACGGGCATTTCGACGAAGTAAAGGCGCTTCTGGAGAAAATGGGCCCGGTAGAAGTAGATGAGAATTTCATCGGTACCAGATGGAGCAAGCTTCTCATAAACTCTTCATTCTCAGGAATGAGCGCAGTGTGCGGCAGCACTTTCGGACAGGCCGCAAAGGAAAAGCATTCCCGCAGGATAGTTCAGGCCATCATAAAGGAATGTATCGACGTATGTGATGCCGGCGGAGTGAAGATAGAACCTATTCAAGGGAAAGACGTGGTCAAACTGCTGGACTATCATAATCCTATAAAGAAGGCCGTATCGTTTGCGATCATCCCTATAGCTATCAAGAAACACGCACTTCTGAAGGCCAGTATGCTTCAGGACATTGAGCACGGTAAGAAGACCGAGGTGGACGCCATCAACGGAAGCGTCTGCGCCTATGGTCG
Organism: bacterium; assembly: GCA_963626825.1. GTDB lineage: Bacteria > Bacteroidota > Bacteroidia > Bacteroidales > UBA932 > Cryptobacteroides. Next base: position 1,766 of record CAVFXO010000016.1, on the reverse strand, counting down.
TAAGGTAGGAGTCCCTACCCCGTACAACGACAAGGTCGTGGAGATCATCCACGCCATCGAAGACGGCCGCCTCACCCCGTCCTTCGACAACGTAGCCCTGTTCCCGAAAGAATAGACGCTGCTGAAAAATCTTTAGGGAATTTTGCATTGATAATCCTGGGAATCATTATTTTTGCGGAAAGAATCTGATAACCAATTGGACTTTACAACCTTTTGTATAGGAAACGTAGCATCGACACTTACAGCAGAGACTACATAGTTGACGACCTGATCTCGCTAATGAAAGAAAAATAAGTTCTGCGGTTATCACAGGCCGAAATATCTATCGAAGAAGGCCTGGAGTTTCTCGATTACGGTTTTCTTCTTCTCCTGTCTATTGCCGCCGCCGAAGCGGGACATTGGAGGCAGTATCTTGTCGATGTCCGTCCCGGTGGTGCGGACCTGTCCTTCCTTGAATGAACTCTCGATGAACTTCTCGGTCTCCTCGGGCCTGAGGTTTTCGCTCGTTATGAGTTCCTGAAGGTCCTCGGCCTTCTGTTTTTGGACATAATCCCGCCACCCCTGCTCCACATCGGTATCGGCGCTCACGCTGGCGACGAAACTCTCAATGAGTTCTTTCTTGCTGCGAAGCTGCATACTTGAGCCAATGGCCTTACTAATGCTTACCAGTATCTCCTTATCAGTGCAGTTGTCATCGTGATACTTCTGCACCAGCATAAGGATATAGTCGATATTGATCTCGACCTGTCTTATGAGTTCCGTCTCAAAGACCAGGTCATCATTAATATTTTCTCTGTCCCCGGTTCTTCTCTTTCTCCATTTCTCCTGCAGGTCAAGATAATGGCTCTGGTAGTCCTGCAACTGCCTGTCTGAGAGCAGTTTCTGACCTTCAAACTGATCGAAGGAAGACAGGACATTGATGGATCTCAACAGGGAACCGAACAGGCCAATAAATCTTTTCTCGGCTTCCTCTCCAAGTATTGGCTTTCCAAGGGGGAACTCATCCTGCAGCTGCTCCACCAGTTCCCTGTAACCGAAACAATGTTTGCCGTTCTCATTGTCATAGCCATTGAAGTAGGACAGGAAGTCTTTCAAGACAACAATACTGCTGGCGTCCTTGTCCCCGAACAGGGCTATCGCGTCGTCCGTTTCCTGCTGCAAGTCCCTGAAACATACGATATTGCCAAATGCCTTAACAGAATTGAGAATCCTGTTGGTCCTTGAGAATGCCTGAATAAGTCCGTGTTGCCGGAGGTTCTTATCGACAAATAGAGTATTCAGCGTCGTGGCGTCAAACCCGGTCAGGAACATATTCACCACTATCAATAGATCCACCTGTCTGTTCTTCATTCTAAGGGACAGGTCCTTATAGTAATTCTGGAATTTGTCACTTGACGTGTCGTAGTTGGTGGAGAACATTCGGTTATAGTCCTTGATCGCCCCTTCCAGAAAGTCCCTTGACTGCTGGTCAAGCTGGGTGGTGCTTTCAGGATTCTCTTCGGAGAGTATCCCGTCAATCTCTTCTTCATTCGCCCCATAACTGTATATGGTGGCGACCTTCAGTCTCTGGGCTTCCGGGAGTTCGGCCTGCTGGCGTTTGAACTCATTATAATAGGCCTTGGCCATAGGGATTGAAGCGACTGCGAACATAGCGTTGAAACCGAACACCTTCTGCTCGGTCTTGTGCTCCGGCTGTTCTTCTCCCTTCCGTGCGCTCGCCACTTTATGAATGTCGTCCAATACCCTGAGAGAATAGGACTTACTCC
>CAVFXO010000015.1:0-5824 GCA_963626825.1 bacterium | reverse complement strand
CTAAAAGCTGGGAGAACACGTATTTTCCTTTATGCATATGCCATACAGTTGAGTATGGCAAAGATAAAATGAAATTGGTGCGGTAATAATTTCCATAAGGTGCAAAGTGATAAAAAAGTTTGGATTTAAGCAAGCGCTGTTACCGGTTCAGCCTTTTTCATATGTCCACCCGATTAGAAGATCTGTTCCTTCCTCTCTTCAGCGTTCTCGTGATGCTCTTCAGATCTGTTCTCCTTTCTGAAGGAGCGCTTCGGTCTGCGTTCGCCGTGAAACATCAATATAGGCAGCCGAAGGCCCATAGTGGGATTTTCTTACCGTTGGCAATGTCTATATTGTCAACGGCAAGGGCTGCGTTTCTAATGTCTTCGTCAGCTATCTGCGAGTAGTCTTTCCCAGCGCCTCCAACTTCCACGACAACGTCGCGGTCTATCCGGAAGTCACCGGTCTTGAGCCCGCCGTACTCCAGCCGGTGGCCTGCGGATGCGAGCTGGTTGCAGAAGAATGTTTCTCTGATAGTCCCAACCTCCGGTTGCCTTTCGGAGAATGCATAAAGGAGGTTGGTGTTGTCCATCAAGATTTTATCAGGCTTTTGCAGGTCAGTTACGGTATCCAGTCCGGTATAGAGGCAGCGGATGAGCTTGGCCTCATCGAGATATTTCAGGTATTTCACGATGGTTACCCTGTCTATCCCCACACTCTTCGAAAGTTTCGATATGTCCACCAGATACGGCAACATCACCGAAATGACCTGAAGCATTGCCTTGATTTTGCGGGTATTGGATATGCTCACCCCGCGGAATCTCGTCAGCTCGCCGTCTATTATGTAGCTGGCCACATTCTCGACAAGAGTTTTGTATGTTTTCCTTTTCTCAAAGGAGAACGGGTAGTAACCGCTTGTCAGGTAATCCTCAAAATATTCCAGCGGGCGGCAGACAGACCTAACTTTGAAACACAGTTCATTGGGAGAGGACAGTAGCTGCTGCAAACTTATCGGTGCGATTTCAGTCCCGGTGCGGAACCAGAGGTATTCACGGAATGACAGACCTGACATATCATATACGTCCACACGTCTCGACAGATCGGCCTGCCCGTCATTGAGCTGAATCAGCGATGAGCCGCTTAGCACAAGCCTTAGCCCCTTGTACAGGTCGTAGATTTCCTTTACTTCACGGCTCCAGTTATCGTATCTATGAATTTCATCGATGAAAAGCACTTTGCCGCCCCTTTTTACGAATTCAGACGCGGTTTCGAGCAGCGTGTGACTTGTAAAGTATGCCGTATCTGCGGAGCAGTATAGCGCGTGCCGGTCTGCCGGATCGTAGTGTTTGAGAATGTACTGCTGCATAAGTGTCGACTTCCCGACACCTTTCGGCCCGCGAATCATCACAAGCCTTGAATCCCAGTCTATTGTATCCATCAGCTTTCTGGTGAACGACATAGGCACATCGGCAAGATATTCAAGATGCTTTTCAAACAAACTTTCCATACGATCTGAAGATTTTCAGCAAAGATGAGAATGTTTATCCGAATAAACAAATTTTACGAAAAATTGTTTAATGCATTAAACACTTGCGACGTGTTGTGCACTTGACACATTGAAGGCAGTGTGAGCTCATCTCTGCCAGCAACTCAGTGAAGGCAACAATCAAAAAAGGCTGGACCTGTTACCGGTTCAGCCCTTTTTCATATGTTCATCCGATTAGAAGATCTCTTCCTTCTTCTCTTCAGCGTTCTCGTGATGCTCTTCAGATCTGTTCTCCTTTCTGAAGGTGCGCTTCGGTCCGCGTTCGCCGTCGCGGCGTGGGCCTCTGTCGCCATCCCTGCGTGGACCGCGTGAATCACCGTCCCTGCGTGGACCCCTGTCAGAACGAGGCTTGCGCTCAGGCTCCACATATCCTTCAGGCTTCTCGGTAAGAGCGCGCATTGAGAGGCGCATCTTGCCAGTCTTGGCATCGATCTCGAGGAGTTTGACATCGATCTCGTCGCCTACCTTAAGGACATCCTCTACCTTCTCGGTCTTGGTCCAGGCGATCTCGCTTACGTGAAGCAGACCTTCCTTGCCAGGGAGAATCTCCACGAAGGCACCAAAGTCAAGAATGCTGACTACCTTGCCGTGATAAACGGTACCTGCCTCCGGAACTGCGCAGATGCCCTTGATCCAGTCGAGGGCCTTGACCATAGCCTCCTTGTCGTTGGAAGCTACATCGACAACTCCCTCTGTACCGCCACCTGGAAGCGGTTCCTCGGTAATGGTGATGGTAGCGCCGGTCTCCTTCTGTATCTTCTGAATGGTCTCGCCACCCTTTCCGATAACTGCACCGATGAATTCTGCAGGGATGCGGATCTGCTCGATACGCGGAACGAACGGCTTGTAATCCTCACGAGGCTCTGCGATAGTCTTGAGCATCTCGCCCATAATATGGAGACGTCCCTGACGAGCCTGCTCGAGAGCCTTCTCGAGGACGTCGTAAGAAAGGCCGTCCACCTTGATATCCATCTGGGTAGCGGTGATACCGTCCTTCGTACCGGTTACCTTGAAGTCCATATCTCCGAGGTGATCCTCGTCTCCGAGGATATCGGTAAGGATGGCGTAACGGTCATTAGGGCAGGTAGCATCGGTGATAAGTCCCATAGCCACACCTGCGACAGGTTTCTTGATCTTCACACCGGCATCCATAAGAGCGAGGCAACCGCCGCACACTGAAGCCATTGAAGAAGAACCGTTGGACTCGAGAATATCTGAAACCACGCGTACTGCGTACGGATTCTCAGGTGCAAGTGGAACGACAGGCTTAAGTGCGCGCATAGCGAGGTTCCCGTGACCGATCTCGCGACGGCCTACGCCACGCTGAGACTTGGCCTCGCCCGTAGCGAACGGAGGGAAATTGTAGTGAAGCACGAACTGCTGATCGTCCTGGATAAGGACTTCGTCAGTCTCCTTCATATCCATCTTGGTACCGAGTGTGACGGTAGCCAGAGACTGTGTCTCACCACGAGTAAAGATGGCACTACCGTGTGCGCAAGGCAGATATCCGACCTCACACCAGATAGGGCGAACTTCGTTGCATACACGTCCGTCCAGACGTTTGCCTTCGTCGAGGATGAGGTTACGCATAGCCTCTTTCTCCTCTGCGTGATAATATCTGTCGATAAGAGTAAGCTTAAGAGCGTAAGCCTCCTTCTCCTCCTCGTTAGTAGGTTCAGGAAGGGTGGCGATGAAATCGTTCTTGATGGCATCGAATCCATCCTGACGCTCGTGCTTAGGTTTTGCGGCCTTGGCCAGAGCATAACACTTGTCGTAGCAGAAATCGTGAACGGCTGCCTTCAGGGCCTCATCCTCTACATCGTGAGGATAATCCCTCTTGTTAACGTCCGTTCCGAGCTCGTGCATAAGTTCCTTCTGAACCCTGCAGTGCTTCTTTATCTCTTCGTGAGCGAACTTGATAGCGTCGAGCATAGTCTTCTCGCTTACCTCGTTCATCTCACCTTCTACCATCATAATGTTCTCCTCGGTAGCGGCTACCATAAGTTCGAGCTCAGCCCTCTTCATATCGGTGAATGAAGGGTTGATTACGAACTGACCGTCGATAAGACATACGCGAACCTCACCGATAGGGCCTCCGAACGGAAGGTCAGAAGTAGCGAGAGCGGCTGAAGCTGCCAGACCTGCCAATGCGTCAGGCTGAATATCCTTCTCCGCTGAAATAAGGGTAACGTTGATGAAAACCTCGAGGTGGAAATCATCCGGCCAGAGAGGCCTGATAGGACGGTCGATGAGTCTGGAAATCAGAATCTCGTAGTCCGATGACTTGCCTTCCCTCTTCATAAATCCGCCAGGGAAACGTCCTGCGGCATAAAACTTCTCCTTATAATCTACAGTAAGCGGCATAAAGTCTGTGCCTTCCTTAACTTCTGTAGCTGCTGTCACTGTGGCTAAAAGCATAGTACCACCCATCTTCACGACAGCTGAACCGGCTGCCTGCTTGGCCAATTTGCCGGTCTCAATCTCGATCACGCGGCCATCCGCGAGCTCAATCTTCTTTGTAATTACGTTCATTATTATTTTCTTTAACTGCTTTCATCAAAAAGGGGTGGCGCTGCTTAGCCCACCCCTGTATCCTATCTTCAGCTTATCGACGGAGACCGAGGTCTTTGATAAGCTTTCTGTATCTCTCGATGTCAACTTTCTGGAGATAATCCAGAACCTGACGACGCTTACCTACAAGGCGAAGAAGGCTACGACGTGTAACCACGTCCTTCTTGTTCTTCTTCACGTGCTCGGTAAGGTGAGCGATACGGTAGGAAAATAACGCAACTTGACTCTCAGGAGAGCCGGTGTCTTTATTAGACTTCCCGTACTTCGCGAAAATCTCTTGCTTTTTCTCTGGCATAAGGTATTCAGCCATAGTGCAAAAAATTTAATTGATTATATCGGGCCACCGCGGCCCAAATTGGCTGCAAATATAAGGAGAAAAAAGCAAAACTCCTAACAAATCGTTAATACTCCGTATGTTCCAGCGACAAGTACTCGTCGAAAAGGTCCAGACAGGCCTGTCTGTCCACCTGCTCCATAAAGCCAGGGAGCTTCTCGCGGCCTCCGAAGATGCCGTCGAACTTGGCGTCGCGAAATCCGATAAGGGCGTTGTCCCCTATGGTGCAGCCGTAGTATATCTTGTTGATATTGGCCCACATACAGGCACAGAGGCACATATGACACGGCTCGCCGGTGGTGTAGATGTCACATCCGCTCAGATCGAAGGTGCCCAGGTTATGGCAGGCATCCCCTATGGCCACCACCTCGCCGTGAAGAGTCGGATTCTGATTCTTCACCACCTTGTTATGGCCTGTGCCGACCACCTTCCCTTCCTTCACTATAACCGAGCCGAAAGGGCCGCCGTCTCCGCTACGTATCCCCTTCAGGGCCTCTTCGATGGCCATCTGCATATATTTGTTCTGTGCTTTTACCATAATTAAAAAATATATCCCAGTCTAAACTGTACGTCCGAGCTGTGGGCGCAGGCATTCATACTGGTGCCTAGCGTTATGAAGTTCTGATTGGATGAAAGTCTCCATTTGGCGCCCATTCCCGTAGAATAATAAAACGACCCGTCGAGTGCGTCAACACCCAGGTCCACGTCGAAATAAGGCCTTACCAGATGTGAGCCTATCGTCACGCGGCCCCTCACAAACACCGGCAGATAATCGTGCGTGGTCTCGGTGCGGGTGAAATGATAGTTGTACGAAGCGCCGGCGCCGAGGAAGAAATGTCTGGAGAAATTATACCCCACGGCGGTCTCCGCCATCAGGGCGTTCGCATAGGAAACGTCCAGCATCACCTCCAGTCTTTTCGCCTTATCCTCCGTATATCTGGTCGGAGCCAGGCCGTTGGTGGACAATATGACCTCTCCCGGTATCCAGCTCAACAGGCCGACTCCGGCGATGATGGCGCCATACCCCAGGCCAATGGCCGAGAGGAAAACTCCGCCGAAGATCTGTCCCGCCTCCAGCCTGGTGTCAAACTTCATCGACATCAGATATGCGGAAGCCGTATAGGCGAAACTGCAGCCGATGAAAGTGACGGATTTGCCGACATCGGTCATAACCCTGGCATAATTGAAATTGTTCACTGAAACAACGTCAGTGGAATCACTGACTACATCCGTTTCCTGCGCCCCGGCGGCAGAAACGAATACCAATAATGTGGTTAGAATACAAAATAGCCGTCTCATATCCACAAATTTAAGAATTTATTCGGAGAAACGGCTACATATAAAAACAAAGATGCCCGGGTGAAATCAATCACTCGGGCATCCGAAAAGCGGCA
>CAVFXO010000014.1:0-27260 GCA_963626825.1 bacterium | reverse complement strand
GCAGAACTTTCCGAAGACTTCGCCCAGGACTTCGTCGGGGGTGATGGAGTCGGCTGTGGAGGCGAAGATGGAGTTGACATCGCGGATGGCGGCGCGGAGGTCCTCGGCGACGAGTTCGGAGCTGATGCCGCTGCGTAGCGCCGCCAGGAGCGCCTGCATACTTTCCAGGGCATCGCAGATGGCGCGATAGTGCCTCTCGGAAGTCATAATGATCTCGTTTTCAGCCTTTTTCGCGAGACCGCACTCGTCTATCGCATCCAACAGGTCGTCAAGACCTTCCTTTTTTAGCGCAGATATTCTTATAGCTTTGCCTACAGCCACAGTGCCGGGATCCACGCTCGCAGATCCTGACAGATCCGTCTTGTTCTCCACCACCAGCAGCTTCTGCTCGCTCAGATTCAGAATTGGCATCAATTGGCCCAGAACCGCTTCATTATCAGTAGGGGAGGTGGAGTCGAGCAGGCATATGACTATCGCAGCCTCGCGCGCCTTTGAGAGGCTCCTCTCTATGCCAAGCGATTCGATCTTCTCCTTCGTGTCGCGTATGCCGGCGGTGTCGATAAAGCGGTACTTGACGCCCTTGATCACGATGGTCTCTTCGATGGTGTCGCGCGTGGTGCCGGGTATGTCGGACACGATGGCACGTTCCTGACCCAAAAGCGCGTTCAGAAGCGTACTCTTACCTGCATTCGGAGCACCCACGATGGCCACCGGGATGCCACGCTTGAGCGAACCGCCCACTTTAAAACTTTCCTTAAGCGAGCTCATCTTCTTGATAGCCCCTTCAGTGAGCGCTGTCAGATGCGTCCTGTCTGCAAATTCCACCTCTTCTTCGCTGAAATCAAGCTCCAGTTCGAGAAGAGCGGACAACTTTACCAATTCGTCGCGAAGAGCGCGAAAAGCGTTAGAATAATCGCCGCGAAGCTGCCTCTGAGCCACGCGCAGTGCCGCTCTGGAATCGGAAGCTATCACGTCTGCCACGGCCTCTGCCTGGCTTAGGTCCATTTTTCCGTTAAGATACGCTCTCTGAGTGAATTCTCCCGGACCTGCCAATCTGGCACCCTGCTCGCAGAAGAGCTGCAGAATCTGCGAAGTGATGTATTCCGAAGCGTGACACGAGATCTCCACAGAGTCTTCGCCAGTGTATGAAAGCGGAGCCCTGAATACACTCACCAGAACCTCATCCAGAATTTCACCTTCCTCACGGATGACGCCGTAGTGTAGCGAGTACCCGGCCGCTTGGCTAAGATTCCCGCGCTTGAGCGAGATGATGCGATCGGCGCATTCCAGACAGCCTTTTCCACTAACACGTATAAGAGCGATGGCTCCTGTTCCAGGGATGGTGGCAGGCGCGCAGATAATATCTTCAAGACCAAATTTTGACATAGCTTTCAAAGATACTCCATCTTTCGAACTAATCAAACTTCCGGGGCTGAGCGAAAGTTGCAGAAGAAGGTATTAAATCGTATTTTTGCTTTGCTAAAAGCACAGCATAAATATGTCTAAGATAAAAGCGCTTCTGTTCGATTTCGATGGTGTCATCTGCGACACCGAGCCTCAATACACCGAATTCTGGAAGAGAATCTCTCCTAAGTATTTCGACGACCCTGCTCTTTGGATCAAAGTGAAGGGAACCACGCTCAAATCAATGGAGAAGATCTTCAATATGGCCCCGGCCACATTTCAGGCCGTGACTGAGGCGCTCGATCGGTTCGAGATGCACGAGCTCGAATACGATTATGTCCCCGGGGCGTGGGAGTTCCTGTGCGAGACCAAAAAACGCGGTTATAAGACGGCACTTGTAACCAGTTCTAACGCCAAGAAACTCGAACAGATCTATGCTCACCGTCCGGAGCTGAAGAATATATTCGATGAAGTCCTTACAAGCGAATGTTTTTCCGAGTCCAAGCCTTCGCCGGACTGCTTCATTACTGCTATGAAAAAGTTTGGTGTTGAGCCTTCGCAGGCAGTTGTGTTCGAGGATTCGATTAACGGACTCATCTCGGGACGCGATTCCGGAGCGCTGGTGATAGGTCTTACCACCACGGAGCCGCTGGAGACCGTGAAACAATACAGCACTTGGCAGATTGAAGATTTCAAGCAAGCGGAGGATATTTTCGGAAAATTATAACTAATTTTACACATATGAGTAAAATTGGTGACATCTTCAATCTTCTGAAGACCCGCAAGTTCTGGTTCGAGTTCGCGCTTATGACCATTGCGATGTTCATCTCGGCCGCGGCGGTGTATTTCTTCCTCGTTCCGAGCAAGCTGGTCATAGGTTCCATTTCGGGACTGTCCATAGTCCTGTCCGAAGTGCTCACCAGAGCCGGAATCGGGGTGGATATTTCAGTTATGGTGTTTATCATTAACGCCTTACTGCTGATATTGGCCTATCTTCTGATAGATCACGAATTCGGCATCAAGACGGTCTATACCGCACTCATCCTGGGCCCGATGATAGGAGTGTGGGAGAAGATACTTCCTGTCGAGAGGCTGATCCCGGCAGGGCAGACCTCCGTTATGGGAGACCCGTGGTTCGACCTGCTCACTTTCGTGCTGATTCTCAGCGTAGCGCAGGCAATTCTGTTCAGGATCAACGCTTCCACCGGAGGACTTGACATCCTGGCAAAAATCTTCAACAAGTACCTCAAATTCGACATGGGGCTGTCCGTCACCGTATCGGGCGCCGTCATCTGCTGCACCGCCTTCGCCATCAATCCTTTCCATATGGTGATCATAGGTCTTATCGGAACCTGGATCAACGGCATCTGCGTGGATTACTTCATGGCCACGTTCAACAGGAAGAAGAGAGTCTGCATAGTGTCGGACGATTCCGAGAAAATACGCCGCTACATAGTGGAAGACCTGGAGAGGGGATGCAGCCTGTACGAAGTTTACGGAGGATATTCCAGGGAACGGAAACTGGAGGTACAGACCATATTGACCAACAGTGAATTCGCCAGCCTCAGAAAGTTCCTCGCCGACAATCAGATAAAGGCCTTCGTAACAGCCAGCAACGTAAGCGAGGTTTACGGTTCCTGGAGAGAAAAGAGAATCAAAGAACACGATAAAAATGCACTTGAACGTAAAGAAATTTCGCCAGACGCATAGTTTGGATTGTGTGAACTGGCCGAGCCAATACCCTTACAAACCGACCGTTAAATTCAGCATCGCCCACGACAGCGATTCCATCTTTCTGGAATTCGAGGTGGCGGAGAAGTGGAGCCGCGCCCTGGCGGACGATATGGGCCAGGTCTGGGAGGATTCCTGCGTAGAAGTTTTCCTGAGCCCGAATCCCGAGGACGGCCTCTACTATAACATAGAATGTAACTGTGCCGGCTCTCTTCTGGTGCGCGCCGGCCGCGGCAGACACGGGCGTGAGTCCGCTCCTGACGAGGTCATCGCCGGTGTAAAGCGTTTCAGTACAGTGGAGAACCGCCATTTCGAGAAGGAATATGTTCCAGTATGGAATCTGGCCCTCGTAATTCCGAAGGAGACGTTCTTCCTTCACGATGTGAAGACCCTAGACGGAGCGCATTTTCGTGGTAATATCTACAAGTGCGGGGACGCTCTGCCTGAGCCGCATTTCATATCGTTTGCACCTATCGCTACCGCGGAGCCTGATTTCCACAGACCAGAATTCTTCGCCGACATAGATTTCGAATAATGCTTCTTTCAGTCATCATACCTGTTTACAATCGCCCGGATGAGGTCCGGGAGCTGCTTGACAGTTTTACGGGCCAATCATTCTACGACTTCGAGATAATCGTTATCGAGGACGGCTCGAAAGTGCGTTGTAAACAGATAGTTGACAGCTATGCGGGGCGTCTGCCTGTCCGCTACCTCGAAAAGGAGAACGGAGGCCCGGCGCTTGCGCGTAATTTCGGTGCCAAGGCGGCCACAGGGGAGTACCTGCTTTTCCTGGATTCGGACACTGTTCTGCCAAGCGGGTATCTGGCCAATGTCGCAGCCTTCTTGCAGACCACGCCGGTGGATCTGTTCGGCGGACCGGATATGGCATCCCCGGATTTCAGCCATCTTCAGAAGGCCATCAGCTATTCGATGACCTCATTCTTTACTACTGGCGGCATACGCGGGGGTAAAAAGAAGCTCAGCCGCTTCATCCCACGTTCTTTCAATATGGGCGTGCGCAGAAGCGTGTTCGAGCAGGTGCACGGATTCTCGACTATGCGTTTCGGTGAGGATATGGATCTATCCATGCGCATTCTGGAAGCGGGGCACAGTTCCGCTCTGGTTCAGAGCGCAGCGCTTTACCACAAGCGCCGCACTTCGCTTCGCGGATTTTACCGCCAGGTATTCAATTCCGGCAGGGCGCGCATCGACCTGACGCTCAGGCACCCGGGGTCTCTGCGACTTGTGCATCTGCTTCCCAGCGCCTTCGCCGTGGGGTGCACTGCCTTGGTTCTGTGCGCATTGGCATTCAGAAAGGCGTGGATAGCCGCACCGGTGGGACTGTATGCGATTCTGATCTTCGTTCATGCGTCCATAAAAGAAAAGAGCCCTTATGTCGGGCTCCTCTCAATAGCTGCAGCTTTCGTGCAGCTGTATGGTTATGGTTTTGGTCTTATTAATAATTTTTTTCGCAGGTGCATCTTTAAGAAAGATGAACGGTGCGTTATAGATAATGACCGTTTCTACCGTAACTAGTCGTAGTACTTCGCATCACGCGGAGTGACCTTGTTCATATTGTCCAGCAGATCCTGGTTAGTCTTATACTCATCCATAAGCTGAAGCATAAAGTTCATCGCTTCGATAGGATTCATATCTGCCAGGATTTTGCGAAGGATCCATATCCTCTGACTTGCAGACCTGTCGTAGAGAAGGTCGTCGCGGCGTGTTCCTGAGAGAACCACGTTGACTGCAGGGAATATGCGCCTGTTCGCAAGTGAGCGGTCGAGCTGAATCTCGGAGTTACCTGTTCCCTTGAATTCCTCGAAGATGACTTCATCCATCTTGGAACCTGTCTCTGTGAGGGCGGTAGCAAGAATGGTAAGTGAACCGCCTCCTTCTACGTTACGTGCCGCACCGAAGAAACGCTTAGGCTTCTGGAGAGCATTGGCATCCACACCACCGGTGAGGACCTTGCCTGATGCCGGCTGGACGGTGTTGTATGCGCGGGCGAGTCTGGTGATGGAGTCGAGGAGGATGACTACGTCGTGTCCGCATTCTACGAGTCTGCGGGCTTTCTCAAGCACCATATTGGCCACTTTTACGTGTCTTTCCGCAGGTTCGTCGAAGGTGGAAGCCACGACTTCGGCTTTTACGCTGCGCTGCATATCGGTAACTTCCTCAGGACGCTCGTCGATAAGGAGCACGATCTCGTAAACTTCAGGGTGATTATCCGCGATGGCATTGGCTATGCTCTTGAGCAGCATAGTCTTACCGGTCTTAGGCTGTGCCACGATAAGGCCTCGCTGACCTTTTCCGATAGGGGAGAACATATCCACGATTCTGCAAGATGGATCTGCGCCGTGGCCGTGTCCGAGGAGGTTGAATTTTTCGTCAGGGAAAAGAGGTGTGAGGAAATCGAATGGCACGCGGTCCCTGATGAATTCAGGAGAACGGCCGTTGACCTGCTTTACGCTTACCAGCGGGAAATATTTGTCGGTCTCGCGCGGAGGGCGGATCTCACCGAGCACGGTGTCACCGTTTTTCAGAGCGAAACTCTTTATCTGCTGTGCAGATACGTATATGTCGTCCGGGCTGTTAAGGTAATTGTAATCGGAACTGCGAAGGAACCCATATCCGTCAGGCATAATCTCCAGTACGCCGGTGGCCGTAACTGTGCCTTCATATTCAGGATAACGCTGCTTCTGTGGTTGAGGCTGGGCTTTCGGCTGCTGCTGTGCGTTCTGCTGAGGCTGTGCCTGTTCAGGAGTCTGTATCTGTTCAGGAGTCTGAGTCTGTTCCGGAGTCTGTACAGGCGCCTGGATCTGCGGAGCCCTGTTCTTCTGGGCTGCCAATCTTTCTGCAGCTTTGTTCAGAATGGCCTGTTTCTTTGGATCCGGAGCGGCTTCGGATTTATTCTTCGCTGTGTTTTCCAGAATCTTGGGGATATTGATATCTATCTCCTCGGGGGTCAGTTTCTTAGGGTCCGGAGCGGCTTCGGTTTTCTTCTTGCGGCCGCGTCTTGGCTGGCCTTCCGGTTTGGCAGGGGATTCTGTTTTCGGCGCTGCGGCCTGTGGCGTTACAGGTTTGGCCTCTACGGCAGTCTCAACAGGTTTTTCCGTGGCCGGTATTTCGGCATTGGCAGGCTTTCTGCCCCTCTTTCTGTTGTTCTGCTGCTGAGCCGGTTTCTCGGCTGGGGCTTCCTTTACCTCTGAAGTTTTCTGTTCCTCTGAAGTTTTGTCAGTTGATGCAGGTTGTGCATTTTGTTTTTTCGGTCTGCCGGCTTTGCGCTTTTCTCTGTTCTTAGCAGGTTCTGCGGGCATGGACCCGTTGGCTACCGCGGTAGCTTCAGCATCGAGAATCATATATGCGAGATTCTCATTGTCTGTTTTCTTTGTGAATTTGATGCCCAGAGGACCGGCAATGTTTTCCAGTTCCTCGCGGGTCATTACACTAAGGTCGTATAGACGATGTGGCATGAATGTAAGTATTAAGTTGTGGCGGAACCGCCATTAATTTGAATTTCTATATGTAATTATAGAGTGTCTCTATGAGAGAGCGGTGCAAATATAGCAATAATTTTAATTATCCCAATAGCTGCTGCTCTTTTTGAACCTCAGCAGGTCGGCCAGGGAGGCCGCATTGGCAGCTATCTTGAAGCTGTAGGACTTCCATGTTCCGATAGGCACCCAGGAGAAGGTGATGTTGAAGCAGTGAAGGTCGTAGGTGGCGTTCATCTGCGTGGTAGTCAGCTTCTTGGCTATGAAGTCATAGCCGGACGAGGCGTTCAGGCTCAGACGCGGTGTGAGCTTGATGTTTCCTGTCAGGTTGAGCGTGGTGGTGTATGTGTCCTTCTGCTTGAGCACGGCGTTCGTGCTGTCGTAGCTGTAGGATCGTGAATACCTGAAGCTGGCGCTGAAGTTCAGAGACCACGGCACATTCGGATTCGTGTAATAGAGCCATCCGCCCGGTATATATTCGCCCGTAACCGGGTGATAGTAAATTCTCTGGTAATAGTCAGCGGAGCTTCCTTCGGTGCGGCCGTCGTTGCCTTCGATGGAGCCCTTGCCGGAGAGAGAGTATGATGCCGAGAGCGATGCCGTGGTGAAACGTGCCAATCCCTGCCCTGCGCTTATGGCGTACCTGTTATAGGTCTTTCCCTTGGAGTCTATGGCGTACGGGTCGAATGCGGCGCTTCCGCTGAGGTTCACCTTGTTGAAGAGGTTCGTGCTCATCGAGGTGCTGATGGTGCGCATCTTCAGGGAGTCCGCCAGGAAGTTGTAGCCCGTGGAGATGTTGAACTGGTCCAGAAGCTTGACCTTCTTGCTCCCCTTGCCGGTAGAGTCGGCGTAGTCGCGCACCTTGGCCTCGAGGTTGTTTCCTATGGAGACGCTCATCGACGCGGTCTTGCCCTTGCCCGGAGCAGAGTATAGCTGGCCCTGATAGATGTTGTACTGGTATTCCTTTTCGTTGCCGGTCGCATCGGTGTAGGTGTAGGTGCGGTAACCGTTGGCATACGTGCCCTTCTCAGGGCTCACCTGGAGCGAAACGCTAGGGGAGATGACGTGCCGGATGGCCTGCACCTTGCTGTATTTGCCGAAGTTGAACATACCGTACAGACGAGTGCTCATACTGATGGATCCGGAGTAGTTCTGTGTGATGCCGAAGCTGCCGAATTGCTTACCCTCGTTCACTTCGACCTTGCCTGTCTCGGCGTTATATGTGGCTTCGCTGCTGCGGAAGAACCAGTTCTGGCTGTAGGAGATGGATGGGTTGAAGGTGAAGTATTTGAACAGCTGGAAACTCGGCAGGCCAATGCTGAAGTTATGGGCCATGCCGTTCTTGAACTTGTCCGTGAAGCCTTCCTGACCGAATTCGCTGGCCTTGAAGCTGATCTTGTTCTGAAGGGTAGTGTTATAACCGAAAGAGATCTTCTCCCAGAATTTCTCCTTGCCCACCCTGTTCTTCTGCTTGAAAGGGTAGAACGTGCTCACGGAGAGTGTCACGTTAGGCAGCGTGAAGGTGTAGGAACTGTCCCTGGAGTTCTGGCTGTGCAGAAGGTTCAGGGAGAGGTTCACCTTCCCGTTCCAGTTCTTCGAATAGGAGATGGATGAACTGACCTGGTTCTGGAGGGCTTCCGTGACGGAGTGGGAGTTGTATTTGCTGTTCGAAGGGCTGGAGAAGTTCACCGAGGCGCTGAACGTGGTACCGGGATGGGCCTTCGAGTCCTGCGAATGGCTCCACTTCACACCGAAGTTCGTGGAAGAATAGAAGTCCGACGCGCCTTTCTCTCCGGTCTGGTCGTAGGAGTAGTTGAGGGACAGGTTACCGTTGCACTTGTAATTAACTTTATATCTGGAGTTTACATCTATCGCCCAGGAACCGAGGGTGAAATAGTCTCCCGTTACCGAGAGGTCCAGGTAATCTCCGAACACGAAGTACATTCCGGCGTCCTTCATAAAGAAACCGCGGGAATTCTCCTCGCCGAAGGTCGGCATCAGGAGTCCCGTGGCACGCTCCGGCTTTTTAGGAATGAATCCGAATGGGATGCCCAGGAAAGGGATGTCCACGTCCGCAACCACCAGGTGCGCCGGGCCGAATACCGTCTTCCTGCTGGGCTTGGTAACCACCTTGGCCACAGAAAGTTCCATCCAGTAATGAGGATGCTCGAGGTCGCACACGGTGTATTTTCCGTGCTCCACGTTCATGCTCTTGTCCGGCATTATCTTGATGTGTTCGCCGTGCAGAAGGCCTTCGTCTTCCGAAGTGAGCGCCTGTTTGATGTTGATTTTCTGGCTATTGAAGTTATAGCGGATCTCGTGCATCTTGTAGGACTGCTTGCCCTGCGTCATCACCGGAAGGCCCTTCCATTCACCGGTAAGGGTGTCCAGAACGCCCCTGGCATACACCACGCCCGAGTTCATATCGTAGTCCATACGCTCGGCCGTAAGGGTCATATCCTGGTATTTGACGGTTACATCACCATAGTAGTAGATCATCCTTTTTCCGTCGGTGAAGACTTCCACTATGGAGTCGCGTGCGTTCGAGAATGCCGGCTGCTTGAGGGAGCTATAGCTCAGACCCGCGAGCGAATCCCTTTTGAACAGGCTGTCCGCGCGTGCGATGCTGTCTCTTCGGGCCAATGTGGCTGAATCCGGGGGGGCAACCTCCTTCTTCGGCCTGGCGCCGCCTGCCAGCGGTTTGGCGCCCGAACGCGGTGGCCTCTGCGCCCAGCCCTGTGAAAGGCTCAGCAGCAGAATAACCGTCACGGCCGCCATATATTTATATATGTGTTTGAGCAATTTTTACTAAATTTGCAATCTCGCAAAGATAAGATATAATTCGGAGTTTTCAATATGAAGCGCGTCGCAGCAGTCCTTATTTTGGTTTTTTCGGTATTCTCGAATGCTTTTGCATCCTCGGATCTCACTCTTCGTACCGTGGTGATAGACGCGGGACACGGCGGCAAGGACCCGGGTGCGGTGAGCAAGGACGGCAAGACCCGCGAGAAGGATTTCACGCTCGACATAGCGCAGCGCCTGGAAAAGCTTATCCAGAAGAACTGTCCGGATGTCAAGACCGTCCTGACGCGCGACGACGATACCTTCATCTCGCTTGACCGCCGCGCCGAGATCGCGAACCAGTGTGCGGCCGACCTGTTCATCTCCATCCACATCAACGCCGCCTGGTCAACCGCGTCCTCAGGCTTCTCCATTCACGTTCTGGGCCAATCATCCCAGAAGAACCGCGACCTCTACAAGGCCAATCTGGAACTGGTCAAAAGAGAGAACTCCGTGATAATGCTCGACGAGGGTTATAATGCCAAGGAGGCCGGGTTCGACCCTTCCGATCCCAGCTCCTACATATTTATGACGATGATGCAGAGCGCGCATCTGCAGCAGAGCATCGATTTCGCACAGATTATCAACCAGAACCTTCGCGGAGGTCCCATAAAAGTCAACAGGGGAGTGAGCCAGGATCCGTTCTATGTGTTGTGGAAGACCACGATGCCGGCTGTGCTGGTGGAACTCGGCTTCATCAGTAACCAGACCGACCTTGCTGAACTGAAAAAGCCCGCGCAGCGCCAGGAACTGGCCAAAATGCTGCTCGCATCCTTCATCGAGTACAAAAAGCAGTACGACGCCTCTACCTCGGCCCCGCAGCCGACAGCAACGACCGTTTCGCAGACATCTGCCAAGTCTGCCGGTGTGACGACAAAGCCTGAGACTATCACGGCACCGAAAGCTCCAGCCAAACAGGCAAACCGGCCGACAGCCTCACAGGGACCTGCCGCTTCTCCAGCCAAACAGCCTGTAGCCGAAACAGCCACCACCGTCAGGTATGGCGTCCAGATCTTCGCGCTGTCCTCGACAGTGAAGAAAGGCGACGGCCGCCTCCTGGGTTATGAACCTTTGGTCGTCACTTCCGGCAAACTTAAAAAATATGTGATCGGCGTTTCCGATTCCGAAGAGAAGGCCCGTGCCGAATACCGGAAGATCAAGGCGAAATACCCCGATTCCTTTATGGTGAAAATCAGCGGGGAAACCCTTATCAGAATAAAGTAGGGGGCCGATTTGGACAGGTCGAGGGCAGTGATAGCCTTTCTTTACCTTGTTTTATAAGTGATTGATAATCAGTGGGTAAAGAAAAACCCCAACGTGACGTAAAAAATTTTTTGCTATGTATTTAAATTTATATTTCCAATAGCAGATTTAATTTTTTATATACTTTTTTTCCTCGACTTTTGCTCCAGTTAAAGATCCCTATTAAATGCAGGACACAGCAAGACATAGTAATAATGTCTGGGAGGATTGTCTGCGCATCATTGAGAACAACATCCTCCCTGTTCAGTACGAAACCTGGTTCAAACCTATACGTTTCGTAAGCCTTGCCGGTGATGTCCTGACACTGGAAGTTCCTACCGAATACTACCGCAGTTTCATAGAAGAAAACTTCATCGACCTTCTGTCACGCACCCTGAAGAGGGTGATAGGCGAAGGCGCGAGACTCCGTTACAGGATAGCTCCCGTTCAGGGACAGCCTTCCGTGGTGGTGGACGGTACTGCTGGTCCCAAGGTCACCAATTCTCCGGTGCCTTTTTCCACCCTTAAGCCGGGCGGAAGCACAGGACCTCTCGTATATCCGGGGCTCAAGCGGCTTCAGATAGATCCGCGCCTTAATCCGGACTACCGCTTCTCCACGCTCGTGGAAGGCGAATGCAACAAGCTTGGCATACTCACCGGTATGGAGATCTCCGACAATCCGGGGAACACTCCCTATAACCCGCTCTTCATTTTCGGAGGATGCGGACTTGGCAAGACTCACCTGGCACAGGCCATAGGCAACGCCATCAAGGAGAAGAACCCCGAATGCACGGTCCTCTATGTTACCGGTACCGAGTTCAAGACCAAGTATATGGATGCTACCCAGAGGAACATCCTCACTGAATTCCTGTCATTCTATATGAAGATAGACGTGCTTATCGTCGATGACATCCAGGATATGCGCGGACAGGGTAATCAGAGTGCGTTCTTCAGCATCTTCAATCATCTGCATCTGCACAACAAGCAGCTCATCCTCACTTCGGACCGCGCTCCGAAGGAGTTGGAGAACTTCGAGGAGAGGCTTCTGTCCCGCTTCAAATGGGGGCTTTCAGTAGAACTCAAGCATCCTGACTATAACACCCGTCTGAGTATGCTTCAGAGCAAATGCGAGAGGGAGGGTCTTATGATTTCCGACGATGTGCTGCGCTATATCGCGATGAATGTCAGAAGCAACTTCCGTGAACTGGAAGGGGCGCTCATCTCGCTTATGGCATATTCCACCTTCACGCACAGGGACTGCTCCATCGAGATGGCCAGCAGCGTACTGGAAAACATCGTGTCCGAAGAGAAGAATGACCTCACCATAGAGAAGGTGCAGGCTGCGGTGTGTGAGTATTTCCACATTACGAAGGACGATCTGCTCTCCACTTCACGCAAGAGACAGCTTGTTCAGGCCCGTCAGATCTCGATGTATCTGTGCAGGAATCTTATTCCGAACTGCTCGCTTTCCGCCATCGGAGCTAAAACCGGCGGAAAGGATCACTCCACCGTAATGCATTCGTGCAACAACGTGAGCGACCTTATGAGCACCGACAGAATGTTCAAGAGCTATGTAACTGAGCTCGAGGGTATTCTTCAGCCGGTTGGACGTTAATTTTTTAATCTTCATACAGTATGTTATCTAATCGTATCCTTGAAATTTTCAAGGACATTACGCGTATTCCACGCGGTTCAGGTCACGAAGAACCTATGACAGCATATCTTCTGGAGTGGGCTGACAAACATAATTTACAATCCAAAAGAGACGAGATAGGCAACGTCTGTATCACCAGACAGGCCAGCAAGGGTAAGGAAAATGTCCCTACATTGGTGCTTCAGGCGCATCAGGATATGGTGTGCGAGAAATTGGCCGGAGTGGAGCACGACTTCCTTAAGGATCCTATCCGTTACGAAATCGAAGACGGCTGGATGATAGCCAAGCAGACCACGCTCGGTGCCGACGACGGTATCGGTATCGCTTCCTGCCTGGCGCTTCTGGAAAGCGATCTTCCTCTCGGCAAGCTCGAATGTGTGTTCACGATCTCCGAGGAGACCGGAATGGACGGCGCCGAGGCTATGAAGGAAGGATTCTTCACCGGCAAGACCCTCATCAACCTCGATTCCGAGGATGAAGGCCAGATGTTCATAGGCTGCGCCGGCGGTGTGACTACCGAAGCGGAGTACCATTTCGAGAACGAACCTCTTCGCGAGGGCTATGCCAAGTGTAAACTTTCCATTATGGGAGGTCTCGGCGGCCACAGCGGAGATGATATCAACAAGGGCCGTGCGAATACCGTACAGCTTATGCTCCGTTTCCTGTACACACATCTGGATGAGCTTCAGGTCGTGAAGATAAACGGAGGCGGAAAGCATAATGCCATCGCTCGCGAATGTATCGCCGCCGTAGCTGTTGCAGATCCGGAGGCGCTTAAGGCCGAATTTGAGAAATTTGCAGGTGAAGTGAAGAACGAATTCAGAGTTACCGATCCGGGATTGGTATTCGACTGCATTAGGGTTGATCATCCTTGCAAGCATCTGCCTATCAGGTCGGATCAGGCACGCCAGATAGTGGCTTCCCTCTATGCTTGCCCTCACGGTGTAGCAGCTATGAGTCAGGATGTGGAAGGTTTCGTGGAGACTTCGACTAACTTGGCATCAGTCAAGACAGATTTCGGAACAAATACTATATTTGTATGCACAAGCCAGCGCAGCAGCACCAAGAGCGAGTGCCGTGCGATAGCTGCCAAGGTTAGAGCGGCGCTCGAATTGGGCGGTGCCGATGTGGAACACAAGAACGAGTACCCCGGATGGGCACCTAATGTGAATTCACCTCTTCTGAAGCAGTGCGTGGACTCTTATGTGAAGCTGTTCGGTCAGGAACCTCTGGTGCTGGCCATCCACGCAGGTCTCGAATGCGGTCTGTTCCTGGAGAAATTCCCGGGACTCGATATGATCTCGTTCGGTCCTACACTTCGCGGTGTACACACGCCGGGAGAGAAACTTGAACTGGCAAGCCTGGACAAGTTCGCTCGTCACCTTGAGGATGTAGTTGTAAACTTTAAGTAATTATGAAAGTCGCTCCTTCTATTCTTACTGCCGATTTCCTTCATTTGGACAAGGACATCGCGATGATCGATTCCTGTGCGGATTATCTGCATCTGGACATTATGGACGGCAGTTTTGTCCCTAACATTTCATTCGGATTCCCAGTGATCGCTTCCATAAGCAAGGCGGCTACCATTCCTATGGATGCCCATCTTATGGTGGTAAAGCCCGAGAGATGGTTCAAACGTCTCGCCGAGCTGGGAGTGAAGATGGTCAGCTTCCATCTGGAGACCACGGGCTGGAGAACATCATCGGTAATCAGGTCGGCGAAAAAACAGGGACTTAAGGTAGGACTTGCGATCAACCCTGACGTGCAGGTAGATAAGCTCTACAAATACATAGGTAAGGTGGATTTCTTCCTTATAATGTCTGTGTTCGCTGGCTTTGGCGGACAGAAATTCATCTACCAGACGGTGGACAGGGTTCAGGCTCTCAAGAGCCGGATAGACCGCTGTGGGGCCAAGACCCTCATAGAAGTTGACGGTGGAGTGGGCCTTGATAATGTAAAGGTCCTCGCCGAGAGCGGAGTGGACATTGTGGTGGCAGGCAGTTCGGTTCTCGGAGCCGAAGACCCTGCGGCGGTGATCAAATCGCTTCAGAAAGCCTGAACACGTTAAGATCAAACTCTTTACAAAGATAATTTTTGCCGTTTTCGCTGGAATACATTTCCGCAAAACGGCAAAATTCTTTATGTAAGGCCTCCAGCTCTGTCTCGAGATCGTATTCGCGGCCTGTCAGCTCGTACATCGACACCGGATTCGGCAGGTTTTCGGGCCAGTCGCGCTCGTTCACATTCAGCCCTATGCCTATGAGGGACCATTTGACCATAGGCCCGTCAAGGGTGTTCTCGATGAGTATGCCGCAGATTTTCCTGTCGCCCACCCAGATGTCGTTAGGCCATTTGATGCGGGCTTCGATCCCCCTGGAAGATAGGTAGGAGAGTAGCGCGAGGGTGGTGATGCGGGTAAGATAGAGGGCGTCGGCGGCGGGGAAGCCGGCGGGCTTAAGCACTATGGTGAAGGTGAGGTTCCGGCCCGGGGTGGCGAACCAGGTGTGGTCGCCCTGACCGCGTCCGGCATCCTGGCAATGTGCAGCGATAATTGACAGATTGTCATAGTCAGATATGTGCATTCTGGCCTCAGAATTTGTAGATTTGACTCTTTCCTGCCAAGTAATTCCGGCTCTTTCCATAGTGGTGTAAAATTTGTATCTTTGTGGCCGCAAATATACAAAATCCATTTATGATTGATAAGGAACTTAAAGTTATAGCGGATGCCATCCTGGACAAAAAAGGCGAAGATGTCATCTCTATAGACCTCAGGCCGGTGGGAACCGCCATTACAGATTATTTCGTCGTGTGCACCGGCACATCCACCACTATGGTGTCGGCCATCGCAGACAACATTATAAAGGAAGCCCGTGAAAAGCTCGGCGTGAAACCGCTGCGGATGCAGGGAATGGAGAACGCATTCTGGGTAATCATAGATTTCGGTCATATCGTGGTCCACGTGTTCCTGAAGGAATACAGGGACTTCTACAGGCTCGAGGATCTCTGGGCCGACGCACCTCGTAAAACATACACAGACTGATGGATAAGAAGAAGGTCAAAGTAGTCAGGATAAATCTGTCCTGGCTTTACATACTCCTCGTGGGCGGTCTTTTCTTCCTGCTTTTCAAGGACAGGGACGCCGCGAATCCGCAGAAGACCGAATGGGCCAAAGTCCAGGAGATGGTTCAGAGCGGAGACGTGAAGGAGATCAATTTCATTCGCAACGAATACAAGGGGCTGGTGACGCTCAGAAGCCAGGCTCTGGACAAATATTCGGCTGATTTCGGCGGCAATGTTCCTGCCCGTTCGCCTCACTACATATTTCTGGCGACGGACCATTTCGACATGGAGAAGGAATTGGCAGCCCTCAATGCCGAACTTCCTAAGGAAAGTCAGGTCAAGCTCGTGGTGACCCAGAACAACGATATCTGGGGCAACGTGCTCGAGTGGGTATTCCCGGTTCTGATGCTGATCATAATGTACGTCTTCATGTTCCGTGCATTCCGTCCTATGGGCGGCGGTCAGGGCGGCCAGGGTGGCGGCGGAATGAATCCGTTCAACGTCGGCAAGGCGCAGGGAAAGCTCGCGGACAAGAACAAGGTCAACGTCACCTTCAAGGACGTGGCCGGTCTGTATGGGGCGAAGGAGGAAGTGATGGAGATCGTGGATTTCCTGAAGAACCCTAAGAAATACACCGAACTCGGTGCGAAGATCCCTAAGGGAGCGCTTCTCGTAGGCCCTCCGGGTAACGGTAAGACCTTGCTGGCCAAGGCCGTGGCGGGGGAGGCCGACGTGCCTTTCTTCTCTATGAGCGGTTCGGATTTCGTAGAGATGTTCGTGGGCGTGGGCGCATCACGTGTGCGTGACCTTTTCGCCCAGGCCAAGGAGAAAGCTCCGTGCATCGTGTTTATCGACGAGATAGACGCAGTGGGCCGCGCGAGGGGCAAGAATGCCGGATTCTCCGGCAATGACGAGAGGGAAAACACTCTCAACCAGCTTCTTACCGAGATGGACGGCTTCGGAAGCAACAGCGGGGTAATAGTGCTCGCCGCCACCAACCGTGCCGACATCCTGGACAAGGCCCTTATGCGTGCCGGACGTTTCGACCGTCAGATACACGTTGACCTTCCGGAGCTCAAGGAGCGCGAGGAAATTTTTAATGTCCACGTGCGCAACATTAAACTGGCCAATGACTTCGACGTGTCGTTCATGGCCAAGCAGACCGCGGGCTTCAGCGGTGCTGACATAGCCAACGTCTGCAACGAGGCCGCTCTGGTGGCTGCACGCAAGAACGAATCGGCCGTAGGCCGGCAGGACTTCCTGGATGCTGTGGACAGAATCGTGGGCGGTATAGAGAAAAAGGGCTACATCCTCTCGGATTCCGAGAAGAAGACCATCGCCTATCACGAGGCCGGACACGCAGTGGTGAGCTGGCTTCTTCCTCACGCACATCAGCTCGTAAAAGTTACGCTCGTTCCCCGCGGACAGGCGCTCGGCGCAGCCTGGTATCTGCCGGATGAGCACAAGATAGAGCGCAAGAGCCAGATGATGGACGAGATGTGCTCTCTGATAGGCGGCAGGGTAGCCGAAGAGATTCTTAACGGAGAACCTTCCACCGGCGCACAGAATGACCTGGAGAGGCTTACCAAGACGGCCTACGCTATGGTTCAGTATTACGGAATGTCCGAGAAATTCGGTTATTTCAGCTATTACGATTCTACCGGAAGCTCCTACGACTTCACCAAGCCTTATTCCGAGAAGACAGCCGAACTGCTCGACGCCGAAGTAAGCAAGCTCGTCCGTGCGGTTCACAATAAGACTCTCTCTATCCTTGAAGATCACGAATCTGAGTGGCGTCAGGTGGCTGAACTCCTTCTCTCTAAGGAAGTTATCTTCGCTGAAGACGTAGAAGCCATCTGCGGACCGAAGGTTAAAGAACAGAAAGACGAACTGACGGAAGAAAAACCAGATACTACAGAGACGGAAAGTGAAACCGCTGCTTAAACGGTCAATCTCAGGCGTAATTTACGCTTTAATCATAGCTGTGGGCCTGCTTGGCCCGCAGCCTTGTTTTGCTGTAGTGTTCGGCGCACTGACGGTTATAGCTCTATATGAGTTCTACAGAATGTCTATGGGCCGTGAATTCAAAGCCGGCCAGGTACTGTTCTGCGCGGGTGCATTGGCATTATTCCTGACGATATATCTGAGCAGGCTCAATCTGGTGAGCGGGAAGTGGGTGTATGCATCGCTCCTTCCAGTCATCGTGGCTGTGGTGCTGCCGGTGTGGTCGGGTGACAGCGGCAGGTACGGTAATATGGCCTACTGCGTGGCGGGGTTGTTCTTTACGGCGCTGCCGTTGGCATTGACCCCGGTGCTGTGCATTCAGAACGGGGTGTACAGCGCTCTGTTGCTTTTGGACATATTCATCATCGTATCGCTTTCAGATGTAGGGGCATACTGCTTCGGATGCACGCTTGGAAGGCTTCCGGGTGCGCACAGAATGGCGCCGCACATCTCGGCGAACAAGAGTTGGTGGGGCTTTGTCGGAGGCATCGTGTTTGCGTGTCTGGGCGCTGCGCTGCTTAAAGCGACCGGCCTGCTGGGGACCGGATGGCTGCACACATTGGCATTCGCTGCGGTTATGAGCGTAATCGCCGATCTGGGAGACCTGGTGGAAAGTATGTGGAAGCGCTTCTTCGGGGTGAAGGATTCGGGTAAGATAATCCCCGGACACGGAGGGGTCTATGACAGGCTGGACTCTATGATCCTGGCTATCCCGGTAGCGGTGATCTATCTTAAGCTTTCCGGTCTTCTTCTATAAGCTCCAGAAGCTTGTCAGTCGCTTCGCTTTCGGGAATGTGCTTTAGAACAGGCACATTTTTTTTGTATATGGACACCTTGCCGCCGCCTTCACCTACATATCCCCAGTCGGCATCGGCCATCTCTCCAGGGCCGTTCACTATGCAGCCCATTACCGCGATCACGATATTGTTAAGGTGAGAAGTCTTCGCCTTTACCTCCTCGAAGGCCTTCTGCAGGTTATACATAGTTCTGCCGCATCCAGGGCAGGCGATGTATTCTGGCTTGTAGAAGCGTTTCCGGGCGGCCTGTAGTATCTCGTCACGAAGATAAGGCTCGAGTGCGTCCTCAGGGATGTCGTCCGCTTCGCCGCGCATCAGTTTCACGCCCCAGGTGCAGGCTGCATCCAGTATCTTCTCCTCTCTTTCCGGAAGAACGGGCTTGGGTGCTGAAGAATAGCGAGATGCCAGGTATGCCGCCACCGGAAGCTCTGCCTGTGGATCTTCGGTAAGGGACACTCGGATAGTATCTCCGATACCTTCACTTAGCAGCGTGGCGATGCCCACACAGGATTTGATACGGCCGCTGTCGCCGTTGCCGGCCTCGGTAACACCCACGTGAAGAGGGAAGAAGATTCCTTTCTCCTTGTACATCTTCACCAGTTCCCTGTAGGCTTGAACCATAGTGACCGTGTTCGATGATTTGAGCGATACCACTACCTGGTCGAATCCCTTCTCTACGCACATCTCCACCCATTCCATAGCGGCCAGTGCCATTGCGCGCGGGGTGTTCCCATAGAGAGAAGTTATATACTCGCCCAGTGACCCGTGATTCACGCCAATTCTGATGGCTGTGCCGTACTGCTTGCAGACCTCTATCAGGTGTGCGAATTCTTCACGCGCACGCTGGTGATCCTTATGGAAATTGCCCGGATTGATGCGGACTTTGTCCACGAAAGGCGCCACTTCTATGGCTGTCTGTGAGGAGAAATGTATGTCCGCCACGATAGGAGTGAAGATGCCCTGCGCACGGAGAGCGTCCCTGATGGCCTTGATATGAGGCACATCCTGCACTCCCGGCACTGTAAGACGTATAATCTGAGCGCCTGCACGTGCTAGTCTGACGCACTGCTCGATGCTGGCCGCTTCATCGTTCGTGTGGGTGTTGCACATCGTCTGAATGACGATTGGCAGGCCCGGTCCCATCTCTATAGGGGGATTACCTATCTTTACCATAGACTATTTCTTTTGCCTGGCGTTTGAGGTCGGCGCTGGTGGTGCCGAACCGTTTGCCAAGCTGTATGTGTATGCCCGCCGAGATGATTATGTCCAGAGGGTAGGCATAACGGTAATATGTGCTGTTCAGTGCCGCGCTGTCGCTGTCGGCGGGGTAGAGCGAATTGGCCTGGAAGATGCTAGAAAGGCCGTATCGGAGCTGTGCGTTCAGGTGCAGCTCGAAAGGCTCGAATATGAAAGCGAGTCCCGCACCGCCCTGAAAGCCGTAATCCCAGCGTATGTCGGTGTCATAGAATTTGTTCTGATAGGCGGCGTTTACATTCGGACCGCTCCTCTCGACTGCGAGCCTGTAGCCTCCGTAAATTCCGATGCCCGCATAGACCTTGCTGTACAGTCCGTCGCGGTGAACCTGCATCATAAATGGCACTTCCACCACGTCCATCTTCATCGCACGGCTCCTCTCCACGGGGTACTCGTAGGTCTCGCCGGTCTCCTTGTTTTCCTTGAAGTGATAGCCTTCGTGACCGTATTCCAGGCCAATTGTCCACCCGAAATACGGGAGGTAGTTGAACATCTTCTCGTAATGCGTGAACGTGAGCGAATAGTGGCCGAGGGCGAGGTCTCTGCTCTGGCTGTGGCTCGGGCTGAACTGCATTCCGGTCAGTGTCACGCCGTAGTTGAATCCTATCATCGAATAGTCATTCAGCTTCGTGGAGAAGCTCACCTGCACGGTGTCCAGATATTCGTCCGGCCAATCTGTAATCAGCGTGTCCTGAATGACTTCGATCGTCTTCTGTTCCGGTTCCTGGCTGACCTGCAGCCCCGGATTGTGCCTGCGGGAGAGAACCGTACTGTCCACCCCGGCAGTGGAGAAAGTCGTGTCTGAGGGTTCTATGCGCTCCAAAGTCTGCTGACCGAATGCGCTGACAGCGCCAAAGATGCAGGCAAATGTCAGAATAAGCTTTTTCATCATTTACTTGAGATCTTTGACGGTTATTATCTGGGTGAGTTCAGTGGCGGCAGGCAGCACCAGGAATTCCTCCGTGTCGCTTACCTTGAAGAACGCCACCTTTTCCGGCTGACGCTTCAGCAGAAGGTCGCCGGTGTCCACCATAGAGTTCCGGTTATAGTCGAACGTAACCCTGACGCTGTATTTGCCTTCTTTCAGATAAGGGAAGGACAGTTCGGTGTCCCGGTCAATGATGTAGGAGCGTATAGTTTTATCTCTCTTCTCGTTAAGCAGGTCCACTATAAGCTTTCCTTCCACACCTTCCATCTTCAGGAGGATGGTGCTCAGCTGGTCGTCCTTAGGAAGGGATACCTTCACCTCGGTGCTGTCGCTGTAGAATCCGTTGATGTCGCGGAAGACTCTGTGAGGCACCTTGAGGTGGTATTCATAGCCCGGAAGCATCTTCTCCTTAGGCTTGATGGTGTATCTGCGCAGATTGAGCGTATCCTGCTCCACGGTATATGTTCCTGTAAGAGTCTTCTGCTTCGGGTTTATGTAGGTGAATTTGAGCGAATCGAAATCGGCGTTGATGAGAGGGTAGTCGAATTCCAGAATGAATCCGTCCTGCTCCACCTTTTCCGCTTCTGCGGTCAGCTTGTACACGCAGATGGTGTCCTCGTGCTTGAGGTTCATCCTGGCGGCGCGGCCCTTCTTCTTGGGAAGAGCGTTCTCGACGAACATAGGGTAGTGCTCCAGCGAAGGCTCCATCACGAGTGTGGAGTCGTTGGTCTTGCGGTAATTCACATACAACTGGAGGGTGTCCCTTACGGGTCTGCGGTCGTTGATCCAGATCTCCAGACTGTCCTGGCGGAGGTTGAACTGGGTTATGAGACGATCTGCCTTATAGCCCTTGACCCACAGCGAGTCTATCCAGGCGTCCTTGGCAGAGAAGGTCACGTACATACGCCTGTCGGCGCTGCGGCCCTTGTTCATCAGCTTCTGCTTCGTGCTTTCCTCCTTGAAGAGACGGATGTTGTATTCGCTGCGGCGGGCACGGCATTCCAGGGTGTCTTTCATATCGTATTTCTGCATCTCCTTCAGGGTGTCGCTTACTTTCATCATGGGACGGATGAGCGAGTCGATGAATCCGACCTGCTCGGTCTCCATCTGGTAGAGGTTGTCGTTGTTCTCGTCCTTGATGGCGTAGAGCCTGTAGAGCGTGTCAGGGATGTATGGTATGCAGAAATAGCCCCAGTCGTCGGTCTTGGTGGCGGCGAAAGGTCTGGTCTTGAAGATGGCGGAGTCGCTCTGATCCTTGTAGAGCATCACTGTGGCGCCTTTGACAGGCATCAGGGTGTTGCAGTCCTGCACCGTGCCCGTGACGAGCATAGAGTCTATCCTGTCACCGGTGGAGAACACGTAGGTGAAGCCCGGGAACATATTCCCTTCGTTGTTGTCCGCGAGGGCGTCGGTGAAATTCAGCGTGTAGGTGATTCCCTTCTGCAGCGGCTCATCGAATGTGACCACGATGCCCTTGCCCTTCACCTTGGCCTTCGGAGCCTTCTTCTGGGGAGGGGAGAGGAAGATGTTCTGCTGGTTCTTGATGGTCACGTATTCGTCGAATCCGAAGGTGAGTCTGGTCTTGTGGGTATCCACCTGAGTGGCGCCCGGAGCCGGACTGGTCCAGTAAAGGGCAGGGGGGATGGTGTCCTTGTCACCGCCCGTAGGGGACTGGGTGGTATTGGCACAGGAATGCATAAAGAACGTCGGCATTATGCACGCTGCGGCCGCTCCCAGTGGTAAAAGTATGTCGCTTAGCCTTTTGTTCATTACAGTTCAAGTCTGGATACGCTCTGTATCCCTTTAATCTTGCTGATCTTTTCTATCAGATCTTCTATGGTTCTGCGGTCCTTGACCAGAAGCTCGATGGTGCCTTCGAATATGCCTCTGTCCGTGTCGATGGAGAGCTTGCGCATGTTTATGCCAAGCGACAGGGATATGAGCGAGGTGACGTCATTGAGCAGGCCTACCCGGTCGAGGCCCTTGAGATTGATCTTTACGGGGAAGTCGAACTGGCCGAATTTGCCGTCCCAGTTGACCGCCACCAGCTTGTCGCCCTGGGTGCTTCCGAGGCTTTCCAGACAGTGGCAGCTTTTCTTGTGTACGATGATGGTGCCGTCCGGGCATTTGATTCCGATTATCGGGTCGCCCGGGATAGGGTTGCAGCACGGAGCGGCTATGTAGTGGGTGTCGCCGATGATTATGATGCGCTCGGCCGGTTTGTTGACGGTGTTGTTGTTGAGTGCATTGACCAGAGTTTCAGCCTTTTCCACGTCCTCCGGGTTGTTCTCGCGTATGTATTCCATCACGCGCCTTTTGGCATCCTGGGTCTTGAGGAACTCCAGCCAGTCGAGGTGCGGCTTGGCATTCTCGGCGGTGATGATCTCGACCTGGTCGCCAGGCTTGAGGACCTGCGAGAGGTTGCACAGCTTCATATTGATCTTGGCAGCTATGGCGTGGTGGCCCATCTGCGTGTCGGACAGGTAGGCGAAATCCAGGGCCGTGGAGCCTTTCGGCACGCTTTTCTGGTTTCCTCTCGGAGTGAATACCACGATGTCGGTGGACAGGAGGTCCTGGTGTATGATGTCCAGAAGTTCAAGCGTGCTGACGTCTGGGCTTTTGATGATTTCCTGCACCTTGTCCAGCCATTTGTCCATCACGCTGTCGTTCTCTGAGATGTAGCCGTCCTTCTTGTAGGCCCAGTGCGCCGCGATTCCCTTCTCGGCGATGTCGTCCATTCGCTTCGAGCGTATCTGTACCTCGACCCATACGCCGCCCTTGCTCATCAGAGTGCAGTGCAGGGCCTCGTAGCCATTGCTTTTCGGCTGCTTGATCCAGTCGCGAAGTCTGTCCTGCTGATAGCGGTAAAGACTTGTCACCGTGGCATATATGTCGTAGCACTGCTTTCTCTCCTTAACCGGATCGTCGGTCTTCGGAGTGAAGATGATCCTGATGGCGTAGAGATCGAATATCTGCTCGAAGGTGACGTGCTTTGTGTTCATCTTACGCCAGATGGAGTACGGGGTCTTGATGCGCTTTTTGATCTCGAATTCGTATCCGTCTTCGGTGAGTGCGTCGCTGATGGGCTTAATGAACTCCTCTATGACGCCGGCCTTTTCCTGCAGAGCCTGCGAGGTCTTCTCCGTAATGCTTTTGTATTCATCCGGTTCCTTGTATTTGAGCCAGATGTTCTCCATCTCGGTCTTGATGCTGTAAAGTCCCAGCCTATGTGCCAGAGGGATAAAGAGATACATCGTCTCAGAGAGAATCTTTTCCCTCTTGTGCTCCGGCATATATTCTATGGTCCTGCAGTTATGCAGTCTGTCTGCCAATTTAATAAGCACCACGCGCACGTCGTCGTTGAGCGTGAGCAGAATCCTCTTGAAGTTCTCGGCCTGCAGACTCGGAGTATTGATGGAAGTGTTCTTCGTGCGGTCCTCGTTATCGAGCACGGTCTTAATCTTCGTAAGACCATCTACCAGCGAAGCGACCTTGTCCCCGAACAGCGAACGGATGTCCTCCGTAGTGTACTCGGTGTCTTCCACCACATCGTGGAGCAGCGCCGCGGTTATGGACTTGTATCCCAGGCCAATGTCCCTGACCACTATCTTCGCGACCTCTATCGGGTGCAGGATGTAAGGCTCGCCGGAACGGCGGCGCACGTTCTTGTGCGCTTCATTGGCAAAGTCGAAAGCCTTCTGCACCACCGCGAGCTCCTCATCGTTCGCGCATCGCTTCTGTGCCAATTCCTTAAGGCTGGCGTAGTCTTCCGCTATAAGTTTGTAATCGTTCTCGTCAAATTCAGTACTTTTCATACACTACTAAAACAGGCTGAGTTCTGATATGATTTCGCCTTCCTGCTCATCGTCCTGAGCCGGCAACATAGCCCTGAAGGCGGTCTCGTCGATTATAGGTATGTGCAATTCCTCGCACTTTTTCAATTTCTCGGGCCCCGGTTTGGTTCCTGCCAGAAGGAAGCTGGTCTTCGAACTGACAGAAGAGGAGTTCTTGCCTCCGTTCTTCTCTATAAGCGCTTTCATATCGTCACGGCTTATGGAGAAATTACCGGATATCACAATGGTCTTACCCTTCAGCGCATCTGAAGTGCCGGCGGTGTTTTCCTCGGCCACGGCGAACTGAAGTCCGTGGGCGCGGAGCCTCTCGATCTGGTCCAGCTGCTTAGGGTTATGGATGAATTCTTCTATGCTGTCTGCGATGACATCTCCCACGTCTTTTATCTGGCTTATGTCTTCGCGGCTGGCTTTCAACAGCTCATCCATAGTGCCGAAATGCCGTGCTACCTCTTTCGCGGTCTGTTCACCTACATATCTGATACCCAGGGCGAAAAGCACTCTTTCGAACGGCACTTTCTTAGACTCTCTGACGGAATCCAGGAACCTCAGCGCCGAACGCTCTTTCCATCCTTCCAGCATCATCAGGTCTGTGGCCTTCAGGTCATAGAGGTCTGCCGGGGTCTTGACCAGGCCAAGCGTGTAAAGCTGGTCTATGGTGGCGTCTCCGGCCAATATGTCCATCGCTTTTCTGGATGTGAAATGCAGCAGGCGTCCCTTTATCTGCATAGGGCAGCCTACGTTATTAGGGCAGAACCATTTGGCCTCGCCGTCGATTCTGACCAGCGGGGTATGGCAGTCCGGACATTCCGTAGGGAATACCGTAGGAGGGCAGTTCTGAGGACGAAGGGACAGTTCCACGCCGGTGATCTTAGGGATTATCTCGCCGCCTTTTTCCACATAGACGCTGTCGCCCACGCGTATGTCCATAAGGGACATCTGGTCGGCATTGTTAAGTGTGGCGCGTTTTACCACCGTACCTGCCAATTGTACAGGCGAGAGGTTCGCTACAGGTGTGACGGCGCCGGTTCTTCCTACCTGATAGTCAATGCTCAGCACCTCCGTGCAGGCCTGCTCGGCTTTGAATTTGAAGGCTACCGCCCAGCGTGGAGATTTGGCCGTATAGCCAAGTTCGCGCTGATATTCGAGTTCGTTTATCTTTATGACTATGCCGTCGGTGGCGTAGGGGAGAGACTTTCTCTCTGTGTCCCAATAGTCTATGTAGGCGATGATCTCGTCTATGTTCTTACAGATTTTCTTATGCTCCGAGATGGGAAGTCCCCAACTGTGCGCCATATCCAGGAGCTGCGAATGTGTCTGTGCGAGATCGTCAGGGATGCTCTGCGCAGGGATATGGTAAAGGGTACAATAGAGTCCGCGTCTTCCTACTTCGTTAGGGTCCAGCAACTTAAGTGAGCCGGATGCGGCGTTGCGCGGATTGGCAAATGGCGCGTCTTCGTTACGTTCGCGTTCTTCGTTCAGTGAATCGAAGGACTTGTAAGGCATCAGGACTTCGCCTCTTATCTCGAATTCGTCCGGATAGTCTCCGCGGAGGATGTGAGGGATGTTGGAGATGTGCCTGGCATTGGCCGTGACGTCGTCTCCCAGCTTTCCGTCGCCTCGTGTGAGGGCTCTGGTGAGTCGTCCGCGTGAATAGCTTAGGCAGATGGCGGTGCCGTCGAATTTGAGCTCGCAACAGTAGGTAAAGGTCTTACCTTCAAGTAGTTTTTCGGCTCTGGCGGCGAATTCCATTATCTCTTCGCGCGAGTAGGTGTTCGCCAATGAGAGCATCGGATAGCGGTGCGGCCTCTGCTTGAATCCTCCCGCAGCTGCGCCTTCCTCTATGTCCGAGCCTACTTTCTGCGTAGGGGAGTTCGGGTCATAGAATTCGGGCCAATCCTTCTCTAGGGCCTCGAGCTCATGCATCAGCATATCGAACTCCATATCGGAGATCACCGGGGCATTGTCTACATAATACCGCCTGCTGTTCTCCCAAAGAGTCTGTCTGAGATAGTCTATTCTGCTTTTGGCCGCTGATTTGTCCATAAGCCCCAAATATACTCATTTTCCGCGAATATACCGTAATTTATTTCTCCGGCGCCTGCGCTGGCGGAGTCCCGTCGGTGTTCTGTTCTGTGTGCAGCCTGTGTGTAGCTTGTGTCCTGTCCGTGTCTGGTCGCAGTGCCGTTTATGTCCTGCCAGTGTTCGGTCTTTGTTCCGTCACCACCACGTCGTGCCCAGTCTATGTCCCATCGCAACGCACGTCTATCAGCCAGGGCAGAGTCTTTTCTGCGCTGTCGCTTCGCGACCCAGTACGGGCAAACGCTCCGAAAAGCCTCTGCCCTGCCTGACGTAAGATGCTGCCGTCCACGCAGAAGGCCTTTTTCATGGATGAGACGAAAAATCTGTTGCTGCCGTCCATAAAAATGGCCCTTTTCGTGGACGGGACATCAATATTGAACTCCCGTCCATATTTCGGGGGTGTTTTATGGACGGGAAGAACTTTATTCACGCATAAAGGGTAATGTACACAAAACCTGCTATACAATATCAATACTTATTTCACATGCGCATTTGAAGTGGTGGGGTTTCGGCCTATTTTTCTCTAATAGACATTTGGGACGATAAAATCGGCAAAAGTCAGGCGCGAGGAGGGCCGCTCCATCGAGCCCCCCGCAGCGCGTGATCTTTAGCCGCCGGAGACCGCACATTCCGGCGGCGGTGCCTTTTTTATCCGGAGACCGCACATTCCGGCGGCGGTGCCTTTTTTATCCGGAGACCGCACATTCCGGCGGCGGTGCCTTTTTTATCCGGAGACCGCACATTCCGGCGGCGGTGCCTTTTTTATCCGGAGACCGCACATTCCGGCGGCGGTGCCTTTTTTATCCGGAGACCGCACATTCCGGCGGCGATGCCTTTTTTATCCGGAGACTGTTCATTCCGGCGGCGGTGCCGATATTTACCAGTCAGGGCAGAATCGCTATCGATGCCTTACCC
>CAVFXO010000013.1:0-13347 GCA_963626825.1 bacterium | reverse complement strand
AAGTTCCTGTTTCCCACACAGGTTTCAATCACTTTTTTCATTTCAGTATCAATAGATTTTTTACTTGTTTCTGTTGCTTTGGTGTTCTCCGTCATTTCACAGTTTTCACTTGCACTAAAATTCATATTCATCTCTTTCTTCAATTCTCAAAATATTTGACGCTGCAAAGATATAAATATTTTTCAATACCTTGCAACACAAAGTACCAAAAATTTCAGGATTCTTTATTTCTCCGAGTGTGGCCGATTCCCCCTCAATCCCCCAAACGTGGGAAGGTCATACATCATTGACCTGGACGGAATATCATACCGAATCAAAGGGACGAACGAAAAATGAAACGAAATAAAGAAAAATAACTACCTTCGCGAATAGACATCAAGTGTTCACTCACTTACCTGTCCACCGTGTCCTGAATTACATTTCAAACTACAGATGAAAACAGTCATTAAGAGAACATTATTCTTGACCCTTCTGCTTCCTCAAATTCTTTGGGCCGGGGACGGAAATAAGACTCCTGCGGATTATGTCAATCCTTTCATAGGAGCCAGTTCAAGTTCAGCCGCTGCCGGTATTTACCATGGCCTTGGGAAAACCTTCCCTGGTGCCACGACACCGTTTGGTATGGTTCAGGTAAGCCCGCAGACGATAACCGGCCTCGACAACGGTTCCGGATACAGTTATGAGCACAAGACCATAGAGGGGTTCGCTCTCACCCAGATGAGCGGCGTGGGCTGGTACGGAGAATTGGGCAATTTCCTTATTATGCCGACAACCGGTAAACTTCAGACCGTGGCAGGAAAGGAAGATGGCAGCGTGAAGGGTTATCGCTCGACATTTAACAAGAATACGGAAATTGCACAGGCCGGTTACTACAGTTGCGACTTGACTGATTACGGAATCCGTGTAGAAACATCAGCCACCGCTCATTGCGGAATTCTTCGTTTTACTTATCCCAAGAACAAAGAGTCACGCATCCAGGTTGACCTTGCCCGAAGAGTTGCCGGGTCATCGGACTATCAGCATATAGAGATATTGGATGATCATACGTTCCGGGGATGGATGATGTGTACGCCACTCGGTGGCGGATGGGGTAACGGCGGAGGAAAGGTAAGATATACATTGCATTTTTATGGATATAGTACCAAACCGCTGAAGAATGCCGGTTTTTATAGCGCGGATATTCCTGACGGCCAGGCTCGCAAAAATAATGATGTCGTTACGCCCGAATACCTTCAGAGGGTATCTGAAGCTGTCATTGTCAAAGGCGCTAAGTCTATGGATGGTAAGCATATAGGCTTTTTTAACGATTTCAGTACAAAAGCCGGTGAACAGGTGGAACTTAAAGTGGGTATCTCGTTTGTGGATGCTCAGGGAGCTTATGCCAATTATATGGCTGAAATGGACGGCAAATCGTTTGATGATGTCAGGGCGGAAGCCCGTGATGTCTGGAACGGCGAACTTGGAAAGATAGCTGTAGAAGGCGGAACCGAAGAAGAGAAAACGGTCTTTTATACTTCAATGTACCATTCGTTTATCGATCCTCGCATCTACGCGGATGTGGATGGTCGATATATCGGCGGAGACTATCTTCCCCATTCTTCCGGCGGATCTTTCACCAAGCGTACCGTCTTCAGCGGATGGGATGTGTTCCGCAGCCAGTTCCCGCTTATGACCATTGTCAATCCTCGGCTCGTGAGCGATATGATTAATTCCCTTGTAACACTCGCAGAACAGAGCAAGCGCTTCTATTTCGCGCGCTGGGAGTTGCTGAATTCCTACTCGGGGTGCATGTTTGGCAATCCGGCGCTTTCTGTGGTGGCTGATGCCTATATGAAAGGTATCCGCACCTTTGATGTGGAGAAAGCCTATGAGTATTGCAAGAACTCCTCTTATATGACAGGTAATGGCCCACGTGGCTATACCTCCGGAGATTTCGGAATCTCCTGCACTCTTGAATATGCTTATTTTGACTGGTGCGTTTCGCAGCTTGCAACAGCGTTGGGAAAACCGGAGGAGGCGGCGCTCTATCGTCAGAAGGGTCAGGCATATCGTAACACTTTCCGCGAGGATGTCAATTGGTTCTGTCCTCGCAACGAGGACGGCTCCTGGATGGAATGGCCAAAGGAGGGACGCCTGAAGGATGGATTCGGCAGCACGGAGTCCAATCCGTACCAGCAGGGATGGTTCGTTCCTCACGATATCGACGGAATGGTTGAACTGATGGGTGGACGTGATGCCGTTCTGGCCGACCTCGCTGATTTCTTCGAAAAGACTCCTGAAGATATGATGTGGAACTCCTACTACAACCATGCAAATGAGCCGGTGCATCTTGTTCCGTTCATCTTCAATCGTCTGGACACGCCGTGGAATACTCAGAAGTGGACGCGTTACATATGCAGGAATGCATACAGGAACAAGGTGGAAGGCCTTGTGGGGAATGAAGATGCCGGACAGATGTCCGCGTGGTATATCCTCGCTTCCTGCGGGATTCATCCTGCCTGTCCCGGCGAAACCAGGCTTGAGATTACCAGCCCGGTATTCAGTAAGGTTACTTTCCGACTTGATCCGGATTATGCGGCAGGAGAGTCTTTCTCTGTAGTGGCGCATGACAACTCCGCTGAAAATGTTTATATACAAAGGGCTCTGCTTAACGGAGAGGAGTATGACAAGTGCTGGATAGACTATGGTGATATAGCTGCCGGAGGCACCCTTGAGCTCTTTATGGGACCTGCTCCGAACAAGAGCTGGGGACTTGACAATTGATTGCGTGCAGTCATCTTTTTTTGTATCTTTGTAATCGGGTTCAACTATCTATTTGGCATGAAAAAAATCATCGGACTAGCTATTGTCTCGGCTCTGCTTTGCTCTGCAGCGCTTCAGGCTCAGGAATATCAGATTCCCGTTTCCGGGGAACACGAAAAAATGATGACGGGCGAGTTCGCTCCGACTTGGGAATCCCTCAAGGCGAATTATCAGGTGCCTGAATGGTTCCGCAACGCCAAGTTCGGCATCTGGGCTCACTGGGGTCCGCAGTGCGTGGAAGGCAGCGGTGACTGGATGGCCCGCCAAATGTATATAGAAGGCCTCCCAGCATGGAGCTTTCATCGTGAACACTACGGACATCAGGCCGATTTCGGGTTCAAGGATGTATTGCCGCTTTTCAAGGCCGAGAAATGGAACCCGGATTCATTGGTGGCATACTACAAGAGTCTTGGAGCACAATATTTCTTCGCGCTCGGTAACCACCACGACAACTTCGACCTCTGGGACAGCCAGTATCAGGAGTGGAACTCTGTCAACATAGGTCCAAAGAAGGACATACTCGACGGCTGGGCCAAGGCTGCACGCAAATACGGTCTCAAGTTCGGTGTCAGCCTGCACGCCGACCACGCATGGACCTGGTACGAACCGACAGTAAGGTATGACCGCAACGGCGACAGAATGGGCGAGGTGTACGACGGAAGGCTCACAAAAGAGGACGGCAAAGGCAAATGGTGGGAAGGCCTTGACCCTCAAAAGCTCTACTGCCAAACCCATCCGCTCAGCGAAGGCAGCTGGGCCGACTATATGATTCACAGACAGTGGGCCTGGGATAACGGGGCTGCGATGCCGAGCGTGGAGTTCGTGACCAATTTCTACGACCGCACCCTCGATGTCATCAACCGCTACAACCCTGATCTGCTCTACTTTGACGATACCATTATGCCTTTCAACGGCATAAGCGATGCAGGGTTGAAGATCGCAGCTCACTTCTATAACCACAGCATGGCGACCCACGACGGCAAGAACGAAGCGGTTATGTTCGGTAAAATCCTCAGTGAGGAAGACCGCAAGGCCCTCGTCTGGGATGTAGAGAAAGGTGCTCCGAACGAAATTATCTCTGACCCTTGGCAGAGCTGCACCTGCCTCGGCGGCTGGCACTATAACACTGCCATTTATGAGAGCGGAAGCTACAAGTCCGCATCATTCATCGTGAAGCTTCTGGTGGATATCGTGAGCAAGAACGGCAATATGCTTCTCAATGTACCTCTGCGCGGAGACGGTACTTTCGATGAGAAAGAGAAAGCCATACTCGACGAGTTCGGTGCGTGGATGAAAATCAACAGCGAGAGCATCTACGATACACATCCGTGGAAAATCTTCGGCGAGGGTCCGGTAGCAGAATCCGTCATCGCAATCACCGCTCAAGGGTTTAACGAAGACAGCTACGCGAAAGCCGGTGCCGATGAGATACGCTTCGTGCAAAAGGGCAAAGTCCTCTACGCCACCGCACTGGGCTGGCCGGAGAGCCGCCATCTGATAGTGAAGTCGCTCACTAAAGCCAACTTCAGGAAAGTCAGGAGTGTGGAGCTTCTTGGTTACGGAAAGGTGAAATTCAGCCAGAAGTCCGACGGACTCCACATAATTCTTCCGGAGCAGAAGCTCAACGACATCGCTCCGGTGCTGAAGATCAGATAACCGAAGCCTTACCGCTTGCGGTATTCCGACGGGGTCATTCCGGTATTGGCCTTGAAGAAGCGGTAGAAGGTGGTCTGGTTCGGGAAGTTCAGCTCCCACACTATAGATTTGATGCTCATATCCGAATATTTGAGCATATTCATCGCCTCCGAGATCACGAAGGAGTCTATCCATTCGTGCGCGGACTTGCCGCTGATGGATTTGATCAGTTTCGACAGGTACTTCGGCGTGAGGTACAGCTTGTCCGCGTAGAAGGACAGGTTCCGTTCCTTGTTGTGGTTGTCTCTAACCAGCGCCAGGAAATCTTCGAATACTGCCTTAGAACGAACGGATCCGTCTTCACCCTTTTTTCTGGCTGACGACAATTTGTCAGCCCACAAGGCTCCCATCATATAGAATGTGGACGATATAAGTGTGGCTACGGCGTCGCGGGTGTTCGGTACCTGTGATGCCGAGATGCTCATTATAAGATCGCAGTACTTTCTGCATACTTCCCTCTCTTCTTCGTTGATGACTACGCAAGGGTTTTCCAGAAGACGCAGACTTTCGTCGTAGAGCTTGTTGAAGTCAAAGTGCGTCTGACGCATAAGATTGGTAGACACGGCGATTACCAGGAACTTCACGTTCTTTTTTTCCTTTTTGTCTATGCTCGAGACACGCACGATGTTCCCTGGGGCGTAGATGAGAAGCGATCCTTCCTGTACCTGGAAAGTGCGCAGATTGATCTCCACGTCAAAATGTCCCTGGTGGCAAAAAAATGCCAGAAACCCATTAAATCTGCATGGGTATTTTATGAAATCCATATCAGATTCATACTGTAGATCAGCTATAAACAGGTCTTCTGACAAATCGTCACAGACCAACGCTGACGGGAAATGCTCTCGCAGCTGTCGGATGTTTACTTCTCTATATTCTTGCATCTTTCTGTTTGTTTTTGTGTTTACAATAATACGCAAAAAATATTAAAAAGTCGCTTTTTTTGACTAAATGTAAATAATACTCCCCATTTTGTTATACATATTCGCTTCATTTGGTAAAGAATTTGAGAATAGGACGGGCCGTGATTCAGAAAATTCAAAAGGTAAAAGATATGAAAAAGAACATCATCGTACTTCTCGCCACATTGCCAGTCATCGCGCTTCAGGCAAACGCCCAGCAGGTGCTGACTCTTGACGAATGCAAGCAAATGGCCGTCGACAACAGCAACTCCCTCAAGACGGCAGAGCAGAAGGTAAAGATCGCCGACTACGACCGCAAGATAGCTGCGGCCAATTTCTTCCCGAAGATCACGGCGACCGGTACCTATATGTACAACACCGAGGACATCAAGCTGATAAGCGACGAGACCTCGCAGCAGCTCACCAATGCCGGGACCGCTCTTCAGACGGAACTCACCGACAAGATGACAGCCATCCTTTCCGATCCAGACATCTTCGCCAAGGTGATCTCCGATCCGGCCCTCCAGAAGCTTGTCAGCTATGCGAAGGGAATGGACATCGCCACACCTATCAATGCCATAGGCAGCCAGGTGAACGACGCGCTCTGTCTGGACGTTCATAATGTCACTGCCGGTATAGTCTCTGTGCAGCAGCCTGTCTTTATGGGAGGTAAGATAATCGCAGCGAACAAGATGGCGGCAGACGCACAGCAATTGGCTCAGACTCAGTACGATCAGGAGCATTCGCAGCTGATGGTCGATATCGAACAGGCGTATTGGCAGATAGTGTCCATCGCCGGTAAGAAGAGACTCGCCGAGGGCTATGCCGATCTTTTGCACCAGATGGAAAAGGATACCGATGCGCTCATCGCCGAAGGTTATGCCACTCAGTCAGATGCGCTGACCATTAAGGTGAAGGCCAATGAAGCCGATATGATGCGCACCAAGGCCATCAATGGACTTGCGCTCGCTAAGATGTTGCTCTGTAAGGAGATCGGACTTCCGTTGGACAGCGAGATCGAATTGGCCGACGAGAATGTCGAGTACATCCCCGAGCCGGAACTTCCGGACACGCTTAGCTACGAGCAGATCTATGACGCCCGTCCGGAGATAAAGAGCCTTACGCTCGCGCAGGACATCTACGCCCGCAAGGTGGATATCGCCCGTGCCGATATGCTTCCGACAGTCGCTCTCACTGCCAATTATGTCATCACCAACCCTAATTTCCTGAACGGATATCAGAAGAACTTCGGAGATTTCTTCACCGCCGGAGTAGTGGTGTCAGTGCCTATCTTCCACGGCGGCGAGGCCTATAACAAGACCCGCAAGGCCAAGGCTGAAGCTACGCTTACGGAACTCAAACTGAACGACGCCAAGCAGATGATCTCGCTTCAGGTATCTCAGCTTCGCCAGCAGTACGACGAGGCGCTCGAGAAACTCACCACCTCGCAGAGCAACTTGGCCAATGCCGAAGAGAACCTTCGTGTAGCGATGGCCGGCTGGAGCGAAGGAATGATAGCCTCGAATGTGGTCCTTCAGGCGCAGACCGCCTGGCTGCAGGCCAGTTCGGAAGTGATAGAAACCGGCGTGGAGCTGCAGAT
Organism: bacterium; assembly: GCA_963626825.1. Lineage (GTDB taxonomy): Bacteria > Bacteroidota > Bacteroidia > Bacteroidales > UBA932 > Cryptobacteroides. The sequence continues at coordinate 6,351 of CAVFXO010000013.1, read as the reverse complement.
GTGCAGCGTCAACCTCGCCAAGGCTGAAGGAAGATTATAATAACTTGACAATAAAAAAATTAAAGATATGGAAAAGACTCAGAAAAAAGGCAATCTTTTGATTGGAATCATAGTGCTGGTGGCACTTATCGCAGCTGTGGCTGTCGTAGGAATAGTTTGTTCAAAACCTGCTCCGGAGGTTATTCAGGGCGAGGCGGAAGCCACGGAGTACCGCGTGTCCGGCAAGGTTCCGGGACGTATCGAAGCGTTTTACGCACAGGAAGGTGATATGGTTCACAAGGGCGACGCTCTCGTGGACATAGACTCTCCTGAGGTAAGGGCTAAATTGGCACAGGCAAGAGGTGCCTATGCCGCAGCTTCCGCTCAGCGCAACAAGGCCAATGCAGGTGCCCGTCAGGAAGAGATTGCAGGAGCTTATGAACTTTGGCAGAAGGCTACGGTAGGCGAGGATATCGCGAAGAAGACTCTCGACCGTGCCACGCGCCTTCACGACCAGAAGGTCATCAGCGAGCAGAAATTCGATGAAGCTACCGCTCAGTACAACGCAGCTGTCGCTACCACCGCTGCAGCCAAATCTCAGTATGATATGGCAGTGAAAGGTGCCCGTGACGAGGATAAGCAGGCTGCAATGGCTCTTGTGGACCAGGCAAACGGAGCCGTGATGGAGGTGGAATCATACCTGTCTGAGCTTAAGCTTACCGCCCCTGCCGACGGCATCATCTCCGCACGCTATCCTCACGTGGGCGAACTTGTGGGCACAGGCTCTCCTATAATGACGGTGACGGATCTTTCAGATATGTGGTTTACATTCAATATCAGAGAAGATAAACTTAACAGCCTTAAGAACGGAGACGAACTTACCCTTAGCATCCCGGCTCTCGGTGACAAGAAGGTGAAGGCCAAGGTTAATTACATCGCGGCCAGAGAGTCATACGCCACCTGGCGTGCAACTTCAGAGACCGGCGGATATGATGCCAAGACATTTGAAGTAAGGGCAGTGCCTGCAGCTCAGGTTGAAGGTCTTCGTCCTGGAATGACAGCCATTATCGTAAAATGAAACGAATTCTGAACGTGATGCGGCGTGAGTTTGAACGCATACGCCGCAATCCGATATATCTTCTGGGTTCAGTCGGAGTGATGGCAGCCTGCTGCCTGTTCTATCTGACTTTCTTCAGCGCGGGTCTTCCTGAAGACCTTCCGATAGGAGTGGTGGATCTGGACAACTCCTCTTTGTCCCGCAACTTCTGCAGTCAGCTTGACGCGACTCAGCTTGGCCGGGTGGTCCGCTTCGAGGACTTTACCTCCGGCAGAGACGCGATGCAGACAGGAGAGGTCACTTCGCTCTGCGTCATTCCCCGAGGGATGAGCGAAGATGTAAGCGCGAACCGCAGACCGGTATTCACCTATTATATCAACTCCCTCTATCTTATAGGCGGCGCCCTCAGTTACAAGGATATTCTCACAATGGTGACTCTCACCGGAGGCGCCGTCCAGAGGGAGGTCCTACGTGCCAAGGGTTATTCGGACGGAGCGATAATGGGCCTCATACAGCCTCTGGTGATAGATGAGCACAGAGTGGGCAACGCCGCGACCAATTACGGCGTCTATCTTAACAGCACCATCCTGCCGGGACTGCTGGCGCTCAGCATAATATTCGTGATCATCTACGCGCTCGGTTCCGAACTGAGGTATGGAACTTCGAAGGAGCTGATGCGGACGGCCGGAGGCTCGATGAGTGCGGCCCTTCTGGGTAAGCTCATCCCTTATACGCTGCTTTATCTGGTGCTTGGCCTGGGTTTGGATCTGATAATGTACGGCCTGTGCGGATATCCGCTGGTCGGCAGTATATGGAATATGATGCTCGTGATGGCCGTGTTCGTATTGGCCAATGTGGCCGTGGCGGTGACCTTTCTGTCCCTGCTTCCGACCCTTCGCTATGCGATGAGCCTCGGCGCGCTGTTCACTATACTGGCATTCACGATGTCGGGATTCACGTTCCCTGTGGAGGCGATGCCGGCTGCCGTCCGTGGCCTGTCCGCGCTGTTCCCGCTGAGATTCTACTTCCTGGCGTATGTGCAGGAGGCCTTTTTCGGGGCCGGGCTCGGAGTCATCTGGCAGTATCTGGCGGCTATGCTTCTGTTCTGGGTGCTCCCGATTTGTCTAGGCGGAAGGCTGAAAAAGGCCTTCGTTAATCAGAATTATGAGTTATGAGAGAAGAACTTAAAAGAATATTTTCCAATTCTTACGTGCTCGTGATATTCCTTCTGGGCGGTATCCTGTATCCGCTTATCTATGGAATCATCTATCACGGAGGAACAGTGGACGATATGCCGGTGGCAGTGGTGGATATGAGTCAAAGCGCTGAAAGCAGACGCTTTATCCAGAAGATAGATGCCACCAGAGAAGCTGAGATAGCGTATAAGTGTACTTCGATGCAGGAGGCCAAAGATCTTATGCAGAAGCGCAAGGTCCACGGCATCATACTGTTCCCGCAGGATTACAGCGAGCGTCTGGCCAATCTGGAGCAGGCTACCATATCCACTTATGCGGATATGTCCAGCTTCCTGTACTATAAGGACCTGACTATGGCGGTAAATCACGTGATGCTAGACGAGATGGGTCAGATCGAGGCTACCCGTTATGCTGCCAAGGGTATGAGCGAAGAAAACATAAAGGAACTGATCAATGCCATTCCTTCGGAAGAGCAGATCCCTTTCAATACCAATATGTCCTTCCTCATATTCTTCCTGTCAGCTGCCCTCATTCTGGTAGTCCAGCAGACTATGTTCTACGGACTTAGTGTGATGAACGGAAGCCTGGTGGAAAGCGGAACCATCTGCCGCGAGTCTCTGCTTGGCAGAGCGGCCGCCTATCTTCTGGTATATGTGGGGATAGCCGTTTACGGACTTATGATAGTTCCTGCCATCTTCGGTATGCCGCAGAGGGGAGAAACGCTTGAGCTGCTCTTGCTGATACTTCTGTTTATCTGCACTTGCGTGGCTTTCAGCTTTACTTTCAGCAGGTTCGTACGCCATCGCGAGACGGTGTTCGTGGTTCTGCTCTTTATGTCTTCGCTGTGTTTCTTCCTAAGCGGTTGTGCTTGGCCTGTAAGTGCGTTCCCTCCATTCTGGAAGGCCGTTTCTTACATCTTCCCATCCACTTTTATGATTCAGGCGTTCAATAACGTGAATAACGCGGCCTGCACCCTTTCGATGGTAAGGCCTCAGATTATGGGACTTGTCGCCCAATTCGCGGTGTACAGCACGCTGGCGTTCGTTATAGACAGATTGCTTAGTCGCAGGAAAGCCTAGAGGGACTGTATGAAAGACTGCATCTCGGATTCTTTGCTCAGAGCGCTGCGGAAGAGGGTGTACTGGTTGCGCGCCCTTACCAGGTTGTGCTCTGGGTATTGGATCTTGTAGTAGGTGTCGCCGTTAATGTAGTCGCACAGGAATCGTACGCCCTGCATATAGGCGAAGAGTTCCACTGCGTACGGAAGCATCTCCTTTTCGAGCGGGGTAAGGAATGCATTGGCTGTGGAAAGATACCCTTTGGTGAATGCTTTGAAGATGTCCATCTTGAGGTCGATCTTGTCGTATTCGGGACTGTCTTCCGGGACAGGATTGGCGGCGGTGCGCATAAAGTCTCCGAAATCGGAGAATACGAATGACGGCATCACGGTGTCCAAGTCTATGACACACAGTACTTTGCCTTCAGCGTCGAACAGGACGTTACCCACTTTCGTATCGCAGTGGCAGATGCGCTTCGGAAGTTTTCCTTCGGCGTGCAGAGTCTCGGCACTGCACATCTTCTCTGCGTAGGTCTCAGTCAGGTCCAGAAGGTCGCGAACTTCCTTTACTCTGCCTTTCGGATCGGCGGCCACGGCTTCGCGAAGCTGGCGGAGGCGGAGCGGCATATTATGGAAGTCCGGTATGGTCTCGCCGAGCTTGTCCGGAATATCGGTAAGCATAGCTTCGAATTGGCCGAATGCCGCACCTGCGAGTTCTGAAGATTCTTCGTTCACTTCGTCTATGTTACGGCTGCCCTCTATAAATTCTGATATTCGCCAGTATTTGTCCTGCGAATCTTTAAAATAGGTCTTGGCACTGTCTTTAAGAGGAAGGAAGCGGAGGACTTTTCTCTCGATATCGGTCTCGCCATTTTCGGTGAGTTTCTTCCTGATATGTCCGGTGACGGCTTCTATGTTATGCTGGAGCAGTTCCACGTCCTGAAAAATGGCGTTGTTTATGCGCTGCAGGGCGTAATGCTTATGCTCGGTAGTAACTTTGAAGGTGTCGTTGATCAGCCCTGAGCCCAGCGGCGCGACGCTCCTGACCGGTGAATCGACTTTGAACTCCCCGGCGATTTTCTCTATTTCTTTTTCGGTGTACATACTGGTGTTAGTTTTGGTCGCGTAAAGGTACGAAAAAAACTACGATGTCACGACCGATGACACGAAGTTGTTCGAGGCAGGTGCTGCCGCCGCTTCCGCCGGAGTGTCGTATCCGTTGGCCGTGCAGGAGATGATGGTGGCGGAGTAGATGAAGTTGCGGATGATGTTATAGTAGGTCATCATTCCGGCATCTGCCGTTTGCACAAAGTCTATTTTGTAATAGGATGAGGCGTTGGTGCCGAACTTTCCCTTTACGATGATGGCCGTGTTGCTGATATCGTCGGAATAGGGACGCTCGTAGAGGTATTCGTCGTCTTTACTGAAAGAGAGCGCGGACGCGTCGGTCTGAATGATCTTCGTGCCTTGAGGAAGATATCCCAGGAAACCGTCCGTGGACGTGCCGTCGTAGGAGGACTTGAGTTCGTTATAAGAACGGCTTACCCACGGATTGTTCGGAAGCGAGGCGGTGGCCCCGGATGCCGCATAGACTGCAAATGTGTTCTGACTTGCTACGCAGGGCGCCACGCATCCTCTGTCGGGAATATTCCATAAGGCATATCCTTCCAGAGTGAAATTGGCCGCTGCGGACTCCACGTGTACTCTGGCGAAGTTGCGTACGAGTGGAATCTTCGAAAGCCCGCTGTCGAGATGGTATTTGTTGAGTTCTGCTGTAGTCATCGCGTCCAGTTCCTCCTGGGATCTGATGCCGTCCTTGAGCTCGACTCTCTGCCAATAGGCATCCTGATTCCCGGAAACGGTAAGGCTTCTCAGTACGGAGTATTCTGTGCCGTAGCTGACGGGATTGGAGTCGAAATCATAATTGGCCACCAGGTGCAGAATGCGCTTGGTAAGGGAAGACTGAAGGTTCACGTGGAACTGATATTCGGTGTTCTCGTCGGTAGAGAAGGTCGTCGAATACGAGTACCCAGAGGGAGGTTAGGGCTTCGCTGGACAGACTTTTCGTACCCATAGCGCCGCCGGCCTCAGGTACGGACACGGAAAATGTCAGACCCGCGGGCCTGTCCTCCTTGCTGCCGGTGTCTGTGTGCAGCCTGTCACCGCAGCCCGCAAGCGCGAGCAGTGCGGCCGCTGTCAGCAATATGTCAAGTATTCTTCTCATCGCTCTTTGTCTCCCCAGGTAAATGTTGTCTTGGTGCACTTGTCCTTCCAGTACCATTCGTCATAGACGCAACGCACGTTGGAATTGCTTGTATGATTATTCCCTTCAGGACTATAAGCCGTTTTGTTGCTTGCCCAATAATATGAGTCGATTGACAGAAGAATAGGAATTTTCCCGTCATCGGCCAACATTGCCATATATTCTATTTCCGCTTTCGTCGGGATTCTCCATCTGCCTGCCGGGTAGCCATCCTCTTGATAGCCGGCGCATCGCTTCTTTGCATCCGCATAGGAAATAGTGGCAACTGCGCCATAAGATGAAGCGATTCTGAAGGATGGGGCTATCATATTATTCACGCGTGATCCGTCTTCGTCAGTAGGATAGTAGTATTTGATCTGACGATTAGTTCCATTCATATCAGGAGCCGATGCCCAACTAAGTCGAGGCCCACCATATCCGGTATTTATATTTGGCACGGAGATGGTTTCTGTTCTAGGGTCTCCGATAATATAGGAACTTCCCGATGGCAGAGAGCTTACGGTAACTACATACATATATGGATCCTTGTTCCCAGGATTGCTTGCAACTCTATACCAAGCAGAAGTTTGTTGATTGCTTGTGCTCGTATTTGCGTTGATCTTGACGTATCCGTGATTATTGTGATTGCCGTTTGCCTCCAAACCGTTGCTTGCGCTCGGATTTGAACAGTCCGAATTTAGACTAGCGACCACATACAGCGCCGGGTACTGGACGACCTTGATGGTCTCGGCGAAGCTGGCGTCATCGCTGTGCTTTATGGTGAAGGTCAGCGTATAGGCAGTGACATCATAGTTGGAGG
>CAVFXO010000012.1:0-23661 GCA_963626825.1 bacterium | reverse complement strand
CCGGAATAGGCCGCTCCAAGTTCAAAAGTCTGACGCAGGAGGGCCGGCTTTCCTATAGGCGTGTCCATCAGAATGTCCTTGTTTATCGTCGCATCTATGATTGCCGACTGAATATACTGTTGGAAACGGTCTTCATCATCTATCAGGGATGCAGCTCCCGGATATCCGCCATAAAAAATATATTGCTCAAGAGACCATCCGAAACAGTCTCTCATTTCGGCATAGCTCCAATGGCTCATCCGTATCTCTTCAAAGCGTCCGGCAAGCGATTCGGAAAGGCCTTTTTCGAGCAGGACACGACTGCTCCCAAGCAGTAATACCTTTATGTCCCTGTCATTGAACGAATCGTCATCCCATTCTTTTTTTACTGCCTCGCTCCAATTGTAAATTTTTTGGATTTCGTCTATTACGAGAATGACGCTATCATATCCTTTGCTCCTTTTCAGGCTGCGGACTGCCTCCCAGCAGTCAGAAATCCAGGTTGCGTTTGATGCCGGCACATTGTCGGCTGAATAGAACAGATACGGAGAGTTCAGATCTCTTAGGACCTGCTTCACTACGGTTGATTTTCCTATCTGTCGGGCGCCAATCACAACTTGAATGAACTTTCGCTGTTCTTCGATACGCCTTTTAATTATTTGATATTCAGCTCTTTTATACATCATTTTACATTTTACGCAGTGCGTTGCGAATATTTACGCAGTGCAAATATAATTAATTCATCAGTCTCTGGCAACCTTTTTCTGCGGCAGAACAAGATTTTCGGAATCTATCGATCCATCTGATGCGACAGACAAGACCGTGACTTGGTCGACATCCGATGCCAGTGTCGTCACAGTCGCTAATGGCGTGGTAACAGCGAAGAAAGTCGGCACGGCTACCATCACCGCGAGGGCGGGTGACAAGACTGCGACCTGCACCGTCACTGTTTCGCCAAGTTATTCCGGAGGTCACGAAGGAACTGCCGAATAGGATTTAGAACAGGGACTTTTTGGAAATTGTGGCTACGAAATCTTTCAGGTAGAAAGGTTCGAAGTAGGCCACATTTTCTTTTTTGTCCTCCTGGAAGAGTTTGTAGGCCAGGCGGCCCATCGCTTTGGCGGTAGGGTAGCACTGCAGGAAGTCGGCATTGGCACTCGTGAGCGTGCCGCGGCATTTCTCGGCACCGTCTCCGATGAAGAGCACCGTTCCCTTCTGAAGGTATTCGCTGAAGCTCTTGGCGTCCACCACTACGGGTTCGGTCTTGCTGATCTGCTCTCCGTCTTTGAATACGGATGCGTAAACTTCCATACGGCGGGCGTCTATCATAGGCACTATGTAGTCACACTTGCGGTCCTTGCCCATCTCGGCGAGAATGTCCATCGTGCTGATGGCGTACAGCGGCAGACCTGCCCCGAAGCAGAGACCCTTGGCGGTGGATACCCCGACACGCAGGCCGGTGTAGGAGCCCGGACCCGAGCTGACGCACACTCCGTCGCAGTCCGTTACTTTAAGATTACATTCCTCAAGCACTTCCTTTATGAAAGGTGCTGTAAGGCTGGCCTGAGCCTTGGGGGTGGTACTTTCTCTGTATGCCAATATCTCCCCGTCGCGGCAGAGTGCCACTGAACAGAGGGAGGTGGAGGTTTCGATCAGGATTATGTTAACACATCTGTGCTCCGACATCGCTTATCTGATTAAAGAAGTTTTCTATGAAAGGGAAAAGGGCCTCCGTTATCCCGGAGATCCACCTGTATATCAATGAAGAGTCCAGAAGGGACGTGTCGATATGCAGAGTGCTTGTATTGAATGAATTGAATGCCATAAGAAGCAGTCCCAGGATGAGGGCGGTGTTCAGCAGGGCGAACAGAACTCCAAGTATGGAATTGAGCCAGCCCAGCGAGATGGTCTTGACAAGGCCCGAAAGGAGCTTGGCCAGCAGGCGAAGCAGCAGCACCGTCACCACGATTATCACCACGAAGGAGATGACGTACAGCACCTCCTTGCTCACCCCTTCGACGTATGCGTTAAGCCAGTTTCCGACATTGTCCGCGAACAGATAGGCCAGGAATGCGCTCAGGAAGAGCGAGGCTATGGCTATGATCTGCTCGATGAAACCCTTGCTTATGCCCTTGACTATGGCAGGGATGAACAGAATCAGGAAGATCAGGTCGAATACGTTCATATTTGTAATTGGCTTTCTAATTCATTATATTTGCGAGTTCAAAATTAGGCAAAAAAAATGACATTCAAAGAGTATAAAGGACTGGATTTGGTGGATACGGGTAACCGCATCCTGGAGAAGTGGAAAAAGGAGGGCGCATTCGAGAAATCCCTCAAACTGAGGGAGGGTGCGCCGTCGTTCATTTTCTTTGAAGGTCCGCCGAGTGCGAACGGAATGCCGGGCATACATCACGTGATGGCCCGCAGTATTAAGGATGCTATCTGCAGGTATAAGACGCAGAGCGGATATCTGGTGCGCCGCCGTGCCGGATGGGATACTCACGGACTTCCTGTGGAGCTGGGAGTGGAGAAAAAGCTTGGCATAACGAAGGAAGATATCGGTGGAAAAATCAGTATCGCCGATTATAATAAGACTTGCCGTCAGGAAGTTATGAAGTACACCGCCCAGTGGCGTAACCTCACCGAGAGGATAGGCTATTGGGTGGATATGGACGATCCGTATATCACTTATGATAACAGATATATAGAGACCCTGTGGTATCTTCTGAAGGACATTTACGGTAAGGGATACCTCTATAAAGGTAAGTCCATCCAGCCGTACAGCCCTGCCGCCGGTACAGGTCTTTCTTCCCACGAGCTTAATCAGCCTGGATGCTACAGGGACGTGAAGGACACGACCTGCTGCGCACAGTTCAAGGTAGTAGGTAAGGAGGATGAGTATTTTCTAGCCTGGACCACCACGCCGTGGACCCTTCCAAGCAACACCGCTCTTTGTGTCAATCCTAACATAGACTACGTTCGTGTAAAGAGCACGAATCCATATACAGGCCAGCCTGCCACATACATTCTGGCGCAGGCTCTGGTGTCATCCTGGTTTAACGACAAGATCCCGTACGAGATTCTTCCAGGCACTTTCAAGGGCCGTGAACTCGAAGGTATGCAGTACGAGCAGCTCATTCCGTGGTTCAATCCGGGTGAGGGCGCTTTCCGCGTGATACTCGGTGACTACGTGACCATAGAGGAAGGCACCACCGGTATAGTACATATCGCTCCTACATTCGGTGCCGACGATGCCAAGGTGGCCAAGGCCGCAGGCGTGCCGGGACTTTATGTGACCGACCGTAACGGCGAGCCTCAGGCTCAGGTGGACCCTCAGGGACGTTTCTACCGTCTGGAAGACCTTGACAGCGACTATGTTAAGGCCAATGTTAACGTAGATCTGTATAAGGAATGGGCCGGAAGGTATGTGAAGAACGCCTATGACGCTTCGCTCGCACCTGACGCTCCGACTCTCGATATAGACATCTGCGTGATGCTGAAGGCCGAAAGCAAGGTATTCAAGATAGAAAAGCACGTGCATACATATCCACACTGCTGGAGAACGGACAAGCCTGTGCTTTATTATCCTCTTAACTCCTGGTTCATCAAGGCTACGGCCGTGCGTGAGAAGATGATGGAACTTAATGAGGACATCGTCTGGAAACCGGAAGCTACAGGTACGGGACGTTTCGGCAAATGGCTGGAGAACATTCAGGACTGGAACCTGTCACGTTCAAGATACTGGGGAACACCTCTTCCTATCTGGCGCACTGAAGACGGCAGGGAAGAGAAGTGCATCGGCAGCGTCAAGGAACTTTACGCAGAGATCGAAAAGGCTGTGAAGGCCGGTTTTATGACTTCGAACCCATTGGCAGACAAAGGTTTCGATCCGTCTGATATGTCGAAGGAGAATTATGACAGGATAGACCTGCACCGTCCTTATGTGGATGAGATCTACCTGGTCAGCGACAGCGGTAAGATGATGAAGCGCGAAAGCGACCTTATCGACGTGTGGTTCGACAGCGGCGCTATGCCGTATGCTCAGACAGGTCTGAGAGGCTTCGATACTCCGGATTTCGGCGCTACGGCGGACTTCATCGCAGAGGGTGTGGATCAGACTCGTGGCTGGTTCTACACGCTTCACGCCATTCATACGATGGTCAGCGGCACTCCTGCATTTAAGCGCGTGATTTCCAATGGACTGGTGCTCGATAAGAAGGGCGAGAAGATGTCCAAGCGCCTCGGCAATGCCGTGGATCCGTTCCAGGCACTTGATACCTACGGCGCAGATGCACTTCGCTGGTATATGCTCACGAACGCCCAGCCTTGGGATAACCTTAAGTTCGATGAGGCCGGCGTGGACGAAGTTCGCAGAAAGTTCTTCGGAACGCTCTATAACTCATATTCGGTATTCGCCCTTTATGCCAATATCGACAAGTTCGACCCATCTGCCCCTGCAGTGCCTTATGACCGCAGGCCAATGTTCGACAAATGGATAATAAGCCGTCTGAACACGCTGTGCAAGCAGGTGGAGGCAGCTTATGAAGATTATGACATCACCCTCGCAGGCCGTCTGATACAGGATTTCGTGTGCGACGATCTGTCGAACTGGTATATACGTCTTAACAAGAAGCGCCTCTGGGGCAGCGGTATGACCGAAGACAAACTTTCTTCATACCAGACTCTTTATGAAGTGCTTAAGAGCATCGCTCTTCTCGCGGCTCCTATCGCTCCGTTCTTTATGGATCAGCTCTATTCGGATCTCGCTCCGGAGTCTATAGGTGTTCACTATACCGCTATGCCTAAGGCAGATGAGTCCCTCATAGACAGCGAGCTGGAGGAGAGTATGGCATTCGCCCAGAAGGCATCGTCTATGGTTCTCGCACTTAGAAAGAAGGTGGGTATCAACGTGCGCAAGCCGCTTGCCAAGGTGCTTGTACCTGTAGTTGACGATAAGGTGAAGGAGCATATTGAGAAGGTCAAGGCCATCTTCCTTACCGAGGTGAATGTGAAGGAACTCGAATTCCTGCACGACACCGTGGGCATCATCACGAAGAAGATCAAGCCTAACTTCAAGACCCTCGGCAAGGTGTATGGCAAGCAGATGAAGGAAATTGCGGCCGCTTTCGCTACGCTCAGTCAGGAGCAGATAGCTCAGATAGAGGCTGCGGAAGGGGAGTACACGCTGTCTTTGCCGGGCGGGGACGTCGTGCTTGGCAAGGGTGACTATGAGATCAATTCCGAGGATATGCCGGGCTGGCTCGTGGCTACCGAAGGTACTCTTACATTGGCCCTCGACATCGTGCAGACCCCGGAACTCATCAGGGAAGGCAATGCCCGCGAACTGATTCACCCTATTCAGAACCTCCGCAAGGAGAGCGGATTCGAGATCACGGACCGTATCAACACGGTCATCTACGCGGACGGAAAGGCTTACGAGGCTATTTCGGATGCATTGTCAGAATATAAGGATTATGTTTGTGCCCAGACACTTAGCTCAAGCCTGGAGCTCCTGAAACTGGAGAGTGCCGGCGATGATGTTGCCGAGGTGGAATGGGATAAGGATACTATTAAGATTAACGTTAAACGCAAGTAGTTATGGCAGAAGAATTGAAAAATCGTTATTCAGACGAGGAACTCGCTGAATTCAAGTCCATTATCGAAAATATGCTCGCCAAGGCCAAGGCCGAATACAACACGTATCGTGAAATAGCCAGAAGCGGCGGGGCGAACGATGTGGACGACACCTCTCCGTCTTTCAAGACCGTGGAGGATGACGGCGCCATGCAGCGTTCGAAGGAGGAGGCCAGCCAGCTGGCACAGCGCCAGTACAAGTTCATTCAGAACCTGGAGGCGGCTCTTGTGCGCATAGAGAACAAGACCTACGGCGTATGCCGCGTCACAGGCAAGCTTATCCCTAAGGAGAGACTGAAGCTCGTTCCGCATGCCACACTTACCGTGGAGGCCAAGGAGATGCTTGCAAAACAGGGAAAGAACTAAGGTATGAAGATCTCGAAAGGTGCAAAACTGCTCGCTTTAGGAGTTCTTCTTATTGTCATCGATCAGGTTATAAAGGTACTCGTCAAGACCAATATGTCTCTTGGCGAGATTATTCCCGTGTTCGGTAGCTGGTTCAGGCTGTGCTTCGTGGAGAACGAAGGGATGGCCTTCGGAATGAAGTTCGGAGGTGCCGTGGGCAAATTCATCCTGTCGTTTTTCCGCATCTGCCTGTCAGGATTCCTGATTTGGTGGATTAACAGGCTGATCAAGCGCAATGCCGCCCCGAACGGCGTGCTGGTGGGGCTGACCTTCATCACTGCCGGAGCGCTGGGTAACATCATCGACTGCCTGTTCTATGGCCTGATATGGGATTACGCCCCATTTATGTTCGGGCGTGTGGTGGATATGTTCTCCGCCACGTTCTTCCCTCCGGTGTTCAATTTCGCCGATGCCTGCGTAACCTGCGGAGCATTCTATCTGATTATCTTCCAGTGGAAATTCTTTTCATCCCTGGACCAGAAAAACTAAGTGTACCAAAACCCTGAACCATGAAAGCAAAAGAAGCAGTAAGATTCATCAAATTCGTCGGCTTTTCCATCAGCGCCGGTGTGATACAGATGGGCTCGTTCGCCCTCTTCAATGAACTTGGCCACTGGGCATACTGGCTGTCATACCTGTGCGCCCTGGTCCTGTCGGTGCTGTGGAATTTTACCCTTAACCGCAAGTTTACCTTCAAGTCCACGACCAACGTGCCTGTGGCTATGTTCAAGGTATTCCTGTATTATTGTGCATTTATTCCGATCACTACATTTTTCGAGCATTATTTCACGGGAACGCTCTGGTGGAACGAATATTTCGCCACAATTCTCAATATGCTCCTGAATTTCGTAACGGAATTTTTATATCAGAGATATCTCGTGTTCGGCAAGTCCATAGACAGCGCCGTATCGGGGAAATAGATGAAGTTCAAACTTGAATCGACATACAGGCCTGCCGGCGATCAGCCCCGGGCCATCGAACAGTTGAGTGGAGCACTGGCAAGCGGGGTGAGTGATGTCACCCTGCTTGGCGTTACGGGCTCGGGCAAGACTTTCACTATGGCCGGAGTCATAGAGAAACTTCAGCGTCCGGCCCTCATTCTGAGCCATAACAAAACTCTGGCCGCCCAGCTTTACGGCGAGTTCAAGTCTTTCTTCCCATCCAACGCGGTGGAGTATTTCGTGTCGTATTACGACTATTACCAGCCGGAGGCCTATCTTCCCACGACGGACACCTACATAGAAAAGGACCTTTCCATCAATGACCAGATAGAGAAGCTGCGTCTCAGCGCCGCCAGCGCCTTGCTTAGCGGAAGAAGGGATGTGATAGTCATCTCTTCGGTGAGCTGTCTCTACGGTATAGGCAATCCGGAGGATTTCCACGCCCAGACCATACACATTGTCAAGGGCGAGACCAGAAGTCAGACTTCGCTGCTTTATCGTCTGGTGGATGCTCTTTACAGCCGTACGGAAGGGGATTTCGGCCGGGGTAATTTCCGGGTGAAGGGAGATACGGTGGATGTGTTTCCCGGCGGAGCGGACTACGCTTTCCGCATAGTCTTCTTCGGCGATGAAGTGGAATCGATCTGCTCGATAGAGCCGGTCAGCGGTGCCGTTATTGAGTCTCTGGATGAGGCATATATTTATCCGTCAGGCAATTTCGTCACCACCAAGGAGCGCGGAATCGCCGCGGTGAGCGCTATTCAGGATGACCTGTACCAGCGCATCGGCTATTTCGAGGAGATTGGCCGTCCGCTTGAGGCCAAGCGTCTGCAGCAGAGGGTGGAAAACGACCTGGAGATGATAAAGGAGCTCGGCTACTGTCCGGGCATAGAGAATTACAGCCGGTATTTCGACGGCAGAAAATCCGGGGAGAGACCGTTCTGTCTGATAGACTATTTTCCGAAGGATTTCATCACCTTCATAGACGAGTCGCACGTGACTCTGCCTCAGATACACGCGATGTTCGGGGGAGACCGCAGCCGCAAGGAGACCCTCGTGGAATACGGGTTCCGTCTTCCGGCTGCGGCGGACAACAGGCCTCTCACGTTCGATGAGTTCGAGCAGATAACAGGGCAGAAGGTGTATGTGAGCGCCACTCCGGCGGATTATGAATTGGAAAAGAGCGGCGGACTGGTGGTGGAGCAGGTTGTGCGACCGACCGGTCTTCTAGATCCGCCTATAGAAGTCAGACCTATAGAGAATCAGGTGGATGACCTGGTGGAGGAGATAAGAAAACGCGCCGAGTCGGAGGAACGCGTCCTGGTGACCACGCTTACCAAGAGGATGGCGGAGGAACTGGACCGGTATCTGCGCAACATCGGCATCCGATGCGCCTATATCCATTCTGATGTGGACACTTCGGAGCGCGTGGAGATCATAGAGAATTTCAAGAACGGGCTTTTCGACGTGCTGATCGGGGTAAACCTCCTGCGTGAAGGTCTGGACATCCCGTCTGTGTCGCTCGTGGCCATTCTGGATGCGGACAAGGAAGGGTTCCTTCGTACTTCCCGTGCCCTTACCCAGACGGCAGGACGCGCGGCGCGAAACGTTCACGGCCAGGTAATAATGTACGCGGACAAGATCACCAAGTCTATGGAGGAGACCATACGCGAGACTGACCGCCGCCGTACCCTGCAGATAGAATACAACAAATTGCATCACATAGTGCCTACCCAGGTGGAGGTCAAACACAACGTTCTGGCCGGACAGTTGTCCGGAAGGGTCAGTGCGGCCAATTCTTATGACGATCCGCGCTATATCCCGAATCCGTCCGACCTGGGCAAGGGGAAGATTTCCGTGGGGCTTGGCCACGATTCTCTCAGACTCCCCGGTTCGGCATTCGCTGACGGGCATATCCGTGCGGACCTGGCTGCCGTGCTGCAGGATCCTGTGATTCGCAGTATGTCTAGAAGTCAGGTGGAAAAGCTCATAAAGGAGGACAAGGACAGGATGCACGAGGCTGCGTCCGCCCTCGAATTCGATAAGGCGGCCCATTTCAGAGATGAAATGTGGGCTCTGGAACAATATCTGAAAGTCTGGAAAGAAAATTAAACTGTTATGTTGCTGAGTATCATATTGTCGTCCGTATTGGCCTTCGCTCCGATGGATGTGAGTGCCGCAGAACCTGTATGCTCCGAGACCCCGGCAGTATCGTCGCAGCGTCCGAAGGTCGCGCTGGTTCTGAGCGGCGGCGGTGCCAAGGGAATTGCTCACATAGGGGTCATAAAGTATCTTCGCGAGATCGGCATCCCTGTGGATATGGTGGTGGGCACCAGCATAGGCTCCATAGTGGGCGCTATGTACTCGCTCGGGTACGACGATAAGGATATGATTCAGATCCTTGCGGGTCTGGACTGGGCCTATTATCTGGGTGACGGGGTGGAACGCTCGAAGCTGATGTATCACCAGAAGCTCAGTTATGACAGGTACGATCTGGATTTCCCGTTCGGAACGGGCGAGATTACGTTCGGCGGGTGGAAAAGCGGCAGCCGTGCCGAGGCTTCAGCCTTGCTCAAGTCCTTTATGCCAAGCGGAATAATCGAAGGGAACAACATTCTCAACCTCTTCTACGATATGAGCATAGGCTATACGCAGGAGATGGATTTCGCTGACCTTCCCATACCGTTCGTGTGCGTGTCTTCGAACATTGTGGATGGTACTGCCAATGTCCATACCCGCGGCGTGCTGCCGCTGGCCCTGCGTGCGAGCATGTCCATGCCGGGGGTGTTCAATCCGGTGTACAACGACAGTCAGGTGCTGGTGGACGGCGGCATCAGGAACAATTTCCCTGTGGATATAGCGCGTGAGATGGGTGCGGACATAGTGATCGGTGTGAATCTGGCCATAGAAAAGGAGTCGGACCCGGAGAAGCTGCGCCCGTATCTTTCTCAGGTGAGCCAGCTCATAAAGATTTTCATCGGTAACGGGCTCGAGGAGAACAACGAGGCTTGCGACGTGCTGATCTATCCTGACCTCAAGGGCCGTACCGCTCTGGATTTCAGTCAGAAGAATATGGATGAGCTCGCCGACATCGGATACGCTGAGGCGAAAAAGCACAGCCGCGAACTTGAACAGGTGCACGACCTTCTCGCCGAATTCGGAAGCACGAGCCAGCAGTACAGGGCACCCAAGGCCAAGAACCTGACAGGCAAGACTTTCCGTCTGTCGCAGATCAACTTCTCCGGAATAGAGGACGAGGACGTGTCGTGGGTGATCGCGCATGCTGGACTTAAGATCTGGACTCCGCTCACGATGGCGGACATCAGGGAAGCCGTGTCGTCCCTTTACGGCACCAGGACCTATTCGTCTGTGATATATTCTCTGCAGGAGGATGCGCAGGGAGATTATATAATCAATTTCGAACTGACTCCGCAGAAGCCGCACACTCTGGATCTGGGCATCCGTCTCGACAGCCACGATGCTCTGCAGGCCGTAATGCGGGTCGGCGTCAACGAGAAGGTGCTTCACGGAGTTCAGGCTGAACTCGTGTCCAAACTCTCCTATAATCCTTCGGTGAACGCTACCGTGTCATATCTTCCGCTGAAATTTCCGAAGATCTCCTTCTCCTGCCAGGTGAACAAGAAGGATGCGGACCTTTACGAGGAAGGGATGCTTACCAACAATCTCCGTTTCGTGGACCACAAATTCTGCCTGTATCTGTCCGAGGTGTCCCACGTCAGGACCAGCTTCAGGCTGGGAACACAGTATGAGAGGATGAGTTTCCTGCGGGCGATGTCTTCGTACTGGGTGACTTCACTTGATTCCAAGATGCTGCCCGTGAGGACTTTCGGGCTGTTCGGCGAGCTGCGCTATGACAACGTGGACAATACCTATTTTCCGTCCCGGGGAAGTCAGGCGTCCCTGAGGATAGACCAGAATCTGTGGCATTTCAGACAGTCGGGCCCGGACCTCAGGCCGTTCACCCTGCTCAACGCATCGTACAGGCGGGTCGTACGTTTGACGGAGCATTTCTCCCTTATCCCACAGACCTACGCCGCGCTCAATTTTGACAGCGCCTGCAGGTGGGGCGACGAGGAGTTCCCGACGACCTACGGGGAGGATATGGCCCTCGGGCACAACCCGGTCTATCCGCAGAAAATGGGCGGAGCCTATGCCAACTGGGACTTCTGCGGCCAGCTGCCTTTCGCCGGATTCTACCATACGGCCTCCGTGGACAATGCCATGATCCTTCGCCTGGACACCCGCTACAACATTACCGGCAACCAGTACCTTACCCTCAAGGCCAATTACGCCAGAAGCGGTGCGATGAACGAGCTTTTTACATCTTCGGGGGTCAATGATTTCGGAGTCGCAGTTGAATATGCGCTGGATACTCTCTTCGGTCCGCTGTCCTGCGAGATAGGCTGGAGTACCGTTTCCTTCACGCCGGGACTGTTTCTGTCGCTCGGACGAGTGTTCTAACGCAGATTATTCGTATATTAGCGGGGTTTTATGCGGACAAAGCTGGTCATAAGGATGATAGGAGTCTCCCTTCTGCTGGAGGCGGCGATGATGTGGGTATCTGCCATAGTCGCCTATCATAACAATGTGGATGTCAGCTTTATCCCGCTTCTGTTCTCCGGCTTCATCGTGGGCGTGTTCGGAGCGTTCCCGCAGATATTTGCCAGGGACAGTTCCACCAGACAGCACAGAATCACCGTCAGGGAAGGCTATTACATAGTGGTCGGATCCTGGGTGTTCGCCTGCGTGTTCGGTATGATCCCTTATCTGATGTACGGAGGGGAATTTTCCGTAGTCAACGCCTTCTTCGAGAGCGTGTCGGGATTCACCACCACCGGAGCGTCCATTCTCAACGATATAGAAGCCTTGCCTTCCGGACTGCTTTTCTGGCGTATGTCCACGGCCTGGATGGGAGGTATAGGTATAGTGGCCCTGTTCTCCATGGTGCTTCCCGCCAGTGCGGGCAACGGCGCCGTCTTGACCGGTGTGGAAGTGTCCGGAATAGCCCGTGACGACGCCTCAGTCAGGGAAAAATCGCTGGTGAAGATGATGGTCACCACATATCTCGGACTGACCGTAATAATGATATTCGCTCTCAGATTCTGCGGAATGCGCTGGTTCGACGCCGTGACCCATGCGATGTCCACTGCGGCCACCTGCGGTTTTTCCACCAGGAACCTGAGCATCGCCTATTTCAACAGTCCTCTCATAGAGATGGTGCTGACCGTCGGGATGATATTGGCCAGCGTGAATTTCTGCCTGATCTATGCGCTGTTCACCCGCGACAAGCAGAAGGATATGTTCCAGTCGGAAGTCTCCAGAAGCTTTTTCGCCGTGGTGGGCGTATGTATGATGCTGGTGGCTGCCAATCTGTTTTTCTCCGGCACATACGATTCCATAGGCGAGAGCCTTCGCCGTGCGGTCTTCCAGGTGGCGTCCTTCGTGAGCACCACGGGATTTTCGACGGCGGACAGCAACCTCTGGCCTTCGATGAGCATAGTGATTCTGCTGGGCTGCTCGCTGGTGTGCGGCTGCTCGGGGTCCACTTCCGGAGGTATGAAGTTCGACCGTCTGCTGGTCTGCTACAAGTCTGTGCGTGCCAAGCTCACCACCCTGGCCAATCCTAGCCAGGTCAATGTGGTGAAGGTGGACGGGCGCGCCATATCGGAAAACAGAGTTTCCGACCTGAAGACCTATATGGCCATCTATTTCTTCCTTATCGCCATAGGCGCCCTGGTGAATGCCGGGTTCGGAATGGATCTGGTGAGCGGTTTTTCAGCCAGCCTGGCTTGCCTCGGCAATGTGGGTCCGGGCTTCGGCCAGGTGGGTGTAATGAACACTTACGACCACCTTCCGTGGGTGCTCAAGGTATTCAACGCCTTCCTTATGCTGCTTGGCCGTCTGGAGATATTCTCTTTGTTCTATGTCTTTCGCATTCAGCCTAAAAGATAAACTATGACTGCTAGCATCATATTGGAAGTTCTGGGAGAGTCCCTTGAAGTCTGCGCATTCGTGGCGCTGATGATGATCCTTATCGAGGCTCTCAATCTCGAGTCTCACGGAGGTATATTCAGAAAAATCAGCGGCAGCCGTGCGGGTCAGGTGGCGCTTGGCTCCGTGCTTGGCATAATTCCGGGCTGTGTGGGAGGATTTGCAGTCACCTCGCTTTATAATCACGGGCTGCTGAGTTTTGGTGCGCTCATAGCGATGATGATAGCCTCTTCCGGAGACGAGGCTTTCGTGATGCTGTCGATGTTCCCGAAGACTGCGATCTGCATTATGGCGTTTCTGCTGGTGCTGTCCTTCGTTCTGGGTCTGCTCGTGGACGGGTTCAAGATCAAGGCCCGGCACTGTGACGACATAGACATATCCGAGGACGTGGATGCACAGCACTGTAAGCATCATCGCGGCCTGAAGATGTTCCTGAAGGAGAATGTCCTCCATCACGTTATCCTCAAGCACATTCCGCGCGTGTTCGCGTGGACGTTCTCTGTGCTGCTCCTTATAGCGATACTGCAGCAGTATGTGGACGTGAGCGCCTGGATCAGCGACAGGACAGTGCTTATGATAATTCTGGCCGCCCTGATAGGCATCATCCCCGAATCCGGCCCGCACCTCATCTTCGTCACTCTGTTCGCACAGGGGATATTGCCGCTGCCTGTTCTTCTGGCCAGCTGCATCTCGCAGGACGGTCATTCCGGTCTGCCTCTTCTGGCGGAAAACAAAAAGAGCTTCCTTCTGGGGAAAGCTCTCAATGTCGCAGCCGCCATCATCGTGGGGCTCGTCAGTATGTGGATATTCTAGCAGCTGCAGCCGTCTTCGCAGTTACAGTTGCCGCCTTCGCAGTTACAATTGCCTCCGTCCTTCTCGCAGTCGCATCCGCCTTCGCATCCGCATTCCTTGTCCTTTTTCTTTCCGCATCCGCATTTGTGAGTAAGACCGTGGGCCAATTCTTCCTCGCTGGCGTCGCGCACGGCCACCACGCTTCCGGTGAAGTGCAGCGTCTTGCCTGCCATAGGGTGGTTGAAGTCCATAAGCACTGATTCAGGCTTCACTTCCTTGACGGTGCCCTGTACCACGCCGCCGTCCTGGCTCATCATAGGGATGACGCGTCCTATCTGAAGCAGGTCTTCCCTTACCTTGCCGTCTATCATAAAGGCGCTGAGAGGCAGTTCGAAGATGTAATCCGAGCTGTACACACCGTATCCTTCCTCAGGAGAGAGGGTGAAGGCGAAGGTTTCGCCCACTTCCTTGCCGTGCACTTCCTCTTCGAAGCGCGGGAGAAGCATACCCTTGCCGTGAATGTACTCGAGAGGCTTTTCTGCAGACGCCTTGTCTGCCACGGCGCCGTCCACCGTGAGTTCGTAGCTGAGAGCCACTACTTTGTTCTGATCTATTTTCATATTCTAATAATTGTTATTCTCCGCTGAAATCCACTTTGCCGAAGGCAAGGGACGGTATAAGTTTGCCTGCACAGCGACGCGCATCGTCCGCCGAGCCTAGGAAATTGGCCCAGAGGGTAAGGAAATTCCCGGTGATGAGCATTTCGCTCACCGGTGCGGTGATTTTTCCGCCGCTGAATTCGAATCCTTCCACTCCGTAGGAGAAATCGCCGGTCGCGCTGTTGCAGTTTCCGCCGTTGAATCCGGTCACCAGTATTCCCCGGCCGCATCCGGCCAGCAGCCCTTCCAGACTCAGGCCCGGTTCTGTCGGACACAGGCAGGCGCGCGTACTATCTTCCACGGTAGGCGTAATGCTTAGTTTATTGGCTATATAAGTATTTATAAAATAAGTCTTTACCTCACCATCACGGATGATGTCCAAGTCCCTGGTGGCTATGCCTTCGGAGTCGAAAAGCCTGGACCCGCTTTCCCCCTGGATGAGCGGCCTGTCCACTATGGTGAGCCTGTCGCTGAACATTTTCTTTCCCAGGCTGCCGGTCAGAAACGAGTTATTCTGCTGTATGGAGTACCCGTTCAGGGCGCTCAGGAGCGGGGTTACCAGTTTGGATGCCACGTTTTCGCTTACCACCATCGTGCGTTTGCCGCTTCTGACAGGGTGCGAGCCTATCTGGCTGACAGCCCGTCTGAGGGCTTCTTCTCCTACTTCCGCATATTTGAAATCCTTCAGGAAAGGACTCGATGTCCAGTAATAATTGCTGTATTTGCTTCCGTCTGCGGCCTCTATGGTAACCTCCGAAGCGTATTCGAATGAAGTCTCGCAGTGCCTGCAGAACAGTCCGTTTGAATCGAGTGTGACGGAATCGAACTCCGAGTCGCCATACTGGCCTTCTTCGGAGATGACCGTGTATCCTTCGTGCCTTGCGCCCAGATCCAGGCAGTGCGCGAGGGCCAGTTCCTTCCTCCTGCCACTGTCCAGCAGGGCATAGCTGTCGTCATAGAGGGACAGTTCGCGGCCGGTAAGGGCGTTTTTCGCGCACCTGTCTGCGGGAGGCAGTGCCCGGCACGCGTCTTTTTCCAGCATCAGGGTGACTTGTGCGCAGGTGTGCACGAATTCTGCCAATTCGCTTTCCTCCAGCCTGTTGGTGGAGAAGGTGGCGAATCTGCCGTCAATGAGGAGCGACAGGCTCAGACTCTTGTCCAGGCAGTGCGTCACCTTGTCAAGTTCGCCGTTGAGGGTGTCCAGCAGGTCCGAAGTGCTCTTGGCAAGTACGACCCTGCATCCGCCTGCGCCTTCTCTGCGGGCGAATTCCAGGACCTTGCGGGCCAGTTCCAGTTCTTTTTCTTCTATCATAATCCTCCTCCCACTGTCAGGTCTTTTATCAGTACAGACGGAATTCCGCAGCTCACCGGGGCGCTCTGGCCCTTGCCGCAGGTCCATCTTCCGTCATCCACTTTCAGGTCGGACGCCACAGCCTCTATGTTCGCAAGCGCCTGCGGTCCGTTGCCTATGATGTTGATGTCCTTGACGGGCATCGTAAGTCTTCCGTTTTCTATCAGAAATCCGCTCTTGACGTAGAACGTGAAGTCGCCTTCGCCTATCTTCACTTCGCCGTTGGCAAATTCATCCACATAGATGCCGTTTCCGGCCAATTTGATCAGATCTTCCACACTCCCGTCGTCCCCGCTTTCCATATAGGTGGATCTCATACGCGGGATAGGGTTGTATCTGAAGGACTCGCGCCTGCCGTTGCCTGTGGGCGCAACTCCGAAATATCTGGCGCTGATGCGGTCGTGAAGGAATGATGTCAGTACGCCGTCTGTGACCATATAGGTCTTTTGTCCTGGGACACCTTCGTCATCGTAGTTCAGGCTGCCCCTGTAACAGGGCAGGGTGGCGTCGTCCACGATGTTGATGCCTTTACGGCAGACCCGCTGTCCCATCCTGTCGGAGAAGATGGATTGGCCTTTACGGTTGAAATCCGCCTCGAACGCGTGTCCCATAGCTTCGTGAAGCAGTATTCCGGAGGCTCCTGCAGCCATCACCACATTCATCTGTCCTCCCTTCGGACGCCTGGCCTCGAACATTTCGTCCACACCTGAGCATACTTTCCGGGCCAATTCGTCCACGAGCTTCCCGCTGTAGAATTCCGCACCCATTCTGAGGCTCTTCGATGCGCTCTTGGTCTGAAACACTCCGTCCTTCTGAAATACTGCCGTGACATTCAGCGAACACAGCGGGCGGATGTCTTCGGTGAGTTCATCCAGGGAATTGTACATCATTATCTCGCTAAGGGAATATGACAGGGATGCCACCACTTTGTCCACGCGGCTGTCCAGGGCGTGAATCTTCCGGTCAAGGGATTGAAGCAGAGGCACGAACGAGTCGAGTTCGCTTTCCCGCAAATCTCTGGACATAGGGTAAAAGTCGTTCCTGCAGGAAGTGTCCACCCCTTTGTAGCCTTCCCTGGAGCCTTTTCCGTCGCAGATGATGCTCGCCGCCTTCGCAGCCCTGAGAAGGGAGACCATATCGGTGGATTCGGAATAGGCATAACCGGTCTTTTCGCCGCTGAGCACCCTGATTCCGCATCCGTAGTCCCTGTGATATCCTCCGCTGGACACTTCGCCGTCCCGCAGGAGAAGGTTCCAGATGGTGCTGTTCTCAAAGAAGAGGTCGCAATAATCTCCGCCTTTACTCAGCGCTTCCCGGCACAGGAGCGTCAACTGGTCCCTGCGGATAGCAAATCTTTCTGATAAGAGCATATTTTTCTTCGTCTTTAATCTGAATGTTGTCCTTTGTCCCTTCCGCCACTACCGTGAAAGGACTCTTCGAGTTGTCCGCCAGGACCCATCTGTGACAGATGGGGGAGTAGATCTCGAAGAAATACTTCAGGCCCATCACATAGCGACGCCTGATCACGTCTTCCGGGATGCTGTGCCCTCCGCTCTCCACTCTCTTCTTCACTCTGTTTATGGCCAGCTCCACGGAATTCAGCCAGAAGTAGATCAGGGTCACTTCGTAGCCCAGGTCCTTGGCTTCATTGATGATGTTAGTGAGCGAGCGTGTGGCCAATGTGGTCTCGATGATGAAATCGACCTTCCTGGACAGGAGGTATTTGATCTTGGCCAGCATATAACGGCTCGCGATGACGGAGGCTGCGGACGGATTGAACGGCGACAGGCTTTTGGCGAATTCGTCCGAATTGACGAGCTCGCTGCATTCCAGAAGCTCCGGAAGCAGACTGTAGGAAGCGGTGGTCTTCCCCGATCCGTTACATCCTGACAATATGAACAATCTAGGCATCTTTCTTCGTCACACCCGCTCCGAAAAGCGCGAAATCTCCCAGCAGAGGGTCTTCGGGCCATATCTGTCTGAACTGATCCGTGATCTCCAGGGCGGTAACAATGTCTTTGCTTCTGCGGGTCGTGAGTCCCAGACCTTTGGCCTGGTCATACACGTGTACGTCTAGCGGAATGACAAGCTCAGCCTTGGAGCTGTGCTTCCATACTCCCAGGTCCACGATGCCGTCATCCCTTATGAGCCACCTTCGGAACATGTTTATCTTCTTGTTGGCGGCCTTCGGGTCGTCCTTCTGCCCGAAGACTAGAGTGCGTATCTGAGGGATGCTGAACCCCTCTATGGACCGTGTCCGTGAGTAGATGTCCTTGAGCCTTCCGCAGATGAGGGCCAATTCGCTCCACTTGACTGTGCGGTGAAGGCTGGTCGGGTCGTCGCGGTAGTCTCCGTTCATTACATAGTCGAGCGGAGCCCAGTTCATCTCGTCGAAAAGACGGGTGCAGTCCCGCACTATCATATTTCTTCTGCCCCAGGCCAGATGAGCCGCCAGCAGACCGGCGATCTCTATGTCCTGAAGACAGGCCCCGCGCCGCAGAAATTCGCGGGGAAAAATTATGGGGTCTTCGCGGAAGAAGGCCGGGTCATTGTATTTCCCGGCCCATTCCACGAGTTGAGATCTTATTTCTTCTCGCATTCAGGAATGCTCTTGAGCACTTCTTTAAGGAAATTCCACACCTTTTCAACTGACGGGATGTAAGCCCTCTCGTCAGGAGAGTGCGGGCTGAGAAGGGTAGGTCCGCAGGATACCATATCCCAGTGCGGATATGCTCCGGACAGGATTCCGCACTCCAGACCGGCGTGTATGGCCATAACCTTGGCATCCTCGCCGTAGAGGTCACGGTAAATGCCAGTCATCAGCTCGAGAATCTCGGATTTAGGGTTCGGAGCCCATCCTGAATATGCTCCGCTGAGGGTGAACTTGGCGTCGGCCAGGTCGAACACCGCCTGCATTTTTTCGCAGAGAGCGTCCTTGGCGCTGTCTATGGAACTGCGCAGAAGGCTGTGTACGCCGTATTTTCCTTCGCCGACGCGGACCATCGCCATATTTGTGGATGTCTCGCACAGACCGGAGATGGATGGGCTCATCCTCTCGACTCCGTCAGGGCAGGCGAGGATGGCGTTCAGTATGGTGAGCGCGTCCTTGTCGTCCACGTACTGCGCTGTGCATTCGCAAGGTGTGAGGGAGATGCTCATATCCGGGTCTGTAACTGCGTATTCCTTAAGGATTTCGGCGACCTTGGCATCGATGAATGCCTGGGCTTTCTTTTCGTCTTTAACGTAGAGGGTGGCGAAGCACTCGCGTGGGATAGCGTTGCGAAGGGTGCCTCCTTCCAGATTGACGAGTTTGACGTCTTCTGAGTGAAGAAGTGGAAGAAGCAGGCGTGCGGCGATCTTGTTCGCATTGGCCCTGTACAGGATGATGTCCATTCCGGAGTGACCGCCCTGGCATCCCTTTACGCTGAAGCTGAATGCTTTATATCCTTCAGGACAGTTCTTGAGCGTGTATGTTCCTTCGGCGGAAGCGTCCACGCCGCCGGCGCAGCCTACGTACAGCTCGCCTTCGGTCTCGGAGTCGAGGTTGATGAGGATGTCGCCTTTCAGAACACCGCTCTTGAGGCACTGCGCTCCCGTCATTCCGGTCTCTTCGTCGTAGGTAACCAGAATCTCTATAGGTCCGTGTTCTACGTCTTTGCTCTCGGCTACGGACAGTGCGAACGCCACTCCCAGTCCGTCATCGGCTCCGAGGGTGGTGCCGCAGGCCTTGACCCAGTCGCCTTCAATGCGGGTCTCGATAGGGTCTGTGAGGAAATCGTGCACCTTGTCGGAGTTTTTCTGAGGTACCATATCCATATGTCCCTGGAGAACTACACCTTTACGGTTCTCGTAACCCGGGGTAGCAGGCACGCGGATGATGACGTTTCCGGTCTCGTCGGCAAATGTCTCGAGTCCGTGCTCTTTACCCCAGTTCAGGAGATATTCCCTGATCTTCTCTTCGTGCTTGGACGGGCGTGGAATTCTGGTGATGTTATAGAAATTGTTCCATACGACTGATGGATTGAGATCTTTGATGGTCATGATATTGTGTGTTTAAAGATTAATCGTTTCCTCCGTTCCGAACTGATAGATCGGAACTCTCACGTGGCAGAGCACGTGGTCATAGCAGCAGAGCTTTATCTCGCATATCGCGGGCACTCTGTAACGGATCCGTGCCGAACTGTTCTTGTCTGTGGCCTGGCTCTGGGCTGCGGCGCAGCTGTTCACTGTAATGTCCAGATAATATGGTATGCCTTCAGGAGAACCGCTTGGCAGAACCCCGAGCGACGGGCTGAAGCAGAAGGCTTCGATTCTGCGCGGAAGGCTCGGCGAGAGCAGAAAATCGAAACTGGCGGTGTCGGTATAGGTCTGAATGTCAGGCAGGAACATCGCCAGGAGGTCGGATTCTTCCCTGTTGAGTTCGCTGACGGCTGCCCCGAGAGCTTCACCCGAATAGGTGGCGTCGGTGTTCCCGATGAGGATGTTGTATCTGTCCTCGCGGTATTTCCTGATGTTCTCGGCAGCCTGTGCAGCCTTCTCGGCGGTCTTTTTGGAATTGTCCTTTACGATGGGGCTGACAGGATGTACCGGCAGGCTGATTTCAACCTTGGCATCCGATGAAGGGAAGCCTGTGCAGATGAGGCCCTTTTCGGCGAGTTCGCTGAATGCGCTCTGCCCGTTTTCATCCAGAAGGACGCTGTATCTTTTCGACTGGTCGGGTTCGCTCCCGCAGGTGATGGTGATTCCGGAAATGGTGAACAGGGTGCTGTCGCGCTCTATGGTACTGATGTTCAGAAGGGAATTGGCATAACGAGCATAAGGACCGGCGGTGATGCACTGCTGCGTGGTCCGCACGCTTACGGTGATGATGCTCTGAGGCAGAGAGTAGATCTGCTGGCGGAGCGGAGTCTTTCCGGTCAGGGCAGGCGCGGAAGCCAGCATAAGAACAAAGAGCCCTGTGATGTGCTTTTTCATACCTGATCTATTTTTTTCCATCTTCTGTGGGACCAGAGGTAGTTCCCCGGGTCTTTCCTGATGTCTTCCTCCAGCAGGCGGTAGTACTGGTCCATTATCTCCTGCACGCTCAGAGCGGAGGCATCGTCGCAGATGGTCTTGAACTCAAAGTTATAATTTTTTTTGCGTTTGTTCCTGGTTATGGAGAGGTAACTTACGGCCAGGCCGTATTTTTTCGCTACGGCGGCACCGCCGCTCATCGTGCGAGTCCTGCGTCCCATAAAGTCCACCATAATGTATGAAGGCGCCGTGAAGTAAGGCCACTGGTCGCTGATCATAAAGTAGAACATCTTTTTGTCCAGGTGCGTCAGGATATGGCGCAGGATGTTCGACGATTCCACTATGTTCTTGAACTCCCTGTGCGGGGCGATTCTGTTCTCCTTGAAGATCTCGTCCCACATCGGGTTGCGGAGTTTCCTGTACACCACGCCCGCATTGTCGTAGTTCACGGCAAACGGCTTGTCCGTGTAGTTGAAGTACGGGGCGCCTCCGTAGAGTTCCCAGTTTCCGATGTGCGAACACAGCACGATGGTTCCGCGGGCGACGTCGTAAAGCCGGTTGGTCTCTTCCGGATTGACTATCTCCACGATATGCGAACGGCGCAGCCTCTTCGGACCGCATCCTCCGAACCATATCATCTCGCAGATTATCTGTCCGAAATGAAGGTAGAAGTCCCGGATTATCCGGCGGTGTTCCTTAGCGCTTTTTTCGGGAAAGGCTTTCTCGACATTGTCCTTTACCACACTGTATCGGTAACGCGCTATATATCTGGCTATAAAGCTGACTATATAGGCGTTGAACCGATGTATGGGAAGAGGAAGCGCTGCAAATAGATGCATCAGCGCAGTGATAAGCCTTTTTTTCATCTAGTCCTGCGTGGCTGCTTCCACTTTCTTGAGCACTGCGAACATTATGATAGCCGATACGAGGCAGAGCGCGATGAGGATACCCCAGTTGGCCATAAGAGGAATCTTGTTCCAAAGCTTGGAAGGGATGCTGCTCAGGTAGTTGCCTATAGCGGTAGCGGCAAACCATCCGCCCATCATCATGCCCTTGTATTTAGGAGGAGCCACCTTCGTGACGAAGCTGATTCCCATAGGGGAGAGCAGCAGCTCGGCGAACGTGAGGGTGAGGTAGGTGCAGATCAGCCAGCTTGGCCCGAGAACAGGCTCGGTCTTGTCGCCCAGATCCATAGGGGATGTAAGGCCGACGGAAGCTACCGTGATGATTACGAATCCGAGGGCTGCCACGAGCATACCGAGTGCGATCTTCTTAGGTGCGCTAGGCTCCTTGCCTTTGCGGGCAAGGGCTGAGAACAGTGCCATAGAGACAGGTGTGAGGGCTACCACGAAGAATGGGTTGAACTGCTGGAAGTCAGAAGGCTGCGCAGCGATGGTGGCGCCCATTCCTGCGTACAGGGCATAGGCTCCGCCCCAGAGAAGCAGGGTGACGGCTCCCAGAGTGAGCTTGCCTTTCTTCGTCTCGGCCTGGAATGCTCCGAAGAGAGTGTAAACCGATATGGCGATGAGGGCAAGGCTTCCGATGTTGAAGCAGAGCCTCATAGGACCGGTGATGGAGAGGTTCGTGTATTTCTTCGCGAAGAAGGTGAGCGCGCTTCCGTTCTGGTGGAATGCCATCCAGAAGAAGATTACTACTGCGAATACGAGAAGAAGAGCCACGAGTCTGTCTCTGGTCTGTTTAGGGGTAAGCTCTACGATGTTGGTATCCTGTTTCTTAGCCTGTTTGGTGTTCACGTCAGCGTGCTTGAACCATTTTCTGCAGCCGAAGTAGATAGCTACGGAGAGGATCAGCGAGATGCAGGCTACTCCGAAACACAGTCCGTAGGCACCTGAAAGTGCCTCGAGGTATGCAGGGTCGGTGTTGGCCGCGTCATAGGTGAATCCGTGGCCGCCGAGGTAGATGTTAGTGATCTTCTTGGCCATTGCCGGGGCGAACATTGCGCCGATGTTGATGGCCATATAGAAAAGGCTGAATGCGGAGTCGCGTTTGTCGGCGTATTTCGGGTCGTCGTAGAGATTGCCCACCAGCACCTGGAGGTTACCCTTGAAGAGGCCCGTGCCCACTGCGATTAGGGCGAGCCCGGCGAACATTATGTATTTGGCCGCATCGCCGCTGATCGGAAGGGTGAGGGACAGGTAGCCGAGGAACATTACGGCGATACCTATGGTAACGCATTTTCCGTAACCGATCTTGTCGGCCAGAATGCCTCCGAAGAAAGGCATGAAATAGACTCCTGCGAGGAAAATGGCATAGACGTTTCCTGCAGCGGCTTCATCCCAGCCGAATTTTGCTTGCATCAGAAGGGCCAGTATGGCCAGCATCGTGTAGTAGCCGAACCTCTCTCCGGTATTTGCCAGGGCGAGAGCGAACAGGCCTTTAGGTTGTCCTTTAAACATATCTTTTACTATTTATCGTTATTTCTCGTAACGTCGCCGCCTTTCGAAAAGGCAATCTCACAAATTTAATAAAAAATAATGGCTTTGCTGGCCCCCTGGACAAAAAGAAGGTTGATTTGCTGGCTATTTTTCCCGGAGCGATAAAATCGGCAAAAGTCAGGCGCGAGGAGGGCCGCCCCATCGAGCCCCCCGCAGCACCTGACCTTTAGCCTCCTAGATGCACTTAAACTTCGTAGCGTCTGTTCTTTAGCCTCCGAAGATTGTCTTTTCCGAAGGCGGCGGTGCCTTTCATAGCCGGAGACCGCCCATTCCGGCGGCGGTGCCTTTTCTCCCGGCATTCGCAAAACTTGCAATTAACGGGAGCGCCTATCGGCATCTCACAGCGTTCAATGCC
The DNA here is from genome assembly GCA_963626825.1 of bacterium. Classification (GTDB taxonomy): domain Bacteria; phylum Bacteroidota; class Bacteroidia; order Bacteroidales; family UBA932; genus Cryptobacteroides. Next base: position 61 of record CAVFXO010000012.1, on the reverse strand, counting down.
ACTTTCGTGTTCCCGGACCCTATTTTAAAAGCGGGTGCGGGAACACTAGATGCCCCCACAG
>CAVFXO010000011.1:0-34262 GCA_963626825.1 bacterium | reverse complement strand
TTTGCGGAGAGGGAGGGATTCGAACCCCCGGAACCTTTCAGTTCAACAGTTTTCAAGACTGCCGTAATCGACCACTCTACCACCTCTCCTTCCTCGAAAGGGACTGCAAATTTATGTAAATAATTTGTCTTTGCAAAATTTTTTACGGGAGTGAAGATTAATTTTCTTCGTCTTCATCGTAGATCTCTTCCGGCTTGTCGTCATCTTCTTCGTCATCGTCGAGGTCATCGTCGTCCAGATCGTCGTCGTCATCCCCGCTGAGAAGATCCAGAAGGCTTTTTTCGCCCGGAAGCTTTCTCCTGTCCTTGGGCAGATCCTCGAATGCCACATAACCATTCTCGAATGCGGCAGGCTCCGGTCCCTTGGCATCCGGAAGCAGGGTAGGGATCTTGACGGTGTCGCCTTTCTCTTCTCCTTCCAGCGTTATGATGACGCGTTTTTTAGCCTGAGTGTCGTAGTAGTAGTCGAAGCACACCGCTCCGTCCGCCACGGCCTTTCCCAAAGTGATGTCGTCCACGGCGCCGTAACCGAGGTCGATCAGCGCATAGCGGGCTACAACATTCTGTTTTTCATCGTAGGCCTTGAACAGAATCGGCTGATCCACAGGGAAGATCAGGTCTGACTGAAGCTGCTTGTGAAAGTGATACAGCGTATTGGCAGAATTTACCTTGTAGATTCTGTAGAATCCCTTGATGCCGGGGAGTGTGACGCGGAATTGATAAATCATGCGGCAAAATTAAAAAAGAAATGCTAAATTTGAATACCATGTCCATTATTTCTGACGAATATTATAGCATAGAGGCACCTGCGGAGGGTGTTTTCAAGGACCAGAAAAGCAGGTTCCTCGCCTTCGCCTATCCTGTGGAGAGCGAAGCAGAGGTGAAGGCCCTTCTGGAGAAGGCCAGAAGAGACTACCACGATGCCCGTCACCACTGCCTGGCATACAGGATTGGCCACGACGGTGGTCTGTGGCGCGCGAGTGATGATGGCGAACCGTCCGGCACTGCCGGGAGGCCGATTCTGGGCCAGATAGACAGTGCGGGCCTGAGCGACGTGGCGGTGATAGTGGTGCGTTATTTCGGGGGTATCAAGCTTGGCGTTCCCGGCCTTATTGCGGCATACAGGGAGGCGACTCGGGATGCGCTTCAGAACGCGGTGAAGGTGCGCAAGGTCGCCGGAAGATGGTACAGATTGGCATATGATTACTCGCAGATGCCCGAGGTGATGAAGATTGTCAAGGAGATGGCCCTCCCCCAGCGGGAGCAGTCGTTCGCTCAGGAATGCACGCTGCAGGTCCGGGTGCGTCTGTCTTCGGAGGCCGACTTCTTGGAAAAGATAAAAAATCTGCCTAACTTTAAGTACGAAATCATTTAATTTATAACGACTATGGCTAAAGTTCACGTTTTTAATGCCGGCCCTTGTCTGCTTCCTCCTGCAGTGCTGGATGAGGCGGTGGAGGCTATCCGCGATTTTGCGGGAACAGGAGTGTCTCTGCTTTCCATTTCTCACAGAACGAAGGAGTGGGAGGCCGTAATGGATGAGACCCGCGCTCTGTGGAAAGAACTTTTGAAGATTCCTGACGACTATGAGGTGGTGTTCCTTTCGGGGGGCGCATCTATGGAGTTCCTGTACGTGGCCATGAATTATCTGGAGAAAAAGGCCGCCTACCTGGACACCGGCGTGTGGGCTTCGAAGGCCATTAAAGAGGCCAGGGGGCTGGGCGAAGTCGAAGTGGTGGCTTCCTCTAAGGATAAGAACTATTCCTATATTCCTAAAGGATACGTAATCCCTAAGGATGTGGACTATTTCCACATTACCACGAACAACACCATCTACGGCACGGAGATTCACGAGGATATCGATTCTCCAGTTCCACTTATCGCCGATATGTCTTCTGACATTATGAGCCGTCCTGTGGACGTGAGCAAATACGCGATGATCTATGGTGGTGCGCAGAAAAATGTCGGTACGGCCGGGTGTACCTTCGCCATTATCCGTAAGGATGCTCTCGGCAAGGTTACCCGCTACATTCCTACCATGCTCGATCTTCGCGTGCATATAGACAAGGAGTCGATGTTCAATACCCCTCCTGTATTCTCCATCTATGTAATGCACGAGACCCTCAAGTGGATAAAGTCTCAGGGTGGAGTGGAGGCCGTTCAGAAGGCCAATGTCCGCAAGGCGCAGACCCTCTACGACGAGATAGACCGGAACCGCCTGTTCGTGGGCACCGCCGCCAGGGAGGACCGTTCGCTGATGAACGTCTGCTTCGTGATGGCCCAGGGTTTCGAGGACCTTCAGGACGATTTCCTCTCCTTCGCGAAGCAGTGCGGAATGGTGGGCATCAAGGGTCACAGGAGCGTGGGCGGATTCCGCGCATCCATCTACAATGCCTGCACGCAGGAGGATGTGGACGCCCTGGTAGCGTGCATGAAAGAATTTGAACGACTCCATAAATAAACGGACCTTCCTATGAAAATATTGCTTGCTACACAGAAGCCTTTCGCCGCCGGTGCGGTGCAGGGCATAAGAGAAATCATCGAGGGCGCTGGATATGAATTCGCGACTCTGGAAAAATACGCTTCCGAAGACGACCTGGCGCTCGCTGCTGCGGATGCGGATGGCCTTATCGTGCGCAGCGACCTGGTGGGCCGAACCGTCTTCGATGCTGCCAGGAACCTTAAGATCGTGGTCCGCGCCGGAGCCGGGTACGATAACATCGACCTTCCTCAGGCCACGGAGCACGGTGTGGTGGTGATGAACACCCCCGGACAGAATGCTAATGCGGTCGCAGAGCTTTTCATCGCACTTATGATATTTATGGCGCGCAACCAGTTCACCCCTTCCACGGGCCGCGAGATAATGGGAAAAACCCTTGGCATACAGGGCTTCGGCAATGTCGGGGCTCTCATCGCGAAGAAAGCCGCCGCTCTGGGGATGCGGGTATTGGCATACGATCCGGTGCGCAGCGCGGAAGACCTGTCGAAGTGCGGAGTCGAGCCGGTCGGTACGCTCGAAGAACTCTACTCGCAGTGCGATTGCATTAGTGTGAACGTGCCGCTTCTTCCTTCTACGAAGGGAATAATTGGCAAAGACCTGTTGTGCCGTATGCCGAAAGGCGCGGTGCTTATCAATACGGCGCGTAAGGAAGTGGTTGACGAGCAAGGACTTCTGGAGGCGCTCGAAACCCGCGGGGATCTCGCTTACGCTACCGACGTGGCTCCGGACAATTACGCCGAGCTGCGCGAGAAATTTGCCCTTCGTGTGTATGCCAATCCTAAAAAGATGGGCGCGCAGACCGCCGAGGCCAATGTCAATGCCGGTCTTGCCGCCGCGCGTCAGGCTGTGGACTATTTGAAAAACGGTAATGCTAAATTCCAGGTAAACAGATGAGAGTAAAGCCTTTTGCAGCACTTCGCCCGCCTAAGGGAATCGTCACGGAAGTGGCGGCTCCTCCGTACGATGTGATAAATTCTTCCGAGGCACTTGGCCTGGCAGGAGAGAAATCTCTTCTGCACATCACCAAGCCGGAGATCGACTTCGACCCCATCCTTTCGGACAGCGACCCCCGCGTCTATGAGAAGGCCATCTGCAATTTCGCCCTGTGGCAGCAGAAGGGCTATCTGGTAAGGGATTCGAAGCCGTGCTACTACGTCTATGCCCAGACTATGGGCGACAGAACCCAGTACGGATTCGTGCTGTGTGCGCACTGTCAGGATTATCTGGACGGCCGCATCAAGAAGCACGAACTCACCCGCAAGGACAAGGAGGACGACCGTATGGTGCACGTGGATATTCAGAATGCCAATATCGAACCTGTATTCTTCGCTTTCCGCCACCAGGCCGAACTCGAACGGATACTTGAGGAAACGGTGGCCGGCAACTGTGAATACGACTTTACGGACGAGAATGGATTCGGTCACAAATTCTGGGTCATCTCGAACGACGCCCTGATAGAGAAGATAACGGAACTCTTTGAACATCAGGTAAATGCTTTCTATATAGCGGACGGACACCACCGCAGCGCGGCGGCCGCCAGAGTCGGTCAGGAGAGGGCCCGGAAGAATCCGGCCCACCGCGGGGACGAGGAATACAACTACTTTATGGCGGTGTGCTTTCCTGACGACCAGCTCAAGGTGCTGGACTATAACCGCGTGGTGAAGGATCTGAACGGATACGAACCTACCCAGATCATAGGACTGCTGGGGGAGCATTTCGACATTATGTGCAAGGGCACCGAGATCTGCGCTCCGCAGGAGCTGCACACCTTCTCGATGTATCTGGATGGCAAATGGTACGAGCTTCGCGCCCGTCCGGACATCTACCACGACGAGGACCTGGTCGGAAAGCTGGATGTGAGCATACTTTCGCGCTATGTCCTGGACCGCATTCTGGGCATAAAAGATCTTCGCCGCGACCCGCGGATAGACTTCGTGGGCGGCATCAGGGGGCTTGGCGAGCTGAAAAGGCGCGTGGACAGCGGAGAGATGAAGATAGCGTTCGCACTGTATCCGGTCACAATGGAACAGATAGAGGATATCTCGGACAATGATTTCATAATGCCGCCGAAGACGACCTGGTTTGAGCCCAAATTGCGTTCAGGATTGGCCATACATACGTTTTAATTTACAGATATGTCAGTTTCATCTACACAGATCCGCGAGACCCTGAAGAACTTTTTCGGGTACGATTCGTTTAAGGGGGATCAGGAAGAGATCATCAAGAGCCTGCTGGACGGCAGGGACTGCTTCGTGCTTATGCCTACGGGCGGTGGCAAATCGCTTTGCTATCAGCTGCCTGCACTGATGATGGACGGGGTGGCTGTGGTCATCTCGCCTCTTATCGCCCTGATGAAGAATCAGGTGGACGCCATACGCGGATTCGTGTCGGGGAACGAGAGCATCGCGCATTTCCTAAATTCATCCCTGAACAAGTCCCAGATGGACGAGGTCCGCTCCGACCTCCGGGCCGGCAAGACCAAGATTCTCTACGTGGCGCCGGAATCCCTTACCAAGCAGGAGAACATCTCGCTGCTCCGGACAGTGAAGATTTCGTTCTACGCCGTGGATGAAGCGCACTGTATCTCCGAATGGGGTCACGACTTCCGCCCGGAATACAGAAGGATACGTCCCATCGTGGACGAGATAGGGAACGCTCCCATCATCGCTCTTACTGCCACGGCCACCCCGAAGGTGCAGAGCGATATACTTAAGACATTGGCCATTCCGGATGCCCTGGTGTTCAAGTCCTCCTTTAATCGTTCGAACCTTTATTACGAGGTCAAGGACAAGGTGGATGCCGACAAGGACATAGTCCGCTACATACGTCAGAATCCGGGCAAGTCAGGCATCGTGTACTGTCTGAGCCGCCGCAAGGTGGAGGAGATGGCCGAGTTCCTGCAGATCAACGGCATACGCGCGCTTCCTTACCACGCCGGACTGGATGCTAGGGTGAGGGCGGAGAATCAGGACAAGTTCCTGATGGAGGAGGTGAACGTCATAGTGGCCACTATCGCTTTCGGAATGGGTATCGACAAGCCGGACATCCGGTTCGTGATACATTATGACATACCGAAGAGCGTGGAAGGCTATTACCAGGAGACCGGGCGCGCCGGAAGGGACGGGGGCGAGGGAGTGTGCATAACTTATTACAGCTACAAGGACATACAGAAGCTGGAGAAGTTTATGAAGGGCAAGCCGCTCGCCGAGCAGGACATCACCCGGCAGCTTCTCGACGAGGTAGTGGCCTATGCGGAATCGAGCCAATGCCGCCGCAAACTGCTCCTCGGCTATTTCGGGGAGGATTATCCGGTGGATAACTGCGGAATGTGCGACAACTGCCTGCATCCGCGCGCCGTATTCGACGGACAGGCGGAGATGAAGCTGATTATCAAGCTGATACTCTCACTGAAGGAACATTTCAAGATAGAGCATCTTGCGGCCATATTGGCAGGCAACGACACTGCTCTGGTGAAGAGCTACAGGCATGACAAGATACAGTATTTCGGGGCGGGCGCACCGCATTCGGAGAAATTCTGGGCTGCTGTGATGCACCAGGGCCTCATAGCGCATCTGCTTGAAAAGGAGATAGAAACATACGGACTTATCTACGTCACCGACCTTGGCAGGAAGTTCTTGGAGAATTCCTGGCCGCTGTCTCTGGTGGAGGACAGACAGTTCGCCGGCACGGACGGTGGAGATGACGACGAGGATGAGCAGGCCGCCGGAGCTACGCTTGCCGCCATGCGCGGTGGCGGAGGGGATACGCAGCTGCTCGCTCTGCTGAAAGACTTGCGCAAGGATATGGGCCGCCGTCTGGGGCTCCAGCCGTGGATCATATTCCAGGACCCGGCCCTCGAGGACATGTCCATCATCTATCCGATAACTTATGATGAACTGGCCAATTGTCAGGGCGTGGGCAAGGGTAAGGCGAAGAAGTTCGGACGGGAATTCATAGAACTGATCGCCAAGTATGTGGAAGAGAACGAGATAATCCGTCCGGACGACTACGTGGTGAAGACTATGGGAGGTGGCTCCGAGAAGAAGATGAAAATCATTAACCTGATAGACAGGAGAATAACCTTCGAGGAGATAGCCAAGTCACTCGGACTGGAACTCGGCGAGGTGTTCGAGGAGGTGGAAACCATCGTGTCTTCCGGCCTGAAGCTCAACCTGAACTACTATATCAATCAGGAAGTGGATCCGGACATCATAGAGGAGCTGATGGAGTATTTCAGAACGGAAGCGCAGTCGGATTCTCTCGACGATGCGATGGATGCGCTCGGCAATGACTACACCGAGAAGGAGATAAGGCTTATAAGGCTCAAATTCCTGTGTGAAGTTGCCTCGTAATTGACTATATTTGCAATCTTTTGGTTGGGTAGCCCATGATCAACAGGGAAACGGTTCAGAAAATACAGGACAGCCTTAAGATAGAAGAGGTGATTTCCGATTTCGTGACGCTTCGGCGCAACGGGTCCGGATTTGTGGCCTGTTGTCCTTTTCATAACGAAAAGACGCCTTCATTTCACGTCTCGCCTGCCAAGGGTATATTCAAGTGTTTTGGCTGCGGCAAATCCGGCTCGGCCATCTCATTCGTGATGGAATATGAGCATTGCTCCTATACCGATGCGCTCAAATATATCGCTGCCAAATATCACATAGAAGTGGTGGAAGAGGAACTCACGGCCGAGGAGATCGTGGCCCGTCAGAAGCGGGAGTCTCTTCTGATAGTCACCGAGTTCGCTCATAAGTTCTTTATGAATCAGCTTTCCACTCAGGAAGGGAAGGCCGTGGCTATGGCCTACTATCATTCCAGAGGGTTGGAAGATGAGACTATAGCAAAGGAAGGCCTTGGATGGGCTCCGTCGGGGAAGACGTCACTCACCGATGCGGCTGTCGCAGCGGGACATAAGGTGGAATATCTTATAGAGGCCGGTCTTACCTTTCGTCGCGAGGACGGATCGCTTGCTGACAGGTACCGGGAGAGAGTGATGTTTCCGATCTATTCGGTGTCAGGAAGGGTTATCGCCTTTTCTGGACGCACTCTTAAGGCGAATTCTCATACCAAGTATGTGAATCCTCATGAATCGGAGATCTATGTAAAGAGCCGCGCTCTGCTTGGTATCTTTCAGGCCAAGCAGGAAATCTCCAAGCAGGACAAGTGCTTCCTTGTAGAAGGAAATATTGATGTCATTACGCTTCATCAGCTTGGCATTCAGAATGTCGTGGCTTCGTGCGGTACATCTCTTACTGCGGGGCAGATAAGGCTCATCAGAAAATTCACTTCTAACCTGACCATTATGTATGACGGCGATGAAGCCGGTATCAAGGCGGCCCTGCGTGGTACGGACCTGGTTCTCGAGGAAGGTATGAACGTGCGCATCGTGCTGCTTCCGGACGGCGAGGACCCCGACAGCTACGGACGTACGCACACATTGGCCCAGTTCCAGGACTACATTAAGGAGCACGAACAGGATTTCATAAGTTTCAAGTCCGACCGTCTGCTGCTTTCAGCGGGAAAGGACCCCATAAAGAGGGCGAGCGTCATCAACGACATCACCGACAGCATAGCGAAGATTCCGGATGCCGTGGTGCGTTCGGTCTATGTACAGGAATGCGCAAAGAAATTCGGCATAGAGGAGCAGATTCTGTTCGACCGCATCGGCAAGGTGAAGACGCAGAAGGTCCTGAGCGAACAGAGGCCTGACCGGGAGCAGGAAACGGCGCCTGCGCAGCCTGATTCGTATATTTATCATCCGGAGAATAAGATTTTGGCTCCGGTGGAGGAGGAACTCACGGCCGAGGAGATCGTGGCCCGTCAGAAGCGGGAGTCCCTTCTGATAGTCACCGAGTTCGCTCATAAGTTCTTTATGAATCAGCTTTCCACTCAGGAAGGGAAGGCCGTGGCTATGGCCTACTATCATTCCAGAGGCCTGGAGGACGAGACCATAGCGAAGGAAGGCCTTGGCTGGGCTCCGTCGGGGAAGACCTCACTCACCGATGCGGCTGTCGCGGCTGGACATAAGGTGGAATATCTTATAGAGACAGGTCTTACCGTACGTCACGAGGACGGATCCCTGTCCGACAGGTTCAGGGGAAGGGTGATGTTTCCCATTTATTCCGTGTCCGGCAGGGTTATAGCGTTTTCCGGCCGCACGCTCAAGGCGGACTCCCCGGCCAAGTATGTGAATTCTCCCGAATCGGAGATCTATGTAAAGAGTCGCGCCCTGCTGGGTATCTTTCAGGCCAAGCAGGAAATCTCCAGGCAGGACAAGTGTTTCCTGGTGGAGGGCAATATCGATGTGATAACGCTCCATCAGCTTGGCATACAGAACGTTGTGGCTTCGTGTGGTACTTCTCTCACCTCGGAGCAGATACGTCTTATAAGAAAATTCACCTCGAATCTCACCATAATGTACGATGGGGACAATGCCGGTATCAAGGCGGCCCTGCGTGGTACGGACCTGGTTCTCGAGGAAGGTATGAACGTGCGCATCGTGCTGCTTCCGGACGGCGAGGACCCCGACAGCTACGGACGTACGCACACATTGGCCCAGTTCCAGGACTACATTAAGGAGCACGAACAGGATTTCATAAGTTTCAAGTCCGACCGTCTGCTGCTTTCAGCGGGAAAGGACCCCATAAAGAGGGCGAGCGTCATCAACGACATCACCGACAGCATAGCGAAGATTCCGGATGCCGTGGTGCGTTCGGTCTATGTACAGGAATGCGCAAAGAAATTCGGCATAGAGGAGCAGATTCTGTTCGACCGCATCGGCAAGGTGAAGACGCAGAAGGTCCTGAGCGAACAGAGGCCTGACCGGGAGCAGGAAACGGCGCCTGCGCAGCCTGATTCGTATATTTATCATCCGGAGAATAAGATTTTGGCTCCGGTGGAGGCGGAAATATTGGGATATCTGCTCCGTTATGCGGAAAAACCGCTTATCTTTGAGACCGATTCCGTCTATTACGATCCGGACCCGCTCAGCGTGGCGGATTTCATAGTGAATGCGCTGGACGACGACGGGTACAGGATGGCGAACAGTGTGTATGGCTGCATATACGAAGCCTTCAAGACGATGTATTACGACCAGGGCCTGTCGTGCGATGCGATAGTCCGCCGCTTTATGGACGGGGAGGACAGGTTGGCCGCATCTGTGGTGGGTGAGCTCACGATAGACCGCTACGAGATCACGGTCAAGAGTTTCGCTTCGTCGCACACCACGCTGGACTCGTGGCTTACCGTGAACGTGCCCAAGAGCCTTATCCTGCTGGCTGTCAGAAGGCTGGATTCGGAGATGAAGGATCTTCAGGTCAGAATCGGCAAATCTTCCGACCCGCAGGAACAGATGGATCTTCTGCAGGAATACACGGAACTGCAGAAAAAACGGAGAAAGATAAAGGATAAAAATAAGAATACATATGGGAAAGAATTTTAAAAGAACGCTTGTGACTTGCGCACTTCCTTATGCCAATGGCCCTATTCATATAGGTCACCTGGCCGGGGTATATGTGCCTGCCGACATCTATGTGAGGTTCCTTCGTATGAGGGGAGAGGATGTGCTGTATATATGCGGTAGCGATGAGCACGGTGTTCCTATCACTATTCAGGCGCGCAGGCGTGGCTGTACTCCACAGCAGGTCGTGGACGAATTCCATTCGATCATAGATGAGTCATTCAAAGGATTCGGCATCAATTTCGACATCTATGGCCGCACTACGTCTAAGGTGCACGAGAAAAATGCTTCGCAATTTTTCAAAAAACTCTATAATGACGGCAAATTCATAACCAAGGAGAGCGAGCAGTATTATGATCCGGAGGCCAAGACATTCCTGGCTGACCGCTACATCGTGGGCACCTGCCCTAAGTGCGGTGCCGAGGGCGCTTACGGCGACCAGTGCGAGAAGTGCGGAAGCACTCTTTCTCCAGAGGAACTGATCAATCCGAAGTCCAAACTGTCAGGCGCACAGCCTATCAAGAAGAAGACTACTCACTGGTATCTTCCTCTTCAGGATTATGAGCAGTGGCTTCGTGAATGGATACTCGACGGACATAAGGAGTGGAGAAGCAATGTCTATGGCCAGGTGAAGAGCTGGCTGGACGGCGGACTTCAGCCTCGTGCCGTTACCCGTGACCTCGAATGGGGCGTGCCTGTCCCTGTGGAAGGCGCTGAGGGTAAAGTTCTTTACGTATGGTTCGACGCTCCTATCGGATACATCTCGAACACTATGGAGCTCCTCCCTAACGACTGGGAGAAATGGTGGAAGAGCGATGATACCAAGCTCGTGCATTTCATAGGCAAGGACAACATCGTGTTCCACTGTATCGTCTTCCCTGCTATGCTGAAGGCTTACGGTGACGGATTCATCCTTCCTGAGAATGTCCCTGCCAACGAGTTCCTGAACCTCGAAGGAGACAAGATCTCCACTTCGCGCGGATGGGCTGTCTGGGCCAACGAATACCTTCAGGATTTTCCTGGCAAACAGGACGTTCTTCGTTATGTATTGACTGCCAATGCTCCTGAGACCAAGGACAACGACTTCAGCTGGAAGGATTTCCAGACCCGTAACAATAGCGAACTTGTGGCTATCTTCGGAAACTTTGTGAACAGAGCCGTAGTGCTCACCCACAAGTATTTCGACGGTGTGGTTCCAGCCTGCGGAGAACTGTCTGATGTCGATCGTGAAGTGCTCGCTCAGATTCCGGAGCTGAAGGCGTCTATGGAGAAGAATATAGAGAACTACCGCTTCCGTGAAGCGTTGAAGGATGCTATGGGGATGGCTCGTGTAGGTAATAAATATATCTCTGATACGGAGCCTTGGAAGGTAGCCAAGACCGATCTCGAGAGGACAGGCACCATTCTTAATATCTGTCTGCAGATATGTGCATCGCTTTCAATAGCTTTCGAACCGTTCACCCCATTTGCTGCAGAGAAGCTTCGCAAGATGATAGGTTCTACCCTTGACTGGAATCTGGTGGGCCGCAGCGACATTCTTCCTGCAGGTCACAAGATAGGTGAAGCTGAACTTCTCTTCGAGAAGATAGAAGATGCGCAGATTCAGACTCAGCTTGACAGATTGGATGCCATTCGCAAGCAGAAGGAAGCGGAGGCCAAGGCAGAAGCCGCTAAGGTAATCGCTCCGCAGAAATCTGAAGTCAGCTTTGAGTCATTCGATGCGATGGATATCAGAACTGCTACGGTTCTCGAGGCGGAAAGGGTTCCGAAGACGGACAAACTCCTGAAACTCACTATCGATACAGGTATGGACAAGCGAGTTATCGTATCTGGAATCGCCGAGTATTATGCTCCTGAACAGATGGTAGGCAAACAGATATGCATCCTGGCCAATCTGGCTCCGCGTACCATTCGCGGTATAGAGTCCAAGGGTATGATCCTTATGGCCCGTCAGGGAGATGGTAAGATGCGGTTTATTACGCCAGCTGAAGTTCTGGTAAACGGAGCTCAGATAGGTTGACATATTTCACACCCAGATCGCGGAGGGAGTCGTAGAAGTAATTTTCGAAGTCTTTCTCCGCGATATTTCGTGTAAAGTTCACGAAGATTCTGCCGTTGTAGCCCACTGCGGCTGCGGCTCCGCTGGTGCCGCGTTGTCTTCCGAGCATGAAATCCATCTCTGTGATATATGGAGCGATAGCGTCAGGAAGAGTAACATTGCCCAGGTTCGAAAGCGTCTGCGAGCAGTATCTGTCACCCTTGATGCGGCAGATGAGGTCGATCACGGGATGCTTTATGAAAAGCGGAATCGCCGCTATGGCGAAATTGTTCTCCAGCCCTACATTGGCAGCGATCTTCTTCTCGAGTTCGCTGCGCTGCGCCATAAATTTCTTCTGGGTCTTTACTATGTCAAGTATCTCGTCGAAGGAGAACTGTCCGTTGTTCACGTTCACCCCGAGATTTACATAAGAGGAGAAGTTCCTGAGAGTTTTTCCTGAGAATATCGGCCTCAGATCCACCGGGACACTGACTTTGAGGGCGGTTTTCTTATGGCGTTTCTTGTCGTTCAGCCATACTTGCTGCAGTGCGCTCACCATGGATGCGGTGAGAAGTTCGGTGACGGTACAGTCATAGCGGCGACAGGTCTGCTTGACGCTTGCCCCGTCCAGTACGAAACGCTCCCTGTTGAGGTCGTGGAATCCTATTTTCTTGCCGGGGATATGGTATGCCAGTTCGTTCTGCTCCAGCGCGCCCTTCTTGCCGGCGAAGATGTTGAAGCAGTCCTCTATCTCCCTCTGGGCAGGTCTTGCGAACGGATCCAGGACCATGTCGTTATACTGAATGTCCTTAACCTCGTAACGCAGTCTGATGTATTCCGATGCCAATGTGAGAAGAAAGGTCTGGCCTCCTCTTCCGTCCGCCAGCGCGTGGAACACGTCAAGAACGATGCGGTTGTCCTCCGCGCTCACCTTGAACAGGAATCCTCCGTGGAATCTGAATCCGCGCTTGTCCTGGTTCGGAGTGTATTTGCTTATGACAGGATCTTTTTCCAACTGTTTGAGATACCACCAGAAGGCGCCGTTCTTAAGGGTGAAACCGAAAAGCGGAATCCTTTTGACCGTGGTGTCCAGCGCCTGCTGAAGTATGTTCAGATTGACGGTGTCCTTGAGAGTCACGCTCATTCTGAAGATGGATGCATAGCGCTTGGTAAGCGCTGCGGGATATATGTTGGAGGCGTTGTCAAGCCTCATTTTTACAGGTGTCATAATCTTTCGTCTTTAACAACGGATGCAAAGGTATCGCATCCCGCACGTGTGAGGAAGAAAAATACACCTGGGGACTAAAAATGTATATAAAACGCCCGTTTTGGGACGAAGTGGGGCTATTTAGGGACGAAATGAGGGCAACATGCGTTTTGTCCCAGGGAAAATCGGGACGAAACTATTTCTTTCTTATAATGCTCAGGCCGTCTCTGAGCGGCAGTATTACGACTTCGACAGACGGGTCGGCCGCGAGAAGGTCGTTGAACTCCACCAGGCCTGCGGTCTGCCTGTCGGAAGGGACGGGATCTTGGTAAACCTTACCTCCGAGCATCGTGTCATCGGCCAGAATCACGCTTCCGCTTTTAAGAAGAGGCTGAAGGGCTCTGTAATATGCCGCGTATTCGCGCTTGTTCGCATCGATATAGACCAGATCGTATTTCCTGCCCTCGTCTTTTAGTCTCTCAATCGTCTCGAGAGCATCTCCTATGTGAAGCTGGGCGATGTTCTGTACTCCGGCCTTTTTCCAGCCTTCCGAGATAATGTTTTCCAATTCGTCGTTGATCTCCAGAGAATCGACGTGTCCGTCGCGATCTTCGACTGCTTTGGCCAGACAGATGGTGGAATAGCCGGTGAAGCATCCTATCTCCAGGATGTTTCTGGCCGAGCACATCCGTGCCAGCAGGTAGAGCAGTTCTCCCTGCACTGCGCCCGAGAGCATTCGCGGGTAATTGGTCTTGAGATTGGTCTGTTTTTCTACCCACTGCAGGGCATCGCTCGGAATAGAGCTGTGTTCCCTTATGTATTTGTCAAGAGGCGTTTCCATCAGATGTAGATGAGTTGAGAGAATGTTCCGTCCTGCCAGAGTTTCTGCGCGAGGGCCTGGATGTCTTCGGCCGTGATGGCGTCAATGCGTTTCCTGCTTTCTTCGTCGGAGACGATCCTTCCGAAGGCCAGAAGGCTCTTTCCCATTGACAGGCACTGGCTTTCCTTGCTGTCCGAAGATATGGCGAGCTGGCCGTAAAGCTGTTTTTTGGCTGCACGAAGTGCGCTGTCGGAGAGGGGCTTGGATTTGAGCTTGTCCAGTATGGCCGAGATGGCCTTGAGGCATCTGGTCAGATTGGCAGGTTCGCACCCCACGCAGATGGCCGTGATTCCGGTGTCGCTGTACTGGGTGTAGTTGCACTCTGCGGCATAGACCCAGCCGTGTTTTTCACGAAGTGTCTCATTCAGAAGGCTGTTGCTTGCCGGTCCGCCGAGGATGTTGGCCAGCAGCACGCAGCATAGGCGCTTCTTTTCCTCGTACAGGCTTGGGGCGAGGGACCCGATTATGAGATTGGCTTCGTGGTTGTCCCTGTTTTCGCGAAGGCTGAAGATGTGGCGCGCAGCAGGAACGGGCGCGGCGGGTTTGGTCTCGGGGATGCTGCCGGCGGGGCGGAACTTGTCCCACAGGCGTAGGAATTTTTTTTCGGCGGCCCGTTCGTCCAGGTCGGCCACTAAGGTGAATGCCATATTGGCAGGGATGAAATTGGCCCTATAATAGTCTATCAGGTCCTTCCGGGTGGCGTGTTTTATGGAGTCGAGGTCCCCGAGCGTGAGTCTTCCCAGCGGGTGTCCTTCGAACATGCGGCTTTCGAAATTGTCGTAGATGTCTTCGGACGGGCTGTCCTGGTAGGAGATGATCTCGTCCATCACCACGCCCTTTTCGATCTCGATCTCGTCTTCGGGGAAGGTGGCGCGTGTGGCGATGTCCAGAAGCAGATCGGCGGCCTTGTAGATGTCCTCCTTGAGTACGGTGGCGTGAAGCACGATTTCCTCTTTCGTGGTGTAGGCGTTCAGTTCTCCGCCCAGCTTGTCCAGACAGGTGTTGATGGACGCGGCGCTTCTTCCCTGCGTGCCCTTGAAGATGCAGTGCTCCACGAAATGGGCGATGCCTTCGGGAAGACCGCCTTCCGCGCGGGTGCCGCACCTGACGCTTACGGCGCAGCAGGCCGCTTTGCCTGCAGTTCTCTTGATGGCGTATTTAAGCCCCGAGGGGGTGGTGTTCTGAATCATTTCCTGTAAGAATGTTCCGTATGGATCGCGGCCAGAGACTTGAGAGTAAATCCCTTGTCGCCTTCTTTCCTGTATTTGTTCTTCCTGTAGTACAGCAGTTCGTGTCTGTCTGCGCTCACTATCACCTGATAGCTCAGGGATTTGGGCCCCGGAGCTGAGCTGCTTATGCAGAATCCTATCAGGGAGTCGGGCGAGCTGGCGGTGAACAGGCTGTCCGTCGTGTAGCTGTCGGTGAACACTATCCCGTCGGCCTGGGACTGGATGGAGTCTCTGCCCGCGATGGTCTCGGACAGGTCTTCGCGGTCTATGTAGATTTTCTTCCTGCGGCCTTTCGACAGCGCCTTTCCGGACTGCGCCAGACTCTGGTAAGAGAAATGCTCGTGAATCAGCGAATTTTCGATATAGTGCTGCAGTACGTCTATCATCGCGGATATGTACACCACTTCGCGTCCCGAAGACAGCTCTGCCGGGCAGAACGGCACCCTGACCACCTCCATACGGCTCTCAAGGCTTGACACACCCTTGTCGTTGCCGCATTTTTCCATGTTCAGAAACACTATTCCGCTCTTGTCTTCTTCCAGGCGGAGGAGATACACGTTGGGGTCCTTCCGTATCCGTGCCAGGTCCTCCTCGTAGCAGAAATCGAACGGCGACACCCTCCAGCGGCTCTTGATCTCGTTGCGCAGCGACAGGTCCAGAAGGTCGTCGCCGGTCAGAACCACCATCGTGGTCTTGGCCGGGAAGTCTGCCAGCCTGGCTTTCTTCGTGTAGATCTTGAACTGCGCGTGAAGATCCGTGCTGAGCGTCAGCGCCAGCAAAGCCAACAGAATGAATCTGAACTTTCCCTGTTTCATCTTCGCAAAGTTACGCAATTTATATTGTTTTTCTTTGCCGAAAAAATACGTAAATTTGTCGGATATGTCAGACTACATAGTATCAGCCAGAAAATACCGTCCTGATTCCTTCGAATCTCTGATAGGACAGGACAATATCGCCCGTACCCTGAAGAACGCCATTTCGAGGGGCCAATTGGCACACGCATATCTGTTCTGCGGGCCAAGGGGCGTGGGCAAGACTTCGTCGGCGCGCATTTTCGCGAAGGCCATCAACTGCTCGAACCCGTCCGCTGATATGGAGCCTTGCGGAGAATGCGAATCGTGCCGCTCGTTCGCCGAGGGCCGTTCGTACTGCATCCACGAGCTCGACGCCGCTTCGAACAACGGCGTGGAGGACATCAAGGCCCTGATGGACCAGGTGCAGATTCCGCCGCAGGTGGGAAGGTACAGCGTGTATATCATAGACGAGGTGCACATGCTCTCGCAGCAGGCCTTCAACGCCTTCCTGAAGACACTGGAAGAGCCGCCTGCACACGCCATCTTCATCCTCTGCACCACAGAGAAGCACAAGATCATCCCTACCATACTTTCGCGATGCCAGACCTATGACTTCAACCGCATAAGCGTTCCCGACATAATGCGCAATCTGCGTGACATAGCGCAGAAGGAAGGGGTGAAGATAGGGGACGATTCCCTTCACGTCATAGCCAGGAAGGCGGACGGGGCGATGCGTGACGCGCTTACCCTTTTCGACCAGACCGTGGCTTTCTGCGGTACGGACGTAGCTTATGAGGATGTGCTGAAGAACCTCAACGTCCTGGATTATGAATATTCGTTCAGACTGGTGGACGCCGCACTTGCGGGAGACTATGCCACCGTCCTTCTCATTATAGACGAAGTGCTGTCGAAGGGTTTCAATGCCCTGTACTTCGTGGTGTCCGTAGGAGAACATCTGCGCGACCTGCTGGTGAGCCGCACCGGCGGACTGGAGTCCCTGCTAGACTTTCCGCAGAGTCTCAAGGAAAGGTACCGCGAGCAGTCCGAAAAATGCAGCGTGTCATTCCTCTATAACGCTCTTAGCTGTATAAGTTCTTGTGAATCAGGATTCAAGGCTGCTGCCAATCAGCGCCTGTTCATGGAGTTCTCGCTGATGAAGCTCTGCTTTATCAACGCCGCTCCGGCCCTTGATGCCAAGCCTCTGCCGGCACAGAAGCCAGCACCGAAGCCTGAAGCCAAACCGGCTGCACATCCGGCAGAACCGGCATCTGTTACTCCGGCGGCCAAACCCGCAGAATCTGCCCCGCAACCGTCCATACCTGTAGCTGAAAAACCGGCCTTGCAGTCTGCACCGCAGGAGGCTGAACCGGCACCGGCGGAGCAGCCGGCAGCCGCCAGGCCGCGCGCCAGAAGGACCTCCGGCGGAATGTCGCTGGGCGCCCTCACAGAAGATGCGCAGACGGCAAAAAAGCCCGAAACTCAAGCCGATACGCAGGACAAGCTCCCGACGGAAGAAGAGATGAAACTGGCGTGGAAGTCCCTGATAGACATCTGTCAGGCCAATTCTTCCAGCCGCCGCCTGGCCGGAATATTCTCCGCAGCGCAGTACACTGTGGGAGAGGAGAACGGTACACGTCTTCTTACCATCAAGGTGGAGAGCGAGGCGACCCGCAAATGGCTGGAGGAGAAGTTCGTGACCCGTATGGAGAACAAGCTGCGCGAACTGGCGTCTTCTTCCAGGATAAAGTTCCTGGTGGAGGTCCTTCCGGAAGAGGATTTCAAGCCTGTGATATATCTGGCTCAGGACAAGGCTCGCAAGCTTATGCAGGATAATGAAGAGATAGGACAGCTGGTCAGGGACCTCGAACTTGATTCGTAGAAGAAAAGTAGTGTATGAAATTACGTTGTGAAAATCTGGTGAAGAAATACGGCATCCGTACAGTCGTTAAAGGGGTGTCGATGGAAGTGAATCAGGGTGAGATCGTGGGATTTCTCGGGCCTAACGGCGCTGGCAAGACCACGAGTTTCTATATGATTACAGGACAGATAGTTCCTAATGGAGGACAGGTATTCCTGGACGATAAGGAGATTACAAAACTCCCTATGTACAAGCGCGCCCAGCTGGGCGTGGGATATCTTCCTCAGGACGCTTCTGTGTTCAGAAAGATGTCTGTGGAGAACAACATCCTGTCCGTTATGGAGATGAAGGGCATCCCGAAGAAGCAGAGGGAGGAGAGGCTCGAGGAGCTGATCAGCGAGTTCAACCTCTCGAAGGTGCGAAAATCGCTTGGCATACAGCTCTCCGGAGGAGAGAGAAGACGCTGCGAGATCGCGCGCGCATTGGCCATAGACCCGAAGTTCATTCTGCTTGACGAGCCGTTCGCCGGCGTGGACCCTATCGCCGTGGAGGATATCCAGTACATTATCGCGAAGCTCAAATACAAGAACATCGGCGTCATCATTACTGACCACAACGTGGGCGAGACGCTGGCCATTACCGACAGGGCATATCTGCTTTATGAAGGCACTATCCTGCAGGAAGGTACGCCTGCTTCGCTTGCGGCCGACGAGGATGTGCGCACCAAATATCTGGGCGCCGGGTTCGTGCTCAAGCGCTCCGTCAGCGTGCAGAGGGCACAGGCCGAGCACGAGGCCAGATTGGCAGAAAAGGAAGAACAGTTATGAAAATTCTGATTATAGACGACGAACGCTCGATCCGCAACTCCCTGAGGGAGATTCTGACGGAAGAAGGGTACAGCGTGGACGTAGCGGAGGATGGTTCGGTAGGGGAGAAGCTGGCCACGTCGTCCCATTACGACGTGATATTTTCCGACATCAAGATGCCTCAGATGGACGGGGTGGAACTCCTATCCAAACTTATGGAGGAAGGCATTGATGCTCCGATAGTCATGATTTCCGGTCACGCCGACATAGACACGGCCGTGGACTGCATCAAGAAGGGAGCGTTCGATTTCATAGAGAAGCCTTTGGATCTTAACAGAGTGCTGATCACCATCAAGAATGCCACCGACAAGGGCGCCCTGACCTCACAGAACCGGCTTCTGAAGAAAAAGGTCTTCGGCGGCGCCGAGATGATAGGTGAGTCTGAGCCGATGCAGCACGTGCGGGATATGATCGCCAAGGTGGCACCGACCCCGGCCAGAGTACTTATCACCGGGCCGAACGGATCCGGCAAGGAGCTGGTGGCCAGGAGCCTGCACGCTCAGAGCGACAGAAGCGCGGCGCCTTACATAGAGGTGAACTGCGCGGCCATACCTTCGGAACTCATTGAAAGCGAGCTCTTCGGTCACGAGAAGGGGTCTTTTACTTCCGCCATCAGGCAGCACAAGGGCAAATTCGAGCAGGCCGACGGCGGCACGCTGTTCCTGGACGAGATAGGGGACATGTCCCTGTCCGCACAGGCCAAGGTGCTTCGCGTGCTTCAGGAGAACAAACTTTCCCGCGTGGGCAGTGACGCCGACATCAAGGTGGATGTCAGGGTGATAGCCGCCACGAACAAGGACCTGCGCAAGGAGATTGATGCCGGGAATTTCCGCGAAGACCTTTATCACAGGCTCAGCGTCATAGTGATCAATGTGCCAAGTCTGGACGAGCGCAAGACCGACATTCCGCTTCTGGTGGATTACTTCGTAAGGCAGATCTGTCAGGAGACCGCTCTTCCGCGCAAGACCTTCAGCCCTCAGGCGGTGGAATACCTGCAGCAGCGTTCCTGGAAAGGCAACATCCGTGAGCTCAGGAACGTGGTGGAAAGGCTTCTCATACTAGGAGATGACGAGATAAGTGTCAAAAATATAGAAGATTACGTATGACCGTTCCCAATATCATAGTCGCAGTTGACGGATATTCGTCCACAGGCAAAAGCTCCTTCGCCAAACTTCTGGCACGGGACCTGGACCTTCTTTACCTGGATTCCGGAGCCCTCTACCGCGGGGTCACCCTGTTCGCGCAGGAGAACGGTTATATTACCGAGGCCAATGTCATCAGTGACGCCCTCCGTGAGGCTCTCGTCGGACTCGATCTTCGTTTCGGACCCGCCGGCAAGCTCTACATAGGGGATAGATGCATAGAGGCCGAGATTCGCGGGATGAAAGTATCCTCTCAGGTAAGTCCCATAGCGACAGTGCCTTACGTGAGAGAATTCGTGGATGAAAAGCTTCACTTCCTCGCCCGCGACGGCAGGGTGGTGATGGACGGACGCGACATCGGCACTACCGTGTTCCCGAATGCTCAGATCAAACTTTTTATGACCGCCAGCGAGGATGTGCGCGCGAAACGCCGCTACGACGAGATGATCTCGAAGGGGCTCAACCCTTCGCTTGACGAGGTCAAGGCCAATCTTCGCGAACGTGACTACATAGATTCGCACCGTGAGACTTCGCCTCTGCGCCGTCCTGTGGATTCGTACGAGCTGGACAATTCCGATATGACGCTCAAGGAAGAGGTGGAATGGGCCAAGGGTCTGATCAGAGGGATTTACAGACTGTATGATTAGGGTAGAGATCGATTCCAAGGCCGGGTTCTGCGGCGGTGTCATCAAGACCATCGGTACCGCAGAGAAGTTCCTGTCGGACGGGAAAAATACGCATCTGTATTCTCTGGGAGAGATAGTTCACAATGAATCTGAAATAGGCAGGCTTTCCGCGATGGGGCTGGTGGCCCTGGACGAGGATGACCTGGAAGACATCAAGAATGCGGCTGGGGAGAATATCCTCATTCGCGCCCACGGTCAGCCCCCTGCTACATATGATACTCTCAAACGTCTGGGATTCAATATCATAGACTGTACCTGTCCTGTGGTTCTCGGCATTCAGAAGAAGATTCGCCAGGCCAGAGGCACGGTCATCATTTTCGGCAAGAAGGGTCATCCGGAGGTGCTTGGTCTGGTGGGCCAGGTGGATGCCTCGCGCGTGCGCGTAATAGAGAATATAGAGGATGCGCGCCAATTGGCAGACACTCTCGCTCCTCGGGGCGAGTGCGAGATATTCTCGCAGACCACCAAGAGTCCGGCCGAATACGCGCAGGTATGCGGGCTGCTCCGGGAGCGTCTTCCGAAGCTGAAGGTGCATCAGACCATCTGCTCGCAGGTAAAGGGGCGTTATGAGGAGCTGAAGGAGTTCGCGGCCTCGCACGATGTGATCGTCTTCGTGTCCGGTAAGTCAAGCTCGAACGGAAAGGTGCTTTCGTCGCTTTGCAAGAGCGTGAATATCCGCAGCTATCATGTGGGAGGGATCTCGGAGATCCAGCCAGCGTGGTTCAGGTCCGACGACAGTGTGGGAATCAGCGGCGCGACGTCCACACCCCGCTGGCTTCTTGATCAGGTCGCGGATTACATCGGTTCGTTATAGATTGAATTGATTTGTTTGTAAAGGAATCTGACACGGAAATCCGCATTTCCGTGTCAGTTCTGGAGAAAATTCACCATCTGTTCAATTTGTTGAAAATTGATAAGTTTGGGGTGAATGGAGATTATATCGATTTTTATTATATTTGCACGTTTTTTACAGGATAATTATTTATATAGATATATTTTATGGCAACAACAGCTGATTTTAAAAACGGACTTTACCTTAAGTTTAACGAAAAACCTTGTATGATAGTGTGGTTCCAGCACGTAAAGCCTGGCAAGGGCCCCGCTTTCGTGAAGACCAAACTCCGCAATCTGGAGAACGGCCGCATCCTGGAGAATACCTTCACCGCAGGCGCCAAGATTGAGACCATCGAGGTTGAACGCCGTCCATACCAGTTCCTTTACGCTGAGGAAGATGGATTCAACTTCATGCACGAGGAGACATACGAGCAGATCAAGCTCCCTAAGGAGGTTATCGAGAACTCTGACCTTATGAAGGACGGACAGCACGTAGAGATGATGTTCGTTACAGGTGAAGAGGAAAGATGCCTTACTTGCGAACTCCCTACATACGTAACACTTGAGGTTACTTACGCTGAACCTGCAGTGAAGGGCAACACCGCATCTACATCCGCTCTTAAGGAAGTCACCCTCGAGACCGGCGCGAAGATTATGGTTCCTCTCTTCATCAACCAGGGAGACGTGATCACCGTGAACACTACTGACCGTTCATACGGACAGAGAGTCTAACCGGAAGTGAAGATTACTCTTCTCACAGTCGGAAAGACTGATATCAAATGGGTTAACGAAGGCCTGGAAGTCTATGCTTCCAGGCTTCGCCATTACATAAGCTTTGAAATAAGGGAGATTCCGGAGCTGAAGAACGCCAGTTCCCTTTCCCGCGAACAGATCAAGACAGCGGAAGGGAAATCCATTCTCAAATCCGTCAGGGACACCGACGAGGTCATACTTCTCGATGAACACGGGCGCGAATTCCGCTCTGTGGAATTCGCCTCCTTTCTGGAGAACAGGATGACCCGCAGCCCGCGCGACATCGTGTTCGTCATAGGCGGAGCATACGGGTTTTCTCAGGAGGTGTATGACAGGTCGGATTCGAAGATCTCGCTTTCGAAGATGACCTTTTCGCATCAGATGGTCCGCACGATTTTTGTAGAACAGCTTTACCGGGCCTTTACCATAATTAAAGGAGAATCATATCATCACGAATGAAAAATCCGCTCCACGGCAAGATTCTGTATTCTGTACTGATGGCACTTTCCCTGGTGCTGTTCGCGTATGCGTATATTTGTCCGCAGAAGGCATCGGACATCCCGTACTCTGCGCACGCCGTGGAAAAGCTGCTGGAGAAACGATGTGCGCTGCTTGACTCCTACGCACGGAAGGCTATGGACGTACCCGCGGAGAATGTTTTTACGTTCTCCGACATGCCGTCCGATCTCGTCATCTACAGATACGACAATTCTCATCTTGTCTCGTGGAAGGGCCATCTTCCTGTCCAGTATGACGATTATCTGGGTCGCGGACGCAGATCCACACTCTCGCAGGTCGGCGACGAATACGGATTCTACCAGTTCGGCAGGTATTCCTTCCTGCTCCGCAGTTTCGAAAAGGACGGTGTCAGGCTCATAGCAGGTCTATCTCTCAATTCCACCGGAGGCATTTTCCCGGACGGGAACATTGTTTTTAGGGATGCCGGTTATTCTGACGGTCATCCTGTGGCTCTCGACGGCAGAACCCTGTTCAAGGTGGAATACAACGGCATCTTTCAGGAGAGCAGCATCCCGGCGCAGTCCGTGTGGCTGGCATATCTTCTGTTCGTTGCCGCCGTGCTGGTGTCGCTACGCTTCCGTCCGTCGCTCAAAAACGCCGTTGCGGCCATCGCCATACTTCTAGGATTTGCGTGGGCGACATATCACCGCTATCCTGTCATTCACGGGGAACTGACCCAGATCATCAGCATCCTCATCATATCCGTCATTACGCTGATCATCTCCTACAGCCTTTATGTCTGCAGGCATGACCTGTGGCATCATCTGCGCAAGACTTGGCAGGGGATAGCCGGGAGTATCCTGGTGGGGGCTTATATCGTGTTTCTGGTATGGTTCACGTATATTTCCATTTACAAGATTACCGTCTATACCCACATAACCATTGATCTGTACAAGATCTGGGCATTGAATCTGGATACCCTGACGGTCTATGCGGGCCTGTTTTCGGTAATCGTGTCCGTCGCGCTACTTATCGACCTGTTGCAGCCGCTGTGGATGAGGCTGTTTCACAGACGTCTGCGCGTGTTGAGCCGCAACGGTGCGGTGATTTATTCGGCGGCGGCGGCCATATTCTGCGTGGCAGTGTCCGGAGTTATCGGATTTCAGAGGGAGGAGATACGCGCAGCTTCGTGGGCCGAGTCCCTGTCCAATGCCAGAGACTATGATCTGGAGGCTTCGCTTCGCAGAGCCGAACGTCAGATAGCCCAGGACGAGCTGGTGGCCCACGCGTCCGACGGACCTGAAGAATTGGCCATCGCCCGAGGCAGAATAGCTGAGAAATACCTGTTCAAATATCTGAACATCTATGATGTGAACGTGAGCGCCGGAAGGGAGCGAGTCACTTCGTCTTCGGAGGACGGCGTGCAGATAGAATCCGGCTCGCGGTTCCGGTTTGCCCCGGTTCAGGACCAGCCTTGCCGATATGTGGCCACGTTCCAGTATTATCACGCCGACAGCGGCCAGACTTCGGTCGAGATTGAGCTTGAACCGAAATATCCGAACAAGCATTCGCTCAGTATGCTTCTGGACAGCTGGTCGTCTTCAAGCATCCCGAGCCGCTATTCGTATGCGATGTACAAGGGCGGGGACAGGCGCTATTTCAAGGGAGACCTGTCATATCCCGTAAGGTTTATGCCGGATCCGAAACACGGTGGTCAGGAATACAGTTTCCGCGGCAAGGGATATCTGAATTTCGTCGTCCCGGTGGAGGAGGACGAGGTGATAGTCATCTCCAGACCATATGTGGCTTTCAGTACATATCTTATATGCGTATTCATCACCTCGCTGCTGATTTTCTTCATTCTGCTGCCTTTCGCAGGCCGCAGGCACAAGCCTATCCTCTTCGAGAAGAACTACTTCAAGCGCTCGATGAACTTCCTGGTGGTGGGGTCGCTGCTCATCTGCATGTCCGTATTGGCAGTCGTCAGCGTCACTTTCGTTTATGACAGGAATTACTTTATGTCCGAAAGGATGATGTCCGACAAGATCAATTCCATCCGCTATCAGATACAGAATTCGCTCAGAACCGTCACCTCGCCGTCCGAACTAACTTCGCGCGAGACTATGGATCTGCTCCGAAGGGTCAGCGACAACACCGCCTCCGACATCACTCTCTACCGCGCCGACGGCAAGGTGGCGATGACCACGGCCCCGTCCCTTCTAGAAAGGGGCATTCTGGGATACCGTATGGATGAGGAACCGTTCTACCATCTGAAATACCTCAACGAAGGATTCTGCATACATTCCAAGAAACTGCAGCGCAGGGAACTCTATGTGCTGTACGCCCCTATAATGGGAGCGGGCGGTGACGTGGTCGCATTCCTCGCTTCACCTTACACCGACACCGGCAACGAGTTCCAGTTCGATGCCGTGATGCACGCCGTCAACGTGGTCGTGGTGTTCCTGATACTGGTACTCATCTCCTCCATCGCGGTGTCAGCCATCATAGACAGAACCTTCCGCCCGCTTTCGCTTATGAGCCGCAAGATGCGCTCCGGCAAGATAGAGAAGATCGACAGTACGGTGTATAAGAATGAGGATGAAATTATGGACATCATCCGTTCCTATAACCGTATGGTGGATGACCTGACCCGCAGTAGCCGCGTTCTGGCGCAGGCCGAGCGCGACAAGGCCTGGAGCGAGATGGCCCGCAACGTGGCGCACGAGATCAAGAACCCGCTCACCCCTATGCAGCTGCAGATCCAGAGGGTGCAGCGTCTGAAGGCCAACGGAGACCCGGCGTGGGAGGAGAAGTTCGACGCTATGGCTACGGTTCTGCTCGACCATATCCATGTGCTCACCGAGACGGCCAATCAGTTCTCGGATTTCGCCAAGCTGTATTCCGAGGAGCCTGTGACCGTGAAATTGGACGACCTTCTGCGCGAGGAAGTGGCTCTGTATGACAATCGTCCCGGCGTGGAATTCATCTATCTGGGTCTTCCGGGAGTGGAGATCAGCGCTCCGCGACCGCAGCTGGTGCGTGTGTTCGTCAATCTGCTGAACAATGCCGTTCAGGCTTGCGAAGACGTTCCTAATGCCAAGGTAGCGGTGTCGCTCCGCAACGGCGTGTCGCAGGATTTCTACGAGATAGTCTTCGAGGACAACGGCCCCGGCGTGGACGAGGAGAACGTCGAGAAGCTGTTCACTCCCAAGTTCACTACGAAGAGCAGCGGAAGCGGACTTGGCCTGTCTATCTGCAAGAGTATTCTGGAACGATGTGGCGCTACCATATCCTATTCCCGCAGCTTCAAGCTGGGCGGAGCCTGCTTTACGATTCTTTATCCTAAGGGCACTTCCGTAAGTGAGTAGTTTTTTGTATATTTGCGCCGGTTAAGAAACGAGGTTAAAATACGTGAAAATATCGAGCGCAATATTTCAGGGAAGCAGCACCCGACTCTCTCAGAGACCGTCCCGGCGTCTTCCTGAATTTGCATTTATAGGGCGCAGTAATGTCGGAAAGTCAAGCCTTATAAATATGCTCTGTAACAACAGCAAGCTTGCGATGACATCTTCCACTCCGGGCAAGACCAAGCTTGTCAATCACTTTCTCATCAATGACAGCTGGTATCTGGTAGATCTCCCGGGTTATGGCTACGCGAAGATGGACCGCCGCGGCAGGGATGAGCTTAAGAAGGTGATCGACGACTATATCCTGGGAAGTGAGGAACTTGCCTGCCTGTTTGTGCTGGTGGACAGCCGGCACGATATCGGGACTTTGGATGTGGAATTCATCCGTTCGCTTGGAGAACACGGCGTTCCGTTCGCCATTATCTTTACGAAGACGGATAAGATAGGTCCGGTAGTTCTCGAACGGCAGATAGCGAAGGATTCACAGATTCTAAGTGAGGATTGGGAAGAACTCCCGCAGATGTTCACAAGCTCATCGCAGAAAGGTAGTGGAAGGGAGGAGATCCTCTCGTACATTGAAGGTATTTTAAAAACTTTATAGAAAATTATGCTACACAGCCACAGGATGGAATTGTTTGCCTGCAGGGCGTCGAAAGACTTTGCCTGCAGGGTTATTGATGAATTGAATCTTATCCGTAATGCCGACGAGACTGAGCAGAAGCTTGGTGCCCTGACAGTTACGCAGTTCAGTGACGGAGAGTTTCAGCCCCAGTTCGAGGATAGCGTCAGAGGCGCAAGCGTATATATCTTGCAGTCTACCATCGCTCCTGCCGACAACCTTATGGAGCTTCTTCTTACCATAGATGCTGCCAAGAGGGCATCAGCCGACTCCGTCGTGGCCGTGATTCCGTATTTCGGATGGGCCAGACAGGACAGGAAGGACCGCCCGAGAGTCGCTATCGGAGCCAAACTTGTGGCCAATCTTCTTCGCGCCGCAGGTGCCGACAGGGTTATGACCTGCGAACTTCACGCCGACCAGATCCAGGGATTCTTCGACATACCGGTGGACCACATCTACAGCAAGCAGGTGTTCCTTCCGATAATCAAAAAGCTTAATCTTCAGAACCTTTCCATCGCCGCCCCTGATATGGGAGGCGCTAAGAAAGCCAATACCTACGCCAGCGCGCTCGGAGTTCCTACCATCATCTGCCACAAGACCAGGGCCAAGGCCAATGTAGTAGCCAGCATCACCGCCATCGGTGAAGTGGAGGGCCGTGACATAGTCATCATCGATGATATGATAGACACTGCCGGAACCCTTTGCAAGGCCGCAGACGTGCTTATGGCGATGGGTGCCAATTCAGTTCGCGCCTGTGCCACCCACGGAGTGCTGAGCGGCGACGCCATCAGGCGCATACACGAGTCCAAACTGCAGGAAGTGTACATCAGCGACACCATTCCTCATCCGGAGCTTGTCGGAGATTCCAAGATACAAGTGGTTTCCCTGGCACCGCTTTTCGCCTCTATCATACACAAGGTTTACAACTACGAGGCTATCAGCCCGGGATTTGAAAGATAATGGCTACATTCATCGCAGCGGCCATAGTCCTGATTATCGGAGTCTTGGGGATGTTCGTCTTTATGTTCAAGAAGGACGGAGAATTCCCCAAGTTCGACGTAGGGTCGAACGAGCAGATGCGCAGTATGGGCATACGCTGCTTCAAGGATGAAGATGCCGAACTTCACGGCGTAAAGTGTGAAGGGAACAAGTCCGATGCGTGCAGGGAATGTACGCTTCAGGACACAAAAAAGAAGTGAAATTATGAGTTTAGTAGCGATAGTAGGGCGTCCTAACGTGGGCAAATCTACGCTTTTCAACAGGCTTGTCGGAATGAGGCAGGCGATTGTCGATGACATCTCAGGTGTCACCAGGGACCGCCATTACGGCCGTTGTGAATGGTGCGGACGCGAGTTCTCGGTAGTGGATACCGGAGGATACACCACCAATTCCGATGACGTGTTCGAAAGCGCCATCCGCGAGCAGGTCCAGATAGCCATCAACGAAGCTGACGTAGTGCTCTTTATGGTCGAAGCATCCACCGGAGTCACAGATTATGACGCCGAGATAGCAGATGTCCTCCGTCGCAGTAAAAAGCCCGTCGTGCTCTGTGTGAACAAGGTGGACAGCGCCGAGAAACAGTACGACGCCTATCAGTTCTATTCGCTTGGCCTGGGAGAGATCTGGACCGTGTCAGCTGCGAACGGCTCCGGCACCGGCGATCTTCTGGACGAGATCTGCAGGGTCCTTCCTGCGGAAGAGGAACAGAAGGATGATCCGTATAAGAATCTTCCCCGTATCGCCATCGTCGGCCGTCCTAATGTGGGCAAATCCTCCATCACCAACGCTCTGCTTGGCACAGACAGGAACATAGTCACCCCGGTAGCCGGCACTACCAGAGACTCGATAGAGACCTATTATAACAAGTTCGGTCACGAATTCATGCTGGTGGATACAGCCGGTATCAGACGTAAGGCCAAGGTTCACGAAGACCTTGAGTTCTACTCTGTTATGCGCTCCATCAGGGCCATAGAGCACAGCGACGTCTGTATCCTTATGATAGACGCCACCGCCGGAATGGAGGCCCAGGATATGAACATCTTCAATCTCATCCAGAAGAACAGGAAAGGCGTGGTGCTGGTGGTCAATAAATGGGACCTTTTCATTAAGGATAACAATACTCTTAAGAACTACGAACAGACTCTTCGTAACAGAATCGCTCCATTTACCGATGTTCCGATAATTTTCACTTCCGTAGTGAAGATGCAGAGAATACAGGATGTGCTGGACGCTGTGAACAAAGTCTATGAGAACTACTCCCGTAAGATTCCTACGGCCCGTCTTAATGAGGCCCTGCTCCCTGTAATAGAGGAGACACCTCCGCCAAGCACGAAGGGTAAATACGTGAAGATCAAGTATATTACTCAGCTTCCTACCCGGTTCCCGAGCTTCGCGTTCTTCTGTAATCTGCCGCAGTATATCAAGGAACCGTACAAACGTTTCCTGGAGAATCAGCTTCGTGAGAATTTCGATCTTACAGGATGTCCTGTCCAGATTTTCTGCAGACAGAAATAATATCGCCAGGTGGGAACCCGCATAGACAAATATCTCTGGGCCATAAGAGTATTCAAGACCCGAAGCGAAGCCACGCAGGCCTGCACCGGAGGAAAGGTGAAGGTAGCGGGGTCGAATTGCAAGCCTTCCCGTCCTGTCAAAGAAGGGGAGATTATAGAGATCAGAAAAGGGTCTGCAGTGTTTTCCTATAAGGTGGTGGCACCTCTGGAAAATAGGGTAGGAGCTGCTTTAGTTCCTGATTATGCGATTAATCTTACTCCGGAGAGCGAATTGGAGAAACTGCGCGCGCCTGTGGAGACGTTTTTTGTGAAGCGCGACCGCGGTGCCGGACGTCCTACGAAAAAGGAGCGTCGCACTTTGGATGGTATGTTTGAATATCTGGATGATTTTGAGGAGGATAACTAATGAAAGGAATCAATATTTTTCTTAAAGACGGTTTTGAGGACATAGAGGCATTGGCAGTAAGCGATGCTCTGCGACGCGGCGGGTTCAAGGTCTCGCTGGTTTCCTGTACTTCCAGGAAGTTCGTGCTTTCTTCACACGGCGTTAACGTGGAGGCCGACTGTCTGTTCGAGGAGATAAGGGATAATGAGGAAGGTATTACCGATAAGGATGTTATGATATTCCCCGGTGGTATGCCCGGCTCCAGGAGCCTGGCGGAATGCACCCCGCTTATAGAGGCGATGCGCCGTCATTACGAGCTGGGGGGAACCCTGGCAGCCATCTGCGCCGCTCCGGGGCTGGTGCTCTCGCAGCTTGGCTCTCTGGCGGGATACACCGTGACCTGTTTTGACGGGTTCGAGCAGGCGCTCATTGCCCGCGGGGCGAAGTTCGTAAGGTGTCCGGCGGTAAGAAGCGGGCGCATCATTACGGGACGCAGCGCCGGTTACGCGGTGGATTTCGGACTCAGGATTCTGGAGGCAGTTTCGGATGCTCAGACCGTTGAGAAAGTACGTGGCGGGATGCTTCTCGATATAGAATAGCATATTCAATTTTTCGAAAATGCCAAATTTTTTTCTTCATCGCTAAGCTGAGGATTTTTTGTAAATTTGAAAGTTTTAAAAAGTAATTTATGGATAATAACATAAGAAGAGTTTACGGTAACAATGTGGTGGCTATGGTCTCTGACCTTAAGGCTATTGAAGACAAATCCAAGCGTACGCAGCAGGCTTATGCTGTGGTTAAGGTTATGGAAGTCCTCAATCCTGCGGTCAAGACTTTGGATGAATACGAGCACAAACTCTGGGACCATCTTTTTATGCTTGCTGATTTCGACCTGGATGTGGACGCTCCGTATCCTTGTCCGGTGAAGGAGGATTTTGAGACCAGACCGATCAGCATTCCTATGAAAGACACCAGGATAAGGGCCTCGCACTACGGACGCAACATCGAGAAGATTCTCGACCTGCTTGCCTCCGAGCCGGATTCCGAGACCAAGACCGCACTCATCCGTTCGCTGGCCATATATATGCGCACACAGTACCTTATCTGGAATAAGGACAGCGTCGCCGACGAGACCATCTTCTCCGACATAGAGAAACTCTCCGAGGGCCGCGTGAAGGTTCCGGAGGGAATAACCCTTTCGAAGATAGACTCTTCTGCCAATTTTTCCCGCCCGGGCATAGGTAACCAGGCCGGTGCCCAGAAGGCACAGAACAAGCAGTACGGCAAGCACAACAAAAAGGCGGGTTTCCGCAACAACAAGCATAAATGAGAAAACTGATAACACTTTCCTCTGAGCAGAAGGAGATTGCGTCGAAGCTCTGCGGACTTGCAGTCTTTATCCTCGACATTCTTACCTTTATAGCACTCGCGTCATATCTCCTGCACTGGAGAGAAGACATGAGCGGGGATGTGTTGCAGAATGCCGCCGGCTCTCTCGGTTACGGCTATGCCAGGTATCTGGTGTGCAGGTGTTTCGGTCTGGGAAGCTTCGCCCTGGTCGTCTTCCTGACGGCACTTGGCTTGAAACTGATTAAGGACGAATCACATATATCGGTTCTGAATTATGCCGTCAAATCTCTTTGCGGTGCGTTCGTATGTTCTCTTCTGGGAGCGTATGTCGGTAATTTTCTGTCTCTGGAACTCATATTCGGAGGCGGATTCGGAGGAGACTGCGGAAGATTTCTCGTGGCCGGGATGACAGGAGCGCTCGGTTCCATTGTCACGGGTCTGGTGGTGGTTTTCCTGCTGGTCATATTCCTCGTCTTCTGTAGCAGCGCATTCTGCCGTTGGCTTGCAGGCATTGGCAGAAAGAAGGAAAATCCGGAGGTGCAGACCGAGGACGTGGAGGCGGTGGCTCAGCCGGTAGAAGAAGAGGCCGTTCAGGCAGAGTTCGAGCCCGCAGAGCCGGAAGAAAGCTCTGAGACGGCTGTCGTTCCGGCAAGTGCCCCTGCTGCTTCAGAAGCTATTGAAAGTCAGGAGGTTCAGGCGGGTGCAGAAGGCCAGAACGGCGACGGATTCCCGGAGATCACTGTCGTGGAGGGCGAAGACTTGAGTACAGAAGTTAACAAGCCGCTTCCGAGAATTGATAACCGTCTCGATCCGCTTTACGGCGGTCTTCCGAACTATAAGTTCTTCTCGCTGGATCTGTTGGATACTTACGAGAACGGTAAGAATACTATAGGCGAGGAGGAACTTAACCGTAATAAGACCAAGATCTGTAATACTTTACGTTCATACCGCATAGAGGTGGCCAGCATTACGGCCGTGGTGGGACCTACCGTGACTCTGTACAAGGTGACTCCGGGCGAGGGCGTGACCATAGCACAGATCAAGAGCCGTCAGGAAGATATCGCGATGTCGCTTAACGCGCGCGGTGTGCGTGTGCTTCAGCTGTCGGATTCGGTGGGCATAGAGGTGGCCAATGACAAACCGAGCATCGTGCCTCTTCGCGGGCTTCTTAACAGTGACGAATATAAGGAAAAGAGTAAGAAATATGAACTTCCTGTGGCGATAGGAGTGTCTGTCACTCAGCAGGTTAAAGTGTTCGACCTTACTCAGGCTCCTCACCTTCTGGTGGCCGGTGCCACCCAGCAGGGTAAGAGTGTGTGCCTTAATGTGATAATCGCATCGCTTCTCTACGGAAAACATCCTTCGGAGCTTAAGTTCGTGTTCATCGACCCTAAGATGGTGGAATTCACGGCTTATTCTTCTCTTATCAAGCATTATCTAGCTGTTCTGCCTGATGCCGATGACGAAGAGTCCGAGAAGAATCGCGCTATCGTGAAGAATGCCAAGGATGCAGAGAAGGTCCTCAGGTCCCTGTGCAAGGAGATGGATGACCGCTACGAACTGATGTCGCGCTCCGGTGTGAACAAGATAACTCTCTATAACGACAAGTTCCAGAACCGCAAGCTCAACCCTGACCACGGTCACAGGTATCTGCCTTATCTGGTGGTGGTTGTGGACGAGTATGCCGACCTTACCCTGGTTTCGGGCGGTTCTCCTGAGGAGAAGGCTGCCAGCCGCAGCATCACGAGCGGCATTATCAGATTGGCCCAGAAAGGACGTGCCGCCGGTATTCACGTGATTCTGGCTACGCAGCGTCCGTCAGTGGATGTGGTGTCCGGTATCATCAAGAGTAACTTCCCTATGCGTATCGCCTTCCGAACATCTTCAAAGCAGGATTCTATGACCATCATAGATAGCCCTGGCGCTGAGAAGCTTATTGGTAGGGGAGATATGCTGTTCTCTGCCGGAATCGACAATGAACGTATCCAGTGCGGTCTTATAGAGAGCGTGGAAGTGTCCAAGATTACCGATTTCATAGCAGGTGAGACCCGTTATGGCCAATCCTACAACACGCCTTACTATCTGCCTGAGCCACCAAGCGATAAGAACGCCTCCGGTTCCGAGGTGGATACCGGCGATCTGGACGAGCGTTTCGAGGAGGCTGCCAAGTTGGTGGTTACTTCCCAGGATGCATCCACTTCATCCCTTCAGACCCGTATGGCTATGGGATTCGTGAAGGCCAAAAGGGTTATGAGCCAGCTCGAAGCAGCAGGCATCGTGGGCCCTGCGGACGGCGCGAAGAAGCGTCAGGTGCTGATCTCTTCGCTCGAGGACCTGGACAATATCCTTAACTCTCTATAATATGAAAAAGTTCTTTCTGACTCTGTCATTGGCATTGATGGCGACTTTCGCGGCGTATGCAGATACTGCCGTGGAGGCGATTCTCACTGAGCTTAACAAGTACAGATTGGACTTTACCTATGAGTATACCATTACCGGAGTGCAGGACATTACGGTGGAAGGACGAGCGCTGATCCAGAACGGATGTTTCAGAATAGAAGGCGCCGGACTTCTTATCCTGTGTGATTCGCAGAATACGTGGACCCTCGATCTGGAAGGGAAGGAAGCGTATGTGGAATCTTCCGGGCCAATGGATTATGCGCAGTATCTTCTGTCCCTGGAATGGGAAGGGGATCAGCTCAAGGGCACTTGCACGGAGCCTTCAAGCGGAGCCATCATTCCTTTCAGGATATACGACATAAAGAAAAGTCCCGCAAGCGGGGACCTTTCCGATTTTGCTCCTTCTACGGACCTTTTCAATGACGGTTCGGACTGGATTATTACAGATCTAAGGTAGAGATTTCCTCTACATTGTCAGGATAGACATACCACAGGTATCCGCGGACCCGTTTATATCCCATTTTTCTGAACAGGGACATATAGCGGCTCACCTGGGTGCGGTAGTGCTCGTTTTCTTCTCCGAACTTGAAGTCGATTATGCTCACTTCTCCATTCCCGTCGATGACCACGCGGTCCGGACGGTAGGTGTTACCGTCTGAATCGATGATGGATGTTTCGTTAAGTACTTTCAGATCAGGAGAGAACCAGTTTTTTCTGGATTGAACCTTTTCTCTGATGAATTCGGCGGTCTCCTGGTTCTCCTGACGAAGGATGTAGTCGAGATTATCAGTGCTGTCTATCTGAGAAAGCAGAGCGTGCAGTTCTATTCCGACACGGCGACGGCTTTGTCCCACTCCGGTCTCCTCGAAAAAGTCCCACGCGTC
>CAVFXO010000010.1:0-19603 GCA_963626825.1 bacterium | reverse complement strand
CAAAAAGACCGGCCAAAATGACCGGTCTTTTCGTGTGGTGCCACCGAGAATCGAACTAGGGACACAAGGATTTTCAGTCCTTTGCTCTACCAACTGAGCTATGGCACCATCTTTTAGGACTGCAAAGGTAATAATTATATTTTAATTTGCAAATTCTTTAATAACATTTGCTTCCCCATTTCAGCCTGTGTCAGAATCTGTACACCGCCCTGAGCATACAGGAGATAGGAGCCTGAGGGAAAAGTCCCTCGTCCTGGCTGTAGGTGTTCTCCGCGATGAAGAAATACCTGGATACCCACGCATTGGCACTATACTGCGCGTTCAGAAGGTTGTTCACATACAGGCCGAGCTGCAGGGAATTTCCACCTCTGAAATGCAGTGTATGGCTAAGCGACGCATCCGCTACGAAGTAGCCTGGAAGGCTGCGGTCAGAGCATCCGGTATTATCCCAGTACTGCTTTCCGACATACTTTCCCTGTAGAGACAACTGAAGGTCAGACAGTGGTGCATAATACGCGAACGGATTGACATTCAAGCTCAAAGCCGCGATCACCGCCGGCGAGAGGAGGATGGCGACGTTCTCATACTTCTCGTCCAATTGGCCCACAAGATTCCAGTCGTTCATATTATCATATTCGCTCACATAAGCGTGGAATTCGCGGATACGATTATCGCTCAAGGTCAGATTACCGTTCAGGGCTACCACCGGGCACGGCTTCCACGCGGCAGTCAGCTCCACTCCCCTTCTCCAGGCACGTCCCACGTTCTCCTTGATGGCATAACCGGACGAAGAAAGCTTACCCGTCTCCAAAAGCATATCCCAGTACTCCATAGCGTACAGATTCACGCCAGCGGCAAAACCAGTCCCTTTGTATTCATAGCCCAATTCCACATCCAGCATCTTCTCAGGACGCAGTTCAGACTTCTCGACACCTGCGTTATTACTCTCAATCACCTCCTTTATGTCGCTTCTTCCCGGTTCACGATGGCCAAGCGCTGCACTAAGATATGCCTTGTGGCCCTCTGCAGGAGTGAAAGTGATACCCGCACGCGGATTAAAGAAATTCCAGACAGTAGAATATGCCAAGTCAGAAAAATCATCGTCCAGGCCGCTCATATCCAGCGTCACGAGCCTATACTGAAGATCAAGATAAGCCGTAAGTGTCGACGAGAAAGAATATTCCCCACGGGCAAAAGCAGAAAAATCCTTCTTCAGGCCTCTGTTCCTGTACCATTCGTTATCCAAGTCTCCTAACAGGCTGCACCACTTAACTTTACCGAAATGGTCTCCATCATAAAGAGACCCGCTCACGCCAGCATCCACTTTTAGGGACTCACTCGCATATCTAAGATTGGAATTCACTACATAATAATCGGATGCGGCCCATTTGTCGGTGATGAAATCGCCTTTCTTATATGACACACCATCTATTACCACAGGCGACTCCAGACCGTATTTAGTCAGTTTCTTTCCAGCCTTGTACTGATCGTAATAGCCTCCACCGTCAGTATAGTTAAGGGTCGTAGTCCAAGTGAGAGCAGAGCCAAACTGATGCGTATAGTTCAGCTGAAAATGCTGCTGCAGATAATTATCTGTCTCATTATCATAATAATGGACATTTCCGAAGTCGTCATAATACTCTCCCGCAGGATTATATGTACGATCCTCCGCCAATTTGGCCTGCGAAATACCTTCCCAAGTGATGCCAGTGCGCTGCTGGCCAAGCAGATAGGTGAATCTTAAGGAATTGGCCCCGTTCATCCAGCCAAGCACAGCGAGCAGCGACTGCGAATCCGCGAAGGCGTTGCGGATATAACCGTCGGTGGTGTTCATAGAATAGACGAAATTGGCATACAGCCCGTGCTTGAGAAGCCCTGTGCTCGCACCAATGCTCGTGATCTTCGTGTTCCACGCGCCCCTGGTGACATCTACCCAACCGCTAGGGTCAGCTCCCACGGATGCCGTGCTCATATTAATGCTTGCGCCAAAGGCTCCGGAGCCGCTGGCCGATGTGCCAAGCCCGCGCTGAAGCTGCACGGAAGACAGGATACTGCCAAGTGCCGGGATGTTCACCCAAAACACTTCCTGCGACTCAGCGTCATTAAGGGTGATGCCGTTCAGAGTGACATTGATCTGAGAGCCTTTCGATCCGCGCACGGTGAGCTTCGAGTACCCTAGACCTGTGCCGCCCTCGTTACTTGATACCACCGAAGGCTGGAGGGAAAGGGTCATAGGAAGAGAATTGAGCGGAGACGAACTCTTAAGCTCCTCAGAATGAATCATTGAGAATGTGACAGGGGTCTTATCTCCCGCGCGAGATGCGCTGACTACCACACTGTCGAGTCTTTCTTCTTTTTCATCTGGACTGACCACCTGGGCCAATGCCGTCTGTGTGGAAAGAATAGCCACACTTGTAAACAATAAAAAACCTCGCATAATAAATTATTACGCAAGGGGCAAGCACTTTCTTCGTGCTCTCTGGAGTGCATTCCCTACGACGGCATTATCCGTGTCAGGTTCAATGGGACTCTCTCAACCTTCTCCGACCATTTCCGGTCTTCAAAAGTACCCCCGCAATTATTTCGGCCGCAAATATAAGCCTATTCTTTCGCTTCTACAAGACTCACCCTGTAAAGTTCAGGCCAATTCTTACCCGTCAGATAGATTCTGCCTTGGGCATCCACGGCGATGCCGTTCAGCACGTCGGTGTCCTTTGTGCGCTTGCTCTCCGGAAGCAGCCCGGCGCAGTTCACGATGCCCTCAACCTTACCGGAAGACGGATTGATAATGACTATCTGGTCAGAAGTGTAAACATTGGCCCAGATGCGCCCGTCTATCCACTCAAGTTCGTTCAGATAGCGCAACGCACGACCGTTCAGTGTCACATTAAGGGTCTTCTGAAGTTTCAGATCCTCCGAAAGAAAATAAATCTTGGATGAGCCGTCGCTGGCGATAAGACTCTGTCCGTCAGTGGTAAGGCCCCATCCTTCACGCGGATATGAATAGGTCATCTTATAGTCAAGAGTCTTCGCATCATACACGAACAGGACGCGGTTAGTCCAAGTGAGAACATATAAATTATCTCCCAGGATGACGGAACCCTCCACGAAATATTTTCTATTGAACGGGAGCTTCTTCAGAGCGTCCCCCGTCTCCAGATTCACGGTGCGCAGGGTGGACTTGCCGTTAAGGCCTGTGCTTTCGTAGAGCGTACCGTCGTGAAAGAAAAGTCCCTGCGTATAGGACTGAGTGTCGTGTGGATACGTCTTCTCCACCTTTATGTTATAGCGCTTTACCTGCGCGCTGCACGAACAGACCGTACACAGCGCCAGCGTCAGAATTATCAAAACACGTTTCATAAATTCACCTACCACAATGAAACTTTTCCGACACCGCCAAGTTCCAACGTCGCAGAATTGATTCCCAAAGCACGGAAAACTCGGCTAATCGTAGAAATTGTCGGAGAACACTTACCACTTTCCAACTTGCATATCTGAGAACGTTTGACTCCTACTCTCTCTCCCAGTTCCTCCTGTGAAAGATTTTGAATAAGACGAGCTTTCCTGATCGCTTCTCCTACGTAATATGCATCCAGAGCCTCCTTTACCTGATTCTCATACTCATTTCTTTCAGGAGTTCCCTCCGGGCCCAGAAGCTCATCCTTCACTTCTCCCAGCGTATAGAGGTCCATATTGATAGATTTATTCATAACTTATTTGTTTTCAAAATATTGCCTTCTAATAAAACAAGCTCTTTCTATCTCCCGTTTCGGAGTTTTCTGCGGCTTCTTAATCATCCCGTGAGTAGCCACGATCAATGTCTGTTCATCCTTGTCCCAGAAAGCGAACATCCTGTATGCAATCCCGTTAACCGATGCCCGGAATTCCCATATCTCTAAATTTTCAAGTTTTTTGAAAATCTCGCTGTTTCGCTCGCCTCCAGCCACTCTATCCATATTATATAGCAGCTTTTTACTGGCCAATTCGGGTAGATTCAGCAGAAAATCTCTCGCCTCCTCCATCATCACAATTTGAAGTTTGTTCATAATTACAGTGTTATTATGTGCAAATATAGAGAGTTGTTTCCATAAAAGCAAACAATGACGATTATTTTCTCAAAAAATAATTCTACCTTTGCACGCAGTTGAAGGTGGGACGATCCGTCGCGGTCTTATGGCTGAGGAAAGTCCGGACAAGACAGGGCATCGCACTGCGGAAATCGCAGGTGGGGGTAACTTTACGGGCGCTGTAACAGAAAACAACTACCGGAAACGGTACAGGTGAAAACGCGAGGTAAAAGCTCACGACATCTGCCAGCGATGACAGATGGGTACGGCACTGCGACTTGCAAAACCAAATATACTGACAGATGAGGACTGCCCGTCCGATGTCAGGGGGTAGGTTGCGAAGATAAATGACGGAACAAAACAGAAACCGGCTTACGGTTCCACCTTACAAAACACACGAAGAGGCTCAGTCGAGCCTCTTCGCTTGTTTATAAGATACATCCTGACTAAATCACGATGTCTTCTATATCATTTCGGCGCTAAGGTCGTAAAGATCGGCCGAAGTAACGCGAACCTTTATGAAACTGCCCGGCAGGGCGCTCGCGTCCACTCCTTCCGGCACATCCACGAAGATGACGCCGTCCACCTCGGGACTTTCATACTGACTGCGGCACACCAGTTTATCACCGGCGAGTTCATCCACCATCACTTCCAGCACGCTGCCTACCCTACCTTGATTATACCTGTAAGATATCTCGCTCTGTGCTTCCATCAAAGTGTCGTACCTATCCTGTTTTTCATCTGCGCTAACATCGTCGCTATAATGCTCCGCGCCATAGGTACCCTCTTCCTCACTGTACTTGAATGCTCCCAGACGCTCAAACTTGGCATCCGCACAAAAGTCCAGCAGCTCCTGAAAATCCTCCCGCGACTCTCCCGGATGGCCCACTATCATAGTAGTACGAAGCACCACCCCAGGCACCTCGGAGCGAAGACGACCGATCAGGTTCCTCGTCCACGCACCGTCCACGTGGCGGCGCATATTGGCCAGAACGCGATCGCTAATGTGCTGTAGCGGAATATCCAAGTATTTGCAGACCTTAGGATTATGCGCCATCTGCTCGAGCACGTCCTCCGGGAAATGATCAGGATAAGAATAATGAATTCTGATCCAGTGTATCTGCGGAATAGCCGAAAGCTTTTCTATCAGTTCGGCCAATGCTCTCCTATGGTAAAGGTCAAGCCCATAATAAGTGCTGTCCTGCGCTATAAGAATCAGCTCCTTCACTCCCCTGTCTGCCAATTGCAGAGCTTCCTCCACGAGTTCTTCCATAGGCACGGACTTGTGCGCACCGCGAATATGCGGGATGGCGCAATATGAACAGCGCCTGTCACAGCCTTCCGAAATCTTCAGATATGCGGTTCCAGGCCCGCATTCAGTAGGCGTGCGGTATTTGAAAAGCGAATGGTCAGGTGTGACGCCCAGATATTTAAGGATAGAGTCCGTTTCACGAGCTCCGAACCAGGCATCCACCTCTGGAATAAGACCAGGCATCTCCTTCGAATACCTCTCGCTGAGACATCCGCACACCAGAATTTGTCCTATAAGCCCTTTCTTTTTCTGCTCTACCGCCTCCAGGATGGCATCTATGCTTTCCTGCTTGGCATCACCGATAAAGCCGCAAGTGTTTATCAACAGATAATCCACTGCGGTAGCGTAGTCCGACTCATCTACAATAGAAAAGTCGGGGCCCAGCTGGCATACGAAATGCTCGGTATCTACTCTGTTTTTCGAGCAGCCTAAAGTCAGGGTTCTAAGACTATGCTTCATTATCTTCGTCTGTCACGAAATCGAAAGAAGCATTGGCCAGCAGCTCGTTATACCACTCTACCACCTTCTTCATATGCGACACATAGAAACGGTCGGCATCGTAATCTGGAATAGCCTTGGCAAAGAGTGCCTTAAGTTCGGCGTCGCCAGACTTGGCACCAGGAGCTTCCTTACCTTCGAGGGTCTTGTTCAAAGCCAGGAATACCTCGGAAAGTTTAAGTTCCTCGGTCTGAGTATAAATAGCTATGTCTGCGAGGGTAGTGATCTTGCTATGTGCATCGAGAAGAATTCTCTTCTTATCCTTAAGGCTTTCTGCGATTACGCCTCCACGTGCCTGTGCTATAAAAAGGAACAAACCGCTCTTTCCTGAGACGGTAAGTATCTTGGCTAGATCTGTTTTCATAATTGACTTATAATTAATTCTGTTTTTTCTTCCAGGTCTTTTAGCGACCCGTCATTTTCTATCAAAAAATCATAGTGCGCCGGCTCGCTTTGGAACGCATCCCTCGAAGCGGCCTTAGGATTTCTCGTCCAACGCTTCTCTTTGGATGCCCGAACCAGGATAACCTTATCGAATTGGCCCGCAAAAAGCGGAAGCGACATCGCTATGGCTGACTCGAAGAACACCACCGGACTTTCCTCCCCCGCAGCAAACGCCTTGAAGTCCTTCAATACCTCAGGATGGATTATCTCCTCGAGCCTGTGCAGTTTGTCAGGAGTTCCGAAGATGCCTTTAAGATGATCCACATCCACGCCAATCTCACATTCTACCTTCCGAGCAATATCCTGCCTCCGGTAAAGTGCCTTAGTGCGGGAATCGGAATCATACACCGGAAAACCCTTATCCGACAATATCTTACAAACCGCGGACTTGCCGCTGCCGATAAGACCCGTGACCAGTACAATCTTCTGCATAACGCTATTCCACCCTGGTCTCCACGCAGTCGCACATCTGCGGGCTGCACTGCCAGTCTATGGCCACGTCCGGAAGGTTCTCCGCGTGAACCATACACTTGCCGCCCAGCGAATTGGCAAATTCATTATAGTCCACATAGAAGGACACGTTCTGAGCCGGAGTGCCGGAGATCGGGAACACGAAACGGTATGTCACGTGCACGGCCTCCGGGAATATGGTCAGGTTCTTCCCTGCAGGAAGATTCTTGACCCATACCGACGCCGTGGTAGAATACTCCACATAGCGAGTAATCTCCTGAGAATAAGTCACCCTGTCCTGGGAAAGCCGCATCCCTGCCGGGCATTCGAGTTCCACCTCGCCGTGAAGGCTGCGCCACACTTCCCTGTGAAGGATACGCCTGGTCATTACCTTGTCCACAGACTCAAGCCTTACAGGATCGCCGTAAACCATCACGGAATCCTGCGAAATGGACATCTCCCCATAAGGCATATACTGGGCCCTGCAGGAGATAAGCGATACCGGAACGATGGGCACCTTCTTATAGTTTTCCTTGAGGAAGCGGAATGTGACCGTATGCGAAAGAAAAGATTTCACGCTCACGGACGGCCCGAATATCTGGGACGTGTACTTGAACAGCGAATTGTCCGATATGGTATAGAAATCGCCCTCGCGATTCACCAGATCGGCCGGCTCGAAGCCGACTTCCACGATCTTGTTACGGTTAAGCGTCAGGCGCAGAAGGGAAAACCCCGAGCCCGACACGACCGCGGCTATGGTGACGCTCTCTCCGCTGACATTGCTGTGGCCCACGATATTGCTGTGGGCGACCACCTGGACGCTCACAGTATCGGAAGTCTCCTCGCTAAGATTGCTGATAATCCAGATTATCAGCGATGCGAGTACAGCCAAAGTAACGGCAACGGATCGTTTCACCTTTCAGTTAAGCTGAAGGAGTGTTGTCCCTGCTGATGGACGTCTTGTCCACGCGGAGCTTCACTTCGCCGTCAACCTTGAGAAGAACTGTCCTCTCGTCCACCTCAGCGATGGTTCCGTAGATACCGCCGGCGGTGATCACCTTGTCACCCTTCTTGAGCTCGCTGCGGAATTTTTCAAGCTCCTTCTGCTGCTTGCGCTGCGGACGGATCATGAAAAGCCACATAATGAGGAACATAAGGATAATCATTATCCAGAAACTCCACTGGCTGGATCCCTGTCCCTGTGCAGCAGGCGCTGACTGAAGAATAAGTGTCATAAAGTTCATAAGATTCTATTTTTTAATGTTGATAATCTTGTCCAGCAGGCCGTTTACGAAGGCGCTGCTCTCCGGGGTGCTGTAATACTTGGATATCTCCACGTACTCGTTCATAATGACCTTGGCAGGCTGTGAAGGGAAAGCGGCCGCCTCAGCCATACCGCATATTATGAGCGCAAGGTCCGTGGTGCAGACTCTCTTGATGTCCCACTTGGGGGTAAGTTCGTCTATGGTCTGCATATCCCTGTCAAAGTCAGTTACGGCTCTGCGGAGTACCGAATATGCGAAATCCTGATCCGATTCCTTGCCGGTCTGGCCTTCCATCTGGCTGAGATACAGCTCCGGAAGCGACCACCTTCTGCCTTTTGCGAATTCCTTTACCGTGCGGCAGCAGTATGTAAGGGCATAGGCCAGGTCATTGTCCCACCATATCGACAGACCCTCCAGGATAGGCTCCAGTTCGGCATTGTCCTCAAGTTCATTCTCGAAAATTC
Organism: bacterium; assembly: GCA_963626825.1. Taxonomy (GTDB): domain Bacteria; phylum Bacteroidota; class Bacteroidia; order Bacteroidales; family UBA932; genus Cryptobacteroides. Next base: position 11,103 of record CAVFXO010000010.1, on the reverse strand, counting down.
TGCAGAACAGGGCGGCGTCCTCCTTCAGGCTGCGCGAAGGCTCGGCCATATAGCTTTTAAAATAATCTTTCTCCCTGACGGTGTCGTACAGATGCCACAGAAAGACGTCGTACTGGTCCCAGCTGAGTTTCTTCTTAGAAAGAATCTTCTGAAAATCAGGGTCTTCCGACAGAAGCGGGGCGATGGAGTTCTCCACGAATTTACGGTTAGGGTTCTTTTCTTCCTCCGTAGGGTGAAATTTACCCTGGGCGGCGATCAGGCGGGATTCGGCCTGACGGGTAAGCGCAGGAATCAGCGACAACATAAACAGGTACAGATCCCTGGTGCCCTGGCACAATGCGTCAAAATGAGCCTGCGTTTGGGCAAGTGTCATCGTCGGGTTCTCTGCAAACGCGTATACTGTCTTGAAGATTTTGATACGCAGAATTTGTCTGTTAAGCATTTCTAATATGTCAAAAATCGCTACAAAGATAATATCTATTCAAAAATTATTCTAATTTTGCATAAACTAAAAAACCAAATTTTTATGTATAGGAATGATTTTGACGCCTCACGGGGCGAAAGAGGAGCTGAAGACGTTTACTCCTATCCTGTAAAAGCTGGAAAGCGTACATATTTCTTTGACGTCAAGACTACAAAGGGACGCAAGGATTTCTATCTTACCATCACCGAAAGCAAACGCCACACCGCTCCTGACGGTTCATACACCTACGACAAGCACAAGATTTTTCTCTATAAGGAAGACTTCGAAAAGTTCAGGGAAGGACTTGAAGAAGCGCTCAGATATGTGAAAGACGACTGTTTCGGAGGAGAAATTCCGATAAAGGAATACGAACCGCACGATGAACTATAGCGATTATCAGAGTTCCGCAGCCTACATCCAGGAACTCCTCGGCGGAAGGAAGCCTTCCGTCGGTCTTGTTCTCGGAAGCGGTCTGGGCTCATTGGGTGACTCCATTCAGGAGCCTATCGTAATTCCGTACAGGGACATACCGAATTTCCCCATAAGCACGGCCATCGGGCACAAGGGCAATCTCATCTGCGGCTACATTGCGGACCACTGCGTCATGGCCATGCAGGGACGTTTCCATTACTTCGAGGGCTACCCTATGGAGAAGGTCACATTCCCGATCCGCATAATGAAGCTTCTGGGAGTGGAGACCCTGTTCGTGTCCAATGCCGCAGGAGGCATCAACCAGACCTTCAAGGTCGGTGACCTGATGGTCATCAAGGACCAGATCAACCTGCTGCCCAACCCTCTGATCGGACCGAACGTGGAGGAATTCGGGCCAAGGTTCCCGGATATGACCAGACCTTTCGATCCGCAGCTCCGCAAACTTGCCCACGAGATCGCAGGCACGCTCGGCATAGAGCTCAGGGACGGAGTATATGTGGCCGTAACGGGACCTGCCTACGAGACTCCGGGAGAATACAAGTTCTTCCGCGGAGTGGGCGGAGACGCCGCCGGAATGAGCACGGCACCTGAAGTGATAGTCGCACGCCACTGCGGCCTGAGGGTGTTCGGAATATCGGTGATCACCAATGTAACCGAAGACAACTTCTTCGAGCACAACGAATCCAATGACGGAGACGAGGTGGTCATAGCGGCCATAGCGGCTTCATCCAAGATGACTAGACTTTTCACTGAAATAATAAGATCTTTATGACAGATTTACTCAACTCATATCACGCTGCGACGCAGTATATTAAAGACAAGATCGACGGACAGGCTCCCTATGTGGGAATAATCCTCGGTAGCGGTCTGGGATCATTGGCAGACAAGATACAGAATCCGACGGTGATTCCGTACAGGGAGATTCCGGGCTTCCCGGAGAGTACCGCCATCGGGCACAAGGGCAACCTCATCTTCGGCGACCTGGCCGGGAAGAAGGTAATCGCCATGCAGGGGCGATTCCACTACTACGAGGGCTACACGATGGAGCAGGTCACATTCCCTGTAAGGGTGATGAAACTGCTCGGAATTTCCTTCCTGTTCGTGTCCAATGCTGCCGGCGGCATCAACCACAGCTATTCCATAGGCGATCTTATGATCATCCGCGACCAGATCAACCTGCTTCCGAACCCGCTGATCGGACCTAACATCGACGAATTCGGGCCAAGGTTCCCGGATATGACCAGGCCTTACGATCCGGCGCTCAGAAGGCTTGCCCACGAGATCGCCGGCGAGATGGGGATCACCCTTCAGGAGGGCGTGTACATCGCCTGCACGGGGCCGTGCTACGAGACACCTGCGGAATACAAGTATTTCCGCATAATAGGAGCTGACGTGGTGGGAATGAGTACCATACCCGAGGTCATCGTGGCCCGCCACTGCGGACTGCCATGCTTCGGAATGTCAGTGGTCACAGATCTGGCACACGACGATATGCCGGAGGACTACCACACCGACGGTGATGCAATAGTAAAGGCAGCCGATCAAGCTGCTTGCAAGATGACTGCCCTGTTCGAAAAGATGATTGAACGGCTTTAAAGAGCCTTTATCATATTTTTTAGGAGACCCGCTTATTTGGCTATGGCCACTGAGCGGGTTTCTCTTATCACCGTAATCTTAACCTGTCCCGGATATGTCATTTCATCCTGGATGCGCTGTGCGATATCGGTGGAGAGTCTGGCCGCCTGTTCGTCGGAAACCTCCTCTGCACCCACTATCACACGGAGTTCACGGCCTGCCTGGATGGCGTATGACTTGGTAACACCCTTGTAGGATGAAGCCAGGTCTTCCATACCCTTCAGACGCTTGATATAGCTCTCGATAACCTCCCTGCGGGCACCTGGACGTGCTCCCGAGATGGCATCTCCCACCAGTACGAGCGGAGAATAGATGGAAGTCATCTCCATCTCCTCGTGGTGCGCACCGATGGCGTTCACGATCTCCGGACGCTCCTTGTACTGCTCGGCGAGCTTGGCACCCAGCAGTGCGTGAGGAAGATCAGGATCATCCTCGCTTACCTTGCCTATATCGTGCAGAAGTCCGGCACGCTTGGCAATCTTCGGATTCAGGCCAAGTTCAGAAGCCATTATGGCGCAGATGTTCGCCACTTCACGCGAGTGCTGAAGCAGGTTCTGTCCGTAGGATGAACGGTATTTCATACGGCCTATGAGCTTGACCAGCTCTATGTTGAGCCCGTGTATGCCGAGGTCTATGCAGGTGCGCTTTCCGGTCTCCAGGATCTCGTCCTCGAGCTGGCGGCTGACCTTGGCCACGACCTCCTCGATACGTGCCGGATGGATACGTCCGTCCACCACGAGCTGATGCAGAGCCAGTCTGGCAACCTCCCTTCTGACAGGGTCGAAGGCAGAAAGCAGAATGGCGTCCGGAGTGTCGTCAACCACGATCTCCACGCCGGTAGCGGCCTCCAGGGCCCTGATATTGCGTCCTTCACGGCCGATGATGCGGCCCTTGACGTCGTCGTTCTCTATAGGGAAAGATGTCACGGCATTCTCGATGGCGGTCTCGGTGGCGGTACGCTGAATGGTGTTAATCACGATTCGCTTGGCCTCCTTGGCAGCGTTCAGACGGGCCTCGTCCATAGTGTCGTTGATGTATGACTGGGCAGCGGTACGGGCTTCGGCCTTCAGGCTGTCGATCAGCATATTTTTCGCGTCAGCCGCACTTATTCCGGCTACGGCCTCGAGTTCGCGCTTGGCCTGTTCTATGAGTTTGTCGGCCTCCTGCTCCTTGCGGGTCAGTTCGTTGCGGTCGACGGCCAGCTGATTCTTCTGGGATTCCAGCTCCTTCTGACGGCGTCCCAGCTCTCCGGACTGCTGGTTAAGCTGGTTCTCGCGGTTCTTGATGCCGTTCTCGCGGTCGCGCAGCTGGTTGTTCCGGTCATTGACCTTGCGGTCGTAATCGCTCTTGAGCTGAAGGAAGTGTTCCTTGGCCTCGAGCATCTTGCTCTGTTTGATATTTTCTGCTTCGGCAGTAGCCTTCTCTATCAAGGCGTCAGCGCGTCCTTTGTTTACCGCGCGGTTTACTGCGATATATATTCCCAATGCAAGAGCAGCGCCTGCAATGGCAGCCAGTATATAATATAAAAACATAATATGTTAATTTGTTTCCTATAAAAAACCGTCAGCTCTGTGCAGAAACTTATCATTGATAAGATTTGGGGGCCTTTCCGGTTCAGGCTTCCCACCCAAGGGCCTGCCATCTTCGCAAAGAGCTTACCCGGTTCCGTAGAACTTGTTTGTTAGAGCCAGGGAGAACCGACGGTTATCTGTCAATCCCTTCCAGATAAGATTTCAATTCGTTTGAAATGCCATCCACAGCGCTTTCCAGACCGGAAGCCTTCTTCGACAGGCGTATCGCCTCCCTTGCGAAAGTGAGGGTGACAAATGCAAGTTTGTCGATATCGGGCATATCATAATTCGCGTACGTGTCCAACTGTGCGTTGATCTTGTTCGCGGCTATGCGCATATTCTGCTCGGCGGCCGGAGAATCGGCCTGAGTCTTCAATGTTCTGCCTGCAATCTTGAGAGTGATGTTCTGTCCCTTCTTTCCTTCCATACCTCTATCCCTCCAATAATTTAATGCACTGGTCAATCTGTCTTACGAGACGATCTATACTGTTTTTAGCTTCGAAAGAGGTGTCACCCCCCGCCAAAGCGTTGGCGACTTCAAGTTTTTTCAACTTATCTGTCAATTCAGCGTTAAGCTTTTTCAATTTTGCGACCTCGGACTGAGAAAGCACCAGGGAAGAGGCCAGTTCATCGCCGCGCTTCCTTTCGTTTTCATAAAGCGACACGAGCCGCTCCATGTTCTTCCTCAGATCTTCAATCATTCTACAAATTTAATAAAAATTCAAAATTATTCCACTATATGCGGCCTGCACTGCTTTCCATAAGCGCCGAGAGCCGTGTCCACAGCCCTGAAGAAAGTTTAACCTTTCTGTATGAGGCCAGCATCGAATACCGGTGCAGGTCAGTCCCCACGAAGTCGTAATATCCCTTCTTCAGCATATTCTCCGCCTTCTTCTGTGCAGTGGAGCCGTAAAATCCTGAAAGCGAAGACAGATTCAGCTGAAACAGAATGTTCTTCTTCTTCAGGTCGCCGTAGTCCCTGTCATCCATATAGATGTACCTTTCCGGATGGGCGAGCACCGGCCTGTAGCCGGCGGATTTAACCTGAAACAGGGTCTCCTGCATATTCAGGGGCGGATTGTAATAAGAAGTCTCCACCAGAAGACGATCCCCGCCCAGAGTAAGCAGCCCGCGTGAAGCCAGACGCTCGGCGAACAGATTGTCCATCATATTTTCCGATGCCAATTCCAGCTCGGGGGCCGTCACGCCCCCCTTCGCCAGGAAATCCTTCAGCTCCTGAAAACGCAGTTTCAGATCATCCGGTCTGTTCGGGACATCCTCCATTATATGAGGAGTAAGAAAAACCTTCTTCACCCCCAGTTCAGAATAAACCGACAGAATCCTCGCGCTGTCTTCGAAGGTCTGCACACCGTCATCCACTCCCGGAAGAATATGGCAATGGAAATCCACAAAACCTTCAAAAAGGTCTGCCAGATTCTTCTTATGAGTGAACAGGGACATTATTTCTCTGACGAATAATATCCGTATCCCTTCTTGCCGCCATAGGTGTAACCGTAGCCGTAGCCGCGGTGGTAATAGCCTCCGCCATAATTGACAGTGCCGTTGAGGATGAGCGTGAGATGCTTGTATCTGCCCTCGGCCTCGATCTTGTTGATGTCAGGAATCTGGCTCTTGTCGAACAGTCCCGCCCTTACAGTGAAGATGGTACGGTCGGCACACGGAGCGATGATCTGCGTATCTGCCACGATGTCTATAGGAGGACAGTCGATGAAGATGAAGTCATATTTCTGTCTGAACTCCTCGATAAGTGCGGCGAAATTGCCGTTGTTCAGGATTTCGCTCGGGTTAGGAGGAAGTGTTCCCACAGGGAGCACGTCCAGATTCTCGAAATTCACGTTCCTGGATATGTAGTCATCGATATTCCCGGAAGGTGAAGCCAGATAATCGGCGATACCCTTGTGCTTGAGGCCCAGGAAGTTGGAAAGTGTCAGACGTCTGAAGTCACAGTCTATCAGAAGCACCTTCTTCCCGTTGATGGCCATAGCCGAAGCCAGGTTCAGATTGATGAAGGTCTTGCCGGCGCCAGGGTTGAACGAAGTGACCATTATCACCTTGTCCGAAGACGGTTTGCAGGCAAATTCAAGATTGGCCCTGACGATACGGAAGGCCTCGTTGCTGATGTTTCGGTTACCCTTCTCGACCACCAGCTGGCTTAGGGCCTCTTCGCCATTGTTCTTCTTTATGAATCTGCCCAGAAATCTTCTGGCCGCTTTGACATTCTCGCCAGCCTGAGGGATCTCGCCAAGGTAGGATATGGTCAGATCCTCAAGGTCTTTCTTCGAATGTATCTTGGTGTCCGTAACAAGCATCAGATAGATCACTCCGGCAGGCAGGGCGAGTCCGATAAGGAACGCCAGCAGCAGAATCTGCATCCTGCGCGGGGATACAGGGATGTTGCTTCCGTAAGGAGGATTGACTATGCGGGTATTGTATGCCGAGAATGCCTGTGACAACTCGTTCTCCTCACGTTTCTGAAGGAGATAGAGGTACAGGTTCTCCTGAACTTTCTGAAGTCTCTCGTACTTGATGAGGTCCATTGCCTGAGAAGGACTCTGCGCGATGCGGGTCTCGGTCTGGCTCTGCTGGTTGAGGGCGATGTTTTCCTGCTCCTCCAGAGTGGCGACGTAATTGTCCACCGAACTGATTATGGCCACCTTCATCGAAGCGAGCGCATCGGTAAGTTCCACTACCATAGGGTTTTTCTCAGAAGATGAGGAGATGAGGCTGTTACGGTTCAGAAGCATATTGTTATACTCCTTGACCTGCGTGGAGATACCCTCGCTGCTGATTCCCGAAGGCAGAGGAATAAGTGTGCTGTTGTCCACCTCACTGAGGAAATTTCTCAGATACTTGGCTACGGACAGCTGGCTCTCGAGTTCCCTGACCTGCCTTACGATGTCGGTAACCTCGCTGGTGTACATCCTGGAAGCCTCGCTCACGTCCGGCATCTTGTTCTTCGTCTTGTATTCCGATATGGTGTTGTCCACCTTGTTCAGTTCGGCGGAGATGGCCGACAGCCTGTCGGAGATGAATACGGAAGTACTGGCCGCCATCTTGTTGTTATCGATGACCCACTTCTCGTTATAGACCGTAATCAGCATATTGATAAGGTCTTCCGCCCTATTGATGTTATAATCCGTCATGGACAGGTTAAGGACATCGGACATACGCTGCTTGTTAGAATCCTGCGTGGTGGCTGAGAATCTGGACATAAACATGCTGGTCGTGGCGCGAAGAGTGCGTCTGGTCACGACTTCAGGCCTTGACCACGGCTTTTCCGAATAATAATACGGATTCCTGCTCAGGGTCACGGTACCGAAGGCCAGTTCCAGAGGCTCTCCCTCAGAGACCTTGAAAGTACCATGGCATTTGTATTTCTCTCCTTTCTCGTAATATGTTACCGAGCTGACCGTAAATGTGGAATCGGCATTCGGAGCGACTGTCATACGGACGGTCACTTCTGAAGAAACATTCTCGAATTCCGCCAGGACAGGGACGGACGAAGAATACACGATACTCTCGCGCAGCCTTCCCTTCAGGGCGTATTCGGTGGTAAGTCCCAGACGTGTAACTGCCTCGGACATGAGCGACGGAGCCTGGAACACGATCATCTCGTTAGCCAGTTTCGACGGAGTCTGCCCTACCTGCGAGAGCATAGCCTCCACATCGGAAGCCGAAGTGCGTCGCGTGTTGGTCTCCTTGATGAGAAGAATGGCGGTACGGCTGTACTGAGGCGGGGTGCTCAGAACCTTGTACACCGCGATGGAGCAGCATACGAACACGGAGATCACAAACCAGTACCAATTATGGATGAAAGCCTGAATCAGCTTCTTGAGATCAAATGACGATTCCATAAAAAATGAAGAGTTTTCCTATTTTACGTAATTCATTACCAGAACGACGGTGTTCGTCACTGTCGCGAGAAGCGAAGCGATGGATACCCAGAATGACGTACTGCGGACATTGTTACCGTTGACGGTACTCTGGCGGACCCTCACGTCATTAGGCTCGACATATATCATATCGTTCTGCTGAAGATAATATACCGGTGAAGAATAGAGGTTCTGTGCGGAGCAGAGATTCACGACATAGGTCTTGCGGACACCGTTCTCGGCCCTGATCACCCTGACGGACTCTCTCATACCGTAGATGGTAAGGTCTCCGGCGGCGCTCAGCGCATCCAGAATCGTGTATGTATCCCTGTCTATGGACACGCGGCCCGGCTTGGTGACTTCACCCAGCACGCTGACCTTCAAGTTAAGATATTCCACGGTAACCACGGGATCCTGAACCAGTCCCTCGGACATAAGTCTGTCCTTCACCAGGCGGGAGATCTCGTCCCTGGTAAGTCCGGCGACGTGGATCCTTCCGAGTATAGGGAAGTCGATGGTTCCGTCATCCTCCACCATATAGCCCTGGACTCCGGTATTCTGGCTCGAAAGCACATCGTCCGAAACCATACCCATATAGCGGGTGGCATACGAGAGGTTGAACATCGCGGCTATCTTCATATTCTTACTGTTGACGATGATGGATATCTTGTCGCCAGGACGCATCGTAATGGTGTGCGACACGGCTATCGAGTCCACGCTTCCGTCCACTACATCCTGAAAATACGGTATATTCTTAGGTGTGCTGCAGGAAACCGCCAGCAGGGCGGCTCCCAGAAAGGTTAACAGTTTATCAATTTTATTCATGTTCTTTTTATTAACAAGGCAAATCGGACAAATTTAGCCATTTTTAAGTAACTTTGCAACATATCGCGATTTTAGAGCATATGCACAATAACGACAACTACGGTTTGATCAGGGTTGCGGCCGCCTGCCCGCAGGTTAGGGTTGCGGACATAGATGCCAATGTAAAACGGATCTCCGACACCTGTCACACGCTTGAGAAGGAGTGCGCTCCCTCCGTCATCACATTTCCCGAACTCAGCATCAGCGGATACACCTGCGAGGAGATGTTCAACCAGCACAGCCTCTACAGCCATACCGAAGAAGGGGTCAGGACCCTTCTTGAACTCACATCCGACTGCCGGGCCCTCATCGTAGTGGGCCTTCCCCTCATATACAACGCGCGGCGGTTCAACTGCGCTGCAGTCCTGCGTGGCGGAAAGCTTCTCGGACTGGTTCCGAAGCTCTACCTTCCGAACAACGCCGAATTCTACGAAGCCCGCTACTTCGAGAGCGGCACGACCCTGGGCGACGAGCTCGTGGACATCGAATACGCCGGACAGCGCTGCGCCCTGGGCATATTCCAGATCTTCGACATCGGCAAGGCCCACATTGGCATAGAAGTGTGTCAGGACCTCTGGGTGCCGATTCCGCCGAGCTCGTATGCGGCTCTCAGCGGGGCCAATCTGATCCTGAACCTGTCGGCTTCGAACGAGGTTCTGGGCAAGCACGACTACCGCAAGACACTTGTCAGCGCCACATCTGCGCGCCTGCACTGCGGCTATGTATATGCCAGCATCGGCTACGGAGAATCCTCCGACGACCTGGTATGGGGCGGCTCCTGCCTGATCTACGAAGACGGGCAGCTTCTTAGCGAGAACAAGCGTTTCGAGGCCGGCTCCGAATACATCATATCCGACATAGACATAGACACGCTGGAAGGAAACCGCCTTCACAGCGGGAATTTCTCTCTGGACGGAGGAGCCTGGCCGGACAGCTGGCCTTTCAAAAAGAACGGCGCCCAGTACAGACATATAAACTGCGGGCAGTGTGCGGACACCGACTTTGACGCCGGACTTTACAGGGAGCTCGAACGCCACCCTTTCTTTCCGGGCGGCACTGAGGCCATAGAAGCACAGTGTCGCGAAGCTTTTGACATTCAGGTGCGCGGGCTGGTCACCAGACTGGACCATATCCATTGCGGCAAATGCGTGATCGGAGTTTCCGGAGGGCTTGACAGCACATTGGCCCTCCTGGTCACCTGCGAAGCGTTCGACAGGATGGGATTGGCCCGGGAGAACATCATAGCGGTCACGATGCCGTGCTTCGGCACTTCGGAGCGCACATACAACAATGCCAATTCCCTGATGACCGAACTGGGCGTAACCCTTAGGGACATAGACATAGCGCAGGCCTGCCTTCAGCACATGAAGGACATCGGGCTGAATCCGGACGTGCACAACACTGCCTACGAGAACGCGCAGGCCCGCGAACGCACGCAGATTCTGATGGATATCGCGAACAGCGAGGGCGGCATTGTGATCGGCACAGGCGACCTGTCGGAACTGGCGCTCGGATGGTGTACCTACAACGGTGACCATATGTCGATGTACGGCGTGAATGCCGGGGTTCCGAAGACACTGATAAGGGAAATCACGCGCTGGAAGGCGCAGGAATTGGCCTGCAGGGACACTCTGCTGGACATCATCGACACGCCGGTATCCCCGGAACTCGTGCCGGGAAGCCAGATGACCGAGGACCTGGTGGGGCCTTACGACCTGCACGACTTCTTCCTGTGGCATTTCTTCGACGGGAAAAGTCCGGCCAAGATATACAGATATGCAGTGGAGGCATTCCGCGGCGAATTTTCTGCCGAAGTCATTCTCAAATGGATGAAAGTATTCTACAAAAGGTTCTTCAGTCAGCAGTTCAAGCGTTCGTGCCTTCCCAACGGCCCCAAAGTTTGCAAGGTAAGCCTTTCGCCAAGGGGTGACTGGAGGATGTCCACCGACACGGCCAACACCCTGTGGATGAACGAATTGAACAAACTAAATTAACACAGATAAAATTCAAGAATCTATAGTCCATAATAAGCGGGATGCTCCTTATGGCCATTCAGAGTTTCTGCACGAAGGAAGGGGTTGACCTGTTCGAAAGCAACAGTTCCATAGAAATCTTCACATTTTATGGCTCAAATACACGAGAGATTTCACATTTTATGACCGAAACAGAGCTCGATTTTCACATTTTTGAGCAGAATCGCTTTTAGAAAAATGATTTTGCCATAAAATTCGTTTTTTCAAAAACG
>CAVFXO010000009.1:0-18355 GCA_963626825.1 bacterium | reverse complement strand
CTCTCCTATATGCATTATCGTAACGATTATTTCTGCGGAGATTTCAAACAGGCCGCTATTCTTAATCCTACGATGCCTATTTATGATGCTTCCACTACTTCTGGATATTATAATCCTCAGGGAACAGGTCTTACCAATCCTGTGGAGAATATGAACCAGAAGGAGTCCTACCAGACCGGCAACTACTTCAGAGGGTCCGTCAAGGCCACTCTCAACATCCTTCCGGTCGAGGGCCTCAAGATCAACGCTTTCGCGGCCATCGAGGAGGGCGACAATGCCAATTACTGGTCCAACAAGCAGATAAACACCGATGTGGACGGCTCCGGAAAGGCCGGAAGAGGCAACAGCGGCAACTTCAACAAGCTGTTCGAGGTGACCGCAGACTATGTTCACAGCTTCGGAAAGCATAACATATCTGCTGTGGCTGGTTTCTCTTATCAGAATTTCCTCTATGACGATTCTTCTATAGAGAATAAGGGATTCCCTACGGCGGGTATGAAATACTATCAGATCGGTAACGGTGACGCCACCAAGACCTATCTTAAGGCGTCTTCATCACGTAACTCGAACACCCTCGCGGCTTTCTTCGCCAGAGCCAATTACAACTATGACGAGAGGTATCTCCTGTCCGCTTCCATTCGTAGAGAAGGGTCTTCACGCTTCGGTGCGAACAACAAGTGGGGATGGTTCCCTGCAGTCAGCCTCGGTTGGCGTGTCGTAGAAGAGGACTTTATGGAGAACGCGCAGTGGGTCAACGACCTGAAGGTGCGTCTCGGATTCGGTGTCACAGGTAACAACCTGGCATCTGACCTGAAGTCCGTGGCAATGCTTACCAACGGCGGAACTTTCTGGTACAATGGTAAATATGTCTACACTTACGGTGTAGGTCAGAACGTCAATGCCGATCTTCGCTGGGAGAAGAAGTACGAGTATAACCTCGGTGTGGACTTCGCATTCCTGGATAACCGCATCTACGGTACTCTGGATACTTATTACCGCCAGACCCGCGACCTTCTCTGGGACTATGAGGTGCCTACTCCTCCATACCAGTACTCTACGCTCCTGGCCAATGCAGGACAGATGGACAGCTACGGTGTGGAGCTCACCCTTAGCGGCGTGCCTGTGAAGACTAAGGACTGGACCTGGGTAACCACTCCGACCCTGTCTTTCAACCATAACGTAATTACCAAACTGTCAGATCCTTCCAAGGGCTTCAACTATAAGGAGACCACTACCGGAACGGTAAGCGAGACAGGTATTATGAATACGAATACCCAGATTCTTCGTGAAGGCCAATCCGTTGGTACTTTCTATGGATATAAGTTCCTCGCCATCAATAATGGCACCTGGTATTATTCTACTCCTGCCGGAGGTGTCGTGGACGGAGCCGGCGCAGCTGAAGGATACCGTCAGGAACTTGGCAACGCACAGCCGTGGTTCACTTTCGGATGGAACAACACCGTAAGGTTCCGGAACCTCGACTGCTCGATCTTCCTGCGCGGTGTGGTAGGCAACAAGATTTTCAACCTTACACGTTGGGCATATGGTCCTACAAAGTCCGCTACGAACAATATCTTTATGAAGGACGTTACCGGAGCTGACGGTGTCGTTCTTACCAACAAGGAGCAGTTCTCCGACTATTATCTGGAGAACGGATCATATATGAAAGTGGACAACATTACCATCGGTTACAACTTCAAGTTCAAGGAAGACAGTCTTATCGACAATCTTCGCGTATATGTAACGGGACAGAACCTGGCTACCCTTACCGCATACAGCGGACAGGATCCGGAGGTCAACACCACCAGCGTATGGAGCTCGGGAATCGACTATTGCGATTTCTATCCTACAGTGGCTACATTCCTTCTTGGAGTCAACATTTCATTCAAATAGTTCAGACCATGAAAAAAATCATATATACGACTGCAATTGCGGCGCTGGCCCTTTCCGCTGCTTCCTGCGACAATATGCTTGAGGAAGTGAATTACGGAAACCCGACTATAGAGGATATGATGACAAGCGAAGAGAATGTCATTATGATGGTAGGCCAGATATATGCCGACGTCAAATATACCCACGACCACTGGGGCTATTGGGGACTTGTCACCATCACTGCCGACGAGGGTATGTGTGTGCCTAGAAACGGCGGCACCGACTGGAACGACGGCGGATATTGGTCCAAGCAGAACAACCATACCTGGGATCACAGAGGTGACGCATTGAAGGAGGTATGGAACGTGACCGTGTCCGGAGCCGTACAGTGTAACCAGATCATCAAGAACCTTAACGACTATAAGAGTTCTATGTCTGAAGATGTTTATAATCGGTACGTCGGTGAAGTGGAGGTGATGCGTTCATATTACTTCTATCTTATGTTCGAGTGCTTCGGTCGTATCCCTTATACTGAAGTGTATGAGGAGGTTACAGGCCCGCTTCTCGACCCTCAGGACGTATGGAGCCATCTCGTGGCTACTCTCGAGAAGAACGCTCCCAATATGAACGTAGTCAATGATGCTAACCGTTCTGCCAATTACGGACGCACCACGCAAGGATTTGCATACGCACTTCTGGCCCGTCTTTACCTGAATGCTGAAAGTTACGGATGCACATTGGACAATGTGTTCAAGACTGTCGAGAAACCTTCACAGTTCTCAGGTTCATTCTATGACAACTGCGTGCGCTGCTGCGACAATGTCATAAATTCAGGATCTTACACTATCGACAGCGATTACTTCCATAATTTCGCTCTCTTCAACGAAGACAGTAAGGAAGCCATCTTCTCTATCGTGGAGAACGGCCTTACCGACGACGAACACGATTCGGGTAAGGTCAAGAACAAGTTCCGTATCCCTTACAACACTCATCATTACGGTATCCAGCATTACTATGGAACCATCCTCGACACCTGGAACGGATTCTGTGCGCGTCCTGCATTCCTGGACATCTTCAAGGCCAAGGGTGCACCTACTCTCACTTCCGAGCAGCTGCTTGATAATGCCAATTTGAAAGGCTACTACAACTCCGATCTTCGTGGCCCGGGCACCGAGCTTAACGGAACCGCCAACGAGAAGACCTGGGGCTGGTTCGTAGGACCTGTCTATAAAGCCGGATCCACCACGGACTATTACCTGGACACCAAGGTGGTTACCGATGAATATCCGAAGGGTACTCCTACCATTCTGCACGTGGGTATCACCAGTCTGTTAGACGCCAGCAATTTTGATGGAGCTCGTCTTAACAAGTGGGAGCTCGACAAGACCGGTACCTACAAGTACGGCGAGAACGATATGCCTATAATGCGTTATGCCGACGTACTCTGGATGAAGATCGAGGCTGTCCTTAGAGGTGGTGCTGGGTCAGTTGCCGACGTGACGGCGCTTGCAGATTTCAAGACTCTTATGCGCAGAAGCTTCGCTTATGATGCAAATCCTGAACAGGCGTTTATTGACACATATGGAGACGTTAATTCTTGGGGTCTGGATGATGTTCTCGCTGAACGCGGACGTGAATTCAGCTGGGAGATGACCCGACGCCGCGACCTTATCCGTTATGGCAAGTATAATGACATTCAGTATGTTACTGATGCCAAGGCCAAGGCCGAGGTTCGCAAGTGGTTCCCTATCCCTTATTCAGTTCTGGAGAAATCGCTCGTGGACGAGACTACCGGCGAAAAGATCTGGACACAGACTCCGGGATACGAAAATCTGTAATTTGAAAATTAACCAATAATCTAATTATTAACACATTAATTATTTATTTATGAAAAAGTTTTTTTACTTGATTTCATCTGTTGCTCTTCTGGCGAGCCTTTCGTCTTGTACCGAGAAGAACAATGACAAGATCGATTTCGACGACCTCGTACTGGACGGATTCTATGTCTATGGCGAGGCTACAGGAACACCTGACAAGGTGCTGTCCATCAATGCTATGTCAGCCGGCTCAAACGAAGCGGTGGAAGGTAAGCCTATCCGCCTCGGCATGTATGAGAAATACATCTACCTCGAGGGCGGCAAGGAATTCTCACTTATCGAGAACCAGGCCGGCGTGAAGACTTACTACGGCGCCAACCTCGTTGAAGTAAACTACGGCCTCGGAACAGAGGAAAATCCTGGCAAGGGCTTCGATAATAATCCTGATATGAACATCCTCCAGGGCGAACTTGTGATCGGAGAAAATGCTCCGGCGCTTAAAGTCGCTGAGTCAGGACTTTACCACATCGTGCTTGATAATAATACCGCGAAGGACCTAAAGAATGCTCAGATCATTATTCAGAAGGCTGACTGGGGCGTTCGCGGAGGATGCAATGGTTGGGGATTCACAGCAGGCAACGCTGTCAAGAATGAGGACGGAACTATCGTCTACACTTGGGAGAACCTTGAATTCTCTGCAAAGGGTGAGTTCAAATTCGCTTCTTGCAACGGCTGGAAGATTAACCTCGACGAGGAAGGCGTGGTAAAGGCTGAGGTAGGTCTTGGTCTTACAGACGGCAAGCTTTCAAACACCGGCGGTAACATCACTGTCGGCGACAAGGGCGGTCTCTACAAGGTCACTCTTACCTATACTCCGAAGGCAGGTGCTGTGGCTGATTCATTCTCTTACACTTCTGAACTTACCCAGGAATCAACTCTTCCAGAGGAGTGCTACCTTATCGGTGACGCCATTAAAGGATGGGATCTTCCTGGACACGAGGTAGCAATGATCCCTGCACATTCAGAGCCGGGCGTATTCTGGGCTATCCGTTATATCGATGACGCAGCCAAGAGTTTCAAGTTCTCTCAGGTCAGCACAGGTTGGGGTAAGGATTTCTACAGTCTTGGCACTGACGAAGGATTCACCACCTCAAGCGGTAACTGCTATGTGGCTGAGCCGGGTCTTTATATGATCGAGGTTAACTATAAGGATAACAAGATCGTCGTTCACAACGCAGAGGTTTATGGATGCGCCGATCCTTTCAGCAACCCTAACTGGGGTGCAGTAGAGGAGGCCAAGTACACACTCAACGAGAACGGAACCGTAAGCTATGTTCTTAAGGCTGACGGAGAACACCTCCGTTCATTTGTGAAGTCTGCATTTGACCCTGATGTCGCAAACTGGTGGCACCGCGAGTTCACGCTTGGCAACGACGGCAAGATCGCTTATCGTGGAGCAGGCGGAGACAGCGCCAATACTGACGGCGTGGTAGCAGGCAAGACTGTTACCCTCGACTTCAACGCAGGTACAGGTACCATTGAATAATCTTTGGTCAGCGGCCTTTGATCGGGCCGCTGACTCCCATTTTTAATAAAACTTAGATGAAAAACCGTAATCTTATATATCTTTTTCTTCTGTCTGCGGCACTGGTATGTTCCTGCGAGAAAGATAATAGAAATACGATTATTAATCCTGATGGAGATAAGAAGGAAGACACCGGAGGCGGTGGCTCCGATACGTCAGATCTGGACAAATTGGCCTATGGTCTTTCGGTAGTCCCTGAGAATCCTTCGTCAGATTCTTCCTGCACGCTTTATTACAGGGCGGGAGGGGAGTATCCGTTCTCCGGCTATACGGGAGATCTGTATGCCCATATTGGCATAGTCAATCTGCAGTGGGAGCACGTGCAGGCAGAGTGGACAGAAAATATCGACAAGTGTCGCTGGCAGAAGACTGATGCTAAAGATATATGGTCTCTTTCCATAGAACCGTCGATTCGAGAGTGGTTTGGCGCCGGTGAAGATGAGGCCATCACTAAAATCGGAGTCGTAGTTCGTAATGCGGATGGAACGAAACAGACAGTGGACCTGTTCTGCAAGGTGGAAGATAGCGAACGCGAGTTCAAGCCTTCGGATGTCGTGATGGAAAGTGTTCCTGCGGGCCTTCAGAAAGGTATCAACTATATCAGTGACACTGAGGTTGGATTGGTTCTTCTGGAGCGTGATAAGGATGGTGCCAGATATGAGCACGCTCTGGTAGTGGGAGATTTTAATGACTGGAATCTTTCTCATTCTTATGAGATGAGACGTGACGAGACTGCCGGCTGCTGGTGGATAAAGCTTTCTGACCTTCAGGCAGGCAAGGAATATCGTTTCCAGTATCACCTTATAGATTCTGAAGGTAATTTTGTACGTCTGGCCGACCCTTATACCGAGATTACGTATAGCAGTGATGACAAGTGGATATCTTCTTCCACTTATCCGGATATGCCTACGTATCCGACCGGAGCCGGCGGGCTGGTTTCTGCTTTTCAAACTGCCAGACCTGAATATGCCTGGAAGGTGGAAAACTATAATGTAAAGGACGCTGACGATCTGGTTATCTATGAGCTTCATCTTCGCGATTTTTCTTCTACGAAGGACTTGGCAGGTGCAGGAAGTCATCTTGATTATCTTCAAAGCCTGGGTGTAAATGCCATTGAGCTTATGCCTGTTCAGGAGTTTGATGGTAACGACAGCTGGGGTTACAGCCCTTGCGGGTATTTTTCTCTCGATAAGGCTTATGGCACCAGAGATAAGTATAAGGAATTCATAGATGAGTGTCACAGCCGTGGAATTGCGGTACTTTTCGACGTGGTGTATAATCACGTGACGGGAGCTCATCCTATGGCCAAGATGTATTGGAATTCTTCTACAAACAAGACCGCGGCCAACAACCCGTGGTTTAATGTGGATGCACCTCATCCTTATTCCGTCTTCCACGACTGGAATCACGAGAACGCTGAGGTGCGCGAATATATCAAAAGTAGCCTGGAGTACCTGCTGGACGAGTATCATATCGACGGATTCCGCTTCGATCTTACCAAGGGATTCACCCAGAAGAACAGCAGCGAGAGCACTTGTTCGAATTATGACGCTTCGCGTATAGCTATCCTTAAGGATTATGCTTCCGCAGTGTTCGCGAAGAAGTCCGATGCAGTGGTGATTTTCGAGCATTTCTGCGCTACCAGTGAAGAGAATGAACTGGCGAAGATTGGCATAAAGCTGTGGCGGAATTTGAATCAGGCCTATTGTCAGACCGCTATGGGATGGCTCTCGGACGGTGATGACTTCTCTTCTATGTGGACGGGAAGCGCTATGCCTTTCGGATCTCTGGTGGGATTCCAGGAGAGTCACGATGAGGAGAGGACTGCATATAAGTCTCTTAAGTGGGGTAACGGGATCACGGGGAATCTCGCTGCGCGTATGACTCGTGAGGAACTTAACGCTGCGTTCTCGCTTCTTATCCCTGGCCCTAAGATGATTTGGCAGTTCGAAGAACTTGGCTACGACGTCTCTATCGAATATAATGACAGGACAGGTGCGAAACCTCTGCATTGGGATTATTACGAAGTGCCTGAGCGCAAGGCTCTTTATGATACTTATTCCGATCTTCTGGAGTTCCGTTTCTCCCATCCTGAATTCTTCAAGAGTACGGCTACATACACTGCACAGATGGGAAGCGGTTGGTATTACAGGCATATCAGCATAGATGACGGTACCGGTAAGGCCTTCTATCTGGTGGGTAATTTCTATATCGCAGATCAGAACGTGGATGTGACTTTCCCTTCGGCAGGAACTTGGAAAGATTATTTCACCGGAGAAAAATATACCGTGGGCTCTGGCGGGAAATACACTTTCAGCATCCCGGCCGGAGGATTTAAACTGCTAACTAATTTTTGATGAAAAAGATACTGTTATTTGTTGCAATATCAGCAATTGTCCTCGGCTGTACCAAAGAAGTAAAGCCGGGGATCGTTGTAAATCCCGATACCGAGAAGACTGACGATTCCGGGGAAAAGCCGGATCCGGATGATTCCGGGGACAAGGACGGTCAGGGTGATTCAGGCGACGGCGGATACACCGCCGAGGAAGGATTGGCATACGTATTCAGCGGAAAGGATATTCCGGAATTCCACGTGAGTGTGAGCCTGAGCGAATGGAACAGGCTTCTGAGCGAGTACGACAGGAATTCGAACACTGCGGAGAGCATTCACGCCGACGTGAAGTATGTCGGGAACGGAGACGAGATCTCGATATCCGACATTGGCCTTCGTCTCAAGGGGAACACTTCGCGCCGCCGTCCGGAGGGGAACGGAGGTCAGAGTCATGCGGGTGACGGGGCTGATTGGCGTCACTGCCATTATCAGCTGAACTTCACCAAGTACAATAAAGATATCGATCACGAGCTTCACGGAGTTAAGAAACTGTATCTCAAGTGGTTCAAGGATGATCCGGCTTACGTGCGCGAGGTGTACTGCTTCGATCTGTTCCATAGGGCAGGGGTGTGGACTGCGCCGTATAACGGATATTGTCGTCTGTGGATAAAGGTGGAGGGTGACTCTAAGGAGACCTACCTGGGCGTGTACGGGATGAACGAGACAATTGACGGCCGTTATGCCAATGCCCGAGCCGACAAGTTCGGGGAGAAGAACGGGTTCCTGTGGAAATGCGTTTACGGGGCTTCGCTTTCTTCGGCGGACGACGGTCTGTTCGGAGAGGACGGGTCGGACAGGACCTATGAGCTTAAGACTCAGAACGAGGATTATCAGCTGGCCAAGGCGCAGCTTCAGGATTTCATAAAGAAGGTGTCCGGAAAGGGCGATGAGAGTTTCCGTACCTGGATTACGCAGGTGTGTGATGTGGAACTGCTTCTTAAAACCTATGCCGTAAACGTGGCGGTTGGAATGTGGGACGACTACTGGAAGAACAAGAACAACTATTATATTTATTTCAACTCGAAGGACACTTACGAGTACAAGTTCTTCTTCATCCCTTACGATTACGACAATACTTTGGGTACTTCCCATCTGGGAATGGATTCGGGAAGGCAGGACCCTCTGAACTGGGGAGACAATGGCAATCCTCTCATCTATAAGTTGCTCAAGCACGAGGAGTTCCGCAAGATCTACAAGGAGGCTCTTCTGTCGCTGGTGGATCCTTCCACGGGCGAGTTCTATTACCAGACTTCGATGAAGCGTATCCGCGGCTGGCACGACCAGATAAGGGATTATGTGTCAAACGATACCGGGGAGGATATGAGCATAGAGGACAAGCCGGCTTCGTTCGGCAACCATTCGGAATACCGACTGCTCGACGAGAACAACAACTTCTTCAAGGTCAGGACTGAAACCATCAACAAATACTGCAAATGAGAAAGCTTGTACATATCGCGGTGCTCGCCGCCGCTTTTCTAAGTCTATCCGCCTGCACCCGCAAGAGTCAGCACGCAGCCTGGACTTACGACAGCGTGATCTATGAGATGAATGTACGCCAATACACTCCTGAAGGCACTTTCGCTTCAGCCGAAGGCCAGTTGGCCCGTCTGAAAAAACTCGGTGTGGACGTAATCTGGCTGATGCCGATCTATCCGATAGGGGAGCTCCAGCGCAAGGGAACGCTCGGATCATATTATGCAGTAAAGGATTACTGCGCGGTGAATCCCGAGTTCGGAACGATGGGGGATTTTGAACATTTCCTTAAGGCTGCCAAGAAACAGGGCTTTCGCGTGATTCTGGACTGGGTGGCCAATCATACCTCTCCGGATGCCGTGTGGATAAATAGTGAGCCTCTTGACTGGTATGAAAGGGATTCTCTGGGAAGAACTATCGTGCAGTATGACTGGACCGATATAGCAGCGCTTAACTATGACAATCACGCAGTCTGGAAGGCCCAGCAGGATGCTATGCATTTCTGGATGGAGAAGGGTATAGACGGATTCCGCTGCGATATGGCCTGCGAGGTGCCGTTTGAGTTCTGGGCGGAAACCATTTCCGGTCTTCGTGCCGATTATCCTAAGATGTATATGCTGGCTGAGGGTGAAGATCCTCGTCTGCACACTTCAGGGTTCGATGCTTCTTATGCGTGGAGACTCCATCATCTGCTTAATGACATCGCTCAGGGAACAAAGGGTGTTCAGGACCTTCTCACTTATGTTAAGGAGGATGCCGAGCAGTATCCTAGGGAGGCTTTCCGTCTGATGTTCACTTCTAATCACGACGAGAATTCCTGGGCTGGAACCGAGTTTGAGAGAATGGGAGATGCGGCAGAAGTAATGGCTGTACTCACATTTACCCTTCCTTCAGGACAGCCTCTGATCTATACAGGTCAGGAGATGGGATGGAACCATCGTTTCCAGTTCTTCGAGAAGGATCCTATACCGGCTTGGGAGGAAAACGATCATACAGCATTCTATCATAAGCTCGTAGAGTTAAGGCACGCTCATCCTTGTCTTCGTGCAGGAGAAGAAGGAGGTACTTTCGAAGTGCTTTCTTCGGAAGATGATGTGCTGGTTTTCCGTCGCACTCTGGGCGGTGACAGCGTAACCGTTACAGCGCAGCTTTGCGCACCTTGGAATTGGAATGTCGAATAATAATTGGAATCTTTTATGAAAAAGAGTTTAGGTATATTGGCTTTCGCTCTCGTGGTAGCGGGATGCACAGGTAAGAACTTTACTCCGAGTGAGTTAAGTGACGCTACTGATAGTCAGGTAGCTCGCGTGGAACCGCTTTCCTGGTGGGTGGGTATGAATACTCCGCTTCAGCTTCTGGTAGGTGGAGACAATGTCTCGTCTTATGATGTTCGTATCGAAGGGGGACGCGGCGTGAAGGCTACCAAGGTGACTAAAGGGGACAGTTCGAATTATCTGTTCGTGGACGTGGCCGTGTCTGACAGGGCTCAGGCAGGAGAGTATTACCTGGTCTTCTCGAAGGACGGGAAGGACTGTTTCAAGTATCCTTATAGAATAGATGAACGCGTGAAAGGTTCTGCTCAGCGCGGAAGCTTTTCGAGTGCGGATATGATCTATCTTATTATGCCTGATCGCTTTGCCAATGGAGATCCGTCGAATGACTCTACCGATGACACTGCGGAGAAGGCTGATCGAAGCGCATTTTTCGGACGTCACGGCGGGGATCTTCAGGGAATTATAGATCACCTGGACTATATCGCAGAACTTGGCGCGACCACCATTTGGTGTACGCCGCTTCTTGAGGACAATGCTCGACGCGAGTCCTATCACGGCTATGCTTGTACGGATTATTATCATATAGATCCGCGTTTCGGAAACAACGACCTTTATTTCGACTATGTACAGAAAGCTCATTCGAAGGGACTTAAGGTCATTATGGATGTGGTGACCAACCACTGCGGTACTTCGCACTGGTGGATGAAGGATCTTCCTTTCAATGACTGGATTCATCAGTATCCAAGCTATACAGGTACTAACGTGTGCTTTTCCACCAATATGGATCCTAATGCGTCACGTAAGGATCTCGAAATTCAGGAAAGCGGATGGTTCGTTCCATCTATGCCTGATATGAACCTCGATAATGAGTACGTTCTTAATTATTTCATTCAGTGGGCTGTATGGTGGACGGAGCGTGCCGGACTTGATGGATTCAGAGTGGATACGTATCCATATAATGAGAAGAATCCTATGTCCAGATGGTGTAAGGCCGTGACCACTGAATATCCTAATCTTAACATCGTAGGAGAGTGCTGGACCTCATCCATCCCACAATTGGCATATTGGCAGAAAGATGCACTGAATGTCGACGGGTTTAACTCGAATCTGCCTTCAGTGATGGACTTCCCTCTGCACGATGCTCTTCGTGCAGCGCTTAATGAAGAGGGCGGCTGGGGTCGCGGAATGACACGTATCTATGACGTGCTGTCTCACGATTATCTGTATGCCGATATCAATGACGTGCTGATCTTCCCTGGCAACCACGATACTGACCGTATAGGAGACGTAGTGGGGAAGAATCCGGCCAAGGCCAAATTGGCCCTCACGCTGATGGCTACGATGCGCGGTATTCCGCAGATATTTGCCGGAGACGAGCAGATGATGGTATCCGCTGACCGCAGTCAGGGACACGGCGGGCTTAGGGTCGATTTCCCGGGAGGCTGGGAAGGCGATGCTCAGAATCTCTTTACTGAGGAAGGCCGAAAGAGTCAGAAAGTCAATACCGATGGGCAGAAGGTAAAGACAGGGCAGGCGGAGGATGTGTTCGAATATGCCAAGCGACTTTTTACGTGGCGTAAAGATGCTGAAGTGATTCATACCGGTCGCACCCTGCATTTTCTCTCTAGAGATAATACTTATGCGTTCTTCCGTTATAATGATTCGAAGGCTGTCTTCGTATTTATTAACAACAGCTCGGAGACGAAAATGGTCCCTTGGTCCTATTATTCTGAGATTACGGAAGGACTCTCGACGGGTGTGAATGTCCTTACGGGAGAAAATTGCAGTGTGTCAGACGATACGCAGGTGGCTGCTGACAGCGCTCTGGTAGTGGAATTTGACCGTTAGGCGGTCCGTCAGGCTGATACTTGCCGTAACTACTCCGACTGTTCCGACTGCTCCTCTGACGTCTCTTCTGCTACGGGAACGGTGTCTTCGTGCTTCTCTGTAAGTTTGTTTTTAAGCGCACGTACAGCTGCCAATGCCAATTTGTCGAAAGGAATCACTCCCGACAGATTCTTGATGGCCGTGGCGGTAAGACTGATAGGAGTGTAAGACTCTTTCGTGTCTTCCCAACAGGTGGAAAGCTTGACTCTCTGTGCATCTATCTTAGCGGAAAGATCCTTACGTGCGGCATCGATAGAAGCTATATCTTTAATATCAGAATATTTCATTACTCGCTTTTGTCTTCGAAGAACAGTTTAACGAATACCTGCACGAAGCTGTTAATAAACAACTTTTTGCGCAAAAGGAACACTACCAGGACAGCTATCGCGAACACTCCGGCCACGATGAACGCTCCGGCCGCATAGCTGCCTATGATGTCACCCAGGAGCAATACTCCACCGAATGCCAATGCCATAAGAACTATGCCTCCAAGGGTGAGGAACATAATGGCTACCAGAAGTTTCTGAAGGGTTATGGACAGGCCTTTGGCCGTTCTGAGCTTCAGGTCGTCTACCTTGAGATCCACGTACTGCGTGACTTCTCCGACAAATTCTTCTGCCGGTTTCGTGAAAGGATTGTGACTATTCATAGTTTTCTTCCTTTTCGTCCAGAATTTTCTCTATTCTGTCCAGTTTCGATAATATGGAGTTCTTGGCATCTTCTCTCAGGGCCTGACCGTCTATTTTAAGAGTGTCAAGTGTCCCTTGGGATGCTTCGCGAATTTTCTGTCTCGTCGCTTCACCCTTGGCAGGAGCGAATATTACGCCCAATACGGCACCGATGGCCGCTCCGGCGAGAAATGTTATTACTGACTCGTTTTTCATGCCGCAAATGTACAAATTTATTCTTTGCGGATAAACAAAAAATTGTAACTTCGCAATCCACAAATTGGTCTGGATGAAAATCAAAAGATGTTTTCTGACTTTTCTGGCACTGCTTCTGGCGAAGGGCGGTCTGTCCCTTTCGGCCAGAGACCTTCCGTGGAGGGACTGTGCGGGGTTGTTTGTGAACTGGAACGCTGGCGGTAACGTGAATCTCTCCGCCAAGTACATTCTGTATAACAAGGATGACCTGCGCTCCGTGGACATCCATTATTTCGCCCTGGGGGCGGATTACAGATTCAACAGGTATTTTACGGCCGGAACAGAGTGTATCTATTTTGAAAAATACGCCGCGTCTGGTAGCCATCTTCCACGTCTCAGGCTTTCGCTCAATGCCATAGGCACCTGCCCGATCGATAACTGGAGTCTGTCGCTCTATGAGAGGCTGCAGCTTACGCACAAGCCTTATTCCATAGATGATTCGGCGGAAGTGAAGAATCTGGTGCAGGTCAGATCCCGTTTTACCGTAAGATACAAGGGCTGGGACTGGGTGGCTCCTTTTACCTATGTGGAGATTCGCCACAGTTTCAATGACTTGCCCACGGAAGACTGTGGCGCGGTCAATCTTAATATGGTCTGCCTGGCTGCGGGACTTAACGTCAAGGTGACTGGCGGACAGACACTTATCCTTATGCCCGAGTACAAGCATTTCCGGACCACCGAATATATGATGTTCTGTCTGGGGTACAGGATTTCCTTCTAGGCGATGAACGCGATATAGACGGCGCACAGCAGCAGAGCTATGGCCGAGCCTATGTTGATGGACTTGTAATGTGCGTCATACAGGTGCGAGAGGAAACTTCCGGCCATCATCCACAGGAAATTGGCCCCCGGTCCGGCCACAAGCAGGAGGGCTGCCACCGGCAGCATATCGGCGTAGCTGTTCGAGTAGGGCAGCACGAAGGTGCTGAAGGTGCTGATTTCGAACAGCAGTATCTTGGCATTTGTCAGCTGCATCAGCATTCCGCTGAGGAAATTGGATTCGCTCTTCTGCGAACTTTTCGTGTCGTGGGTCTTGTAGATTTTGTATGACAGGTACACCAGGTACAGCGCGCCCAGATATTTGAGGTATCTGACATACGAGCCGAGCGCCTCGCCTATGAGGTGGGTGAGCAGCGCCATCAGAAGCACCGCGATGACGGCTCCGGTCAGCAGGCCAAGCCAGACCACGAACCCTTTTCTTCGCCCATAGCGTATGCCGGTGGTCAGAGCGAAAATGTTCGCCGGACCTGGGGTATAACCAACTATAAGTATTTGAAGCAAAAGGGCTAAAGTAATCATTAAGGGTTCTGTTTGAGTGTCTCCGTGAATCTGTCTATGTTTCTCATCTCGTGGGCGATCCGTATCCCTTGCGGGCAATGAACCTCGCATTGGTGACATCCGATGCAGTGTGATGCCTGGCGCAGTTTAGGTACGCTCCTGTCGTATCCTATGAGGAACGCTCTTCGTGCGCGTTTGTAGTCCGAGTCTTCCTTTCCGTGGTTCGGGAAGTTGCCTTCATTGATGCATTTGTTATAGTGCGAGAAGATGGCGGGTATGTTCAGGCCGTAAGGGCAAGGCATGCAGTAGTTGCACCCGGTACAAGGTATGGTCTTCAGATGCATTATGTCCGAGGCTATGCCCATAAGGAATTCGTGCTCTTCCTCGCTGATGGGTTTGAGAGGGGAGTAGGTGGCTGTGTTTTCGACCAGATGCTCCATATAGGTCATTCCGCTAAGAACGCACAGAATGCCTTCCGGAGTGCCTGCGAAGCGGAACGCCCAACTGGCAATGCTCTTTTCCGGTTCTCTCTGTTTGAGCTTGGCCGCGATGTTGCTTGAGACATTGGCCAGCCGTCCGCCCAGAAGAGGCTCCATTATGACTGCGGGAATACCTCTTTTGTGCAGTTCTTCGTAGAGGTAGTCGGCGTTGGTATTGCGGGGATTGATTTCGCTGGCATATCCCCAGTCCAGATAGTTCAATTCGATCTGCACGAAATCCCAATGGTATTTTCCTTCATCGTGCCATTTGAGGCAAAGGTCATATACCGCGACGTCTCCGTGGTAGGAGAATCCCAGATTCCTGATGCGGCCTTTGGCCTTTTGTTCCACCAGCCAGTCCAGCAGTCCGTTGTCGATGTATCTGGCGTAGAATTCCTTCATCCCGCCGCCACTGCCTATGGAATGAAGCAGGAGATAATCCACATAGTCGGTCTGGAGTTCGCGAAGGGAATTCTCGAACATCTCTTTCCCTGCTTCCAGACTCCAGGTATCAGGCGAGAAATTCGAAAGTTTGGTGGCTATGTAATATGAACTGCGGTCGTGTCTGGCCAGGGCGATTCCGGTGGCCTTCTCCGACCGTCCTCTGCAGTATGCCGGAGACGTGTCGAAGTAGTTTATTCCGTGCTCTAGAGCATAGTCTATCTGACGGTTGACCATCTCCTGGTCTATCACGGCACTATTTCCTTCGCCTGTCATCGGAAGGCGCATCATTCCATAGCCGAGTAGTGACACCTTATCACCGTTGTTCGAATTTATGCGGTAAGTCATTTCACCGTTCTTGTCGTTCTTGCCGTCTCTTCGGCATCCGGCAACTGAAAGCCCGGCAGCGGTTATCGATCCTGCTCCTAAGAATTTTAAGAAATCTCGTCTGTTTATCTTTTCTGCCATAGCTTTCTATATTAATTTGTGAACTTCGTGACCTTCTACATATATAGCGCTGTAAGGTCTTGATGGACAGAGATTTTCACAAGCTCCGCAACCTATGCAGCGTGCCGTGTCGATCGACGGAATCCGAAGGCTCTCAGGGTCGTCCGGATTGATTCTGATCATCGAGATGGCACCTACCGGGCAGTGCTTTGCACAGTTCCCGCATCTTACTCCATCTGTAATAGGCACGCAGTTTTCTCTTATCCATACGGCGTGTCCCACCTGGGTGGAAGATTTGTCTTCTATGCTTATCGGTCTGATGGCTCCGGCAGGGCAGACCTGGCTGCACTTGTTGCATTCCGGACGGCAGTATCCCTTTTCATAGGAGACGGTAGGCTGCATCAGGTGGTTAAGATCTGTAGAAGGTCGCAGCACGTCATTAGGACAGACGGATACGCAAAGCTGGCATCCGGTGCAGTGTGTGGCCATATTCCGAGCTGAAATTGATCCAGCCGGCGTTATCGGAGTCTGGCGGTGCGGTGCTTTCTTTTTCTCGATGACCGCGAGCCCTCCGTCCACTTTTTTCTTCTCTTGGCTGTATGCCAATTGGCCCGTAGCCAGTGCAGTGCCTATCAGAAACGCACGGCGGCCGCTATCCGCAGCGGCGGGCTTGGTAACTTCTTTTTTAATTGGTAGGTGCGAGTAGCTGATGGCTCCCTTGCGGCATTGGCCTATGCAGTCTCCGCAGACTACGCACCTGGAGTAGTCTACGCTATGATGCTCGATATCGATGCATTCGGCCTTGCAGTTCTTGCTGCAAAGCTTGCAGTTCACGCATTTGTCTTCGTCTATGTGGATCTTGAACCAGGAGTGGCGTGAGAAAAATGAAAGGAAAGTGCCTACAGGGCAGAATGAATTGCAGTATTCTCGTCCGCCTTTCCACGAGAGAATCACGACGACGACGAGTGTAACGGCTGCGATTACAAATGTAGGAAGGCTGCGAAGCCATACTTCCTTATTATAGAATGCGTAAGAGTCCGCCCGCTCTGCGATGAGCGCGAACAGGTTGTTAATCCACTGATAGATAGGGGAGAATAAGTTCTGGACTATTCTTCCGTAGGCGCTGTAAGGGGCCAGAAGGGACGTCAGGGAACCAAGTCCGAATATTATGGAGAGAATCAGAATGCCCAGAATGGTGTATCTGAGGATCCTGTGCTCCGGGTGGAAACGGAATCTGTTCTTCTTTTTCTTTCCGGCGATGTGTGACACTCCGTCCTGGAATACGCCCAGCGGGCATATCACGGAGCAGTAAATGCGGCCCAGAAGCAGGGTAATCAGCAGAAGCCCCAGGATTACGGCCACATTGACGGACAGCACTGCAGGCAGGAACTGAACCCTGGCCATCCAGCCCAGATAGGCGTGGAGCGCTCCGGTGAAGTCCAGAAACAGGACTGTAATCAGGATGAAGAAGATCAGTGCGCACACTGAACGGATTTTTCGCAGCATATCTTTCTCATTAGAATCTTACGAATTTACATATTTTTCATGAAAAGATACATCTTCATATCCTTTATATTTGTGGCAAGTCTTACTGTCGGCCTTTCAGGCCTCCACATCTGTTTTTCGCAAATGCGAAACTTATAATCTGTATTTTGGGGAAAGCGTGCATAAATCGTTCACTAACATTAGTGATTTGTTAGTGAACGGCATTTTCGTATATTTGTAAGAATTCAAAAAATTAAGGATTATGAAGAAGATTTCACTTATCATCGCCGCTGCCTGCGTACTTGTGGCTGCCGTCTCTTGCAACAACACACCTAAGAAGAATGCCAACAAAGCTTCCGAGCAGACGGAGTGCTCAGAATGCGCCAAACATAACGCCTGCCCTGAGGAAAAGGCTTCCTGCTGCCAGGAGACGAAGGCTTGTGAGAATGCCAATGCCCAGTGCGGAGAGCAGAAGGCCTGCTGTAAAAAGGCCGAGGGTCAGTGCTGTAAGAAATCTGAGGGCCAGTGCAGCAAAAAATCTGAAGGCGAATGCTGTAAAAAGTCAGAAGGTCAGTGCTGCAAGAAGCAGGCTGCCGAGCAGAAAGCTGATTGCTGCAAGTAATTCTAGGCCATCTGCAAATATCAGGTATTTGTCTTGATGTAGATTTATTTATTTCGTTTTGCATAGATGCCGACCTTTGGGCCGGCATTTTTTGTTGGTCCCCTGCTCGTATGTGAAGGATTCCGATTCTTGCTATGCTGTAGCTTCATCCTATCCTTCGCCAGCAGGGGACTATGTCTATTTTATCTTTCTTTAGGTGCAATGTTCGCCGTCGGTGAAGTTAACGACTACTTTAAGGCCGATACTGCTTCCTTGGTCAAGCCCGTGGCGTGGACAATCTGCTCTATGGGTAGTCCCATTGCAAGTAGATTTTTTGCGATTTTGTGTTTTTCATCGGTACGACCTTCTGCTTTGCCTTTGGCTACACCTTCTGCAAGACC
>CAVFXO010000008.1:0-4040 GCA_963626825.1 bacterium | reverse complement strand
CCTACTCCGCGTGCACCGACTATCACGATAAGCCTTGAATCCCAGTTTATCTCATTGTGAAGGTAGCGGACAAAAGCGGTGTCCGTCCTTCTGAGTCTATCATAATATAGTTCAAACAGCTGTTCCATATCTTGATCCTTTTCCGCAAAGGTATGAAATTTTTCTAAACTGCGGAATCGTTTCCGCGATTTTCTTTTCAAACTGCGGAATTGCTTCCGCGCTTTTTATGGAAGGCTTGCCAAATTTTCACTTTGCAAAGTTCGGCCTGATCTTGTCACTTTCGCCAAAACGGTGTGGACAAACAGAATCAGTAACTTATTGAACACCCATAAGTTACCTATTGACAATGTGGACATTGGACGCAGCGCGCGGCCTAGTGGATGTGATGCTTGATGCAAATTCTCCCCAAAAAACACCAAACGGCTGCAGGGTAAAAACCTTGCGGCCGTTTGATTATAAGAACATCCTGCCCCGCAGGAAGTTATTTGATATTCGGTTCTTCGAGGCCGAGGTGCTTCTTCTTGTCCAGGACCTTGAGGTAGAGGGCTACCAGCAGGGCGAGGATGCCGAAGCAGGCGAAGATGATGAGCGGAATCGTGTAGTTGTAGGGAATGAACGAAGCTCCGGCCTGTTTGGCGGCGATTACGGCAGGATTGGCCGCATTCGAACTCTCGAGCACGCTTCCGATAAGCTTCGGGACGAAGCACAGGCCTATGTTCTGCACCCAGAAGATAAGGCAATATGCCGAACCGAGGATCTTCTCGTCGATAATCTTCGGAACTGACGGCCACAGGGCTGCAGGCACGAGCGCGAAGCTGACACCGAGTATCACGATGGTCGCATAGGCGAGGATCTTGCTTCCGGTGGCAGGCAGCAGGAACGCGAACACCAGATGGCAGATGATGAGCAGGAACGCTCCGTAGATAAGCATCGTTGCGCCCTTTCCCTTCTTGTCCAGGAAGGCCCCCAGGAACGGAGTGATGACGGCCGCGCCGATAGGGAACCATCTGAAGATATTGGCAGCCACGTCAGGGCTGAGACCGTTAAGGTTGCACTGGAGCATATTGGCCCCGTACCTCTGGAACGGGAAGATGGCTGAGTAGTAAAGCACGCACAGCAGCGCCACTACCCAGAAACTCTTGGAAGTGAGGATCTTGCCCAGGTCTGAGATCTGGAACTCCTCGTCGCTTCCGCCTTCCTCGCTGTTCTTCTCGCCCGCAGCGGCCAGCTGAGCGTCGAACTTCCTGTCCATAACGGAGAATACGAGGAAGTTGATAAGGCCTATGAGAAGCAGGCAGGTGCAGAATCCGACGGGCGCCGCGATGGTGCCGAACTTGGAAGCGATGATAGGGCTGATGGAGAAGATGGCGAACACACCCACGCGGGCGATAGCCATCTCGATGCCCATTGCGAGGGCCATCTCCTTACCTTTGAACCACTTGGCCAATGCCTTCGATACGGTGGTCCCGGCCATCTCGCAGCCGCATCCGAAGATCATGAACCCGAGGGAAGCGAGCTTGGCACTGCCCGGCATGCTTACCCACCAGGAGTTCAGCCAGGCCTCGAAAGCTGAGCCTGCGAACAGGTCGCTTACAGCGTAGAATTTGATGATGGCGCCACCAAGCATAAGGGAGGTGGAGAGGATTCCGGTGAATCGGATGCCCATCTTGTCCAGGATGATGCCGGCCAGGATGAGGAATCCGCAGACATTCAGGATGTACTCAGAGCTGGCGTATGTTCCGTAGACGTTAGGTGTCCAGCCCTTCTCGGCTTCCAGCAGAGACTGGATAGGGGACATCACATCCACAAACATATAGCCGAAGAACATCGCAAGTGCGATGAGAATCAACGCGGCCCACCTGGCGGCAGGTTTGTCGTTGATGAAACGATAGATTTTTTCTGACATAATATGTTTTTTTGTTTTATTTCAGAGAGCGGTAATACACTGACCCAGATTGCGAATTTACCGAAAAATTTCCGAGATTGGCACGCCTCGGCATATTTATCTGAAAATAAATCAGTAAATTTGTCGTCTATGTCGCAATTATTGGATAGTATAAATACTCCTTCAGATATAAAGAAACTTGATATGGAACAGCTCCGTCAGCTCTGCGCGGAGATCCGTTCCTATATGGTGGAGGTGTGCTCCGAGAATCCCGGCCATCTGGCTTCAAGCCTTGGTGCCGTGGAGCTTATTGTCGGGGTTCACTATGTCTTCGATACTCCGGAAGACAAGTTCGTGATAGACGTCGGCCATCAGGCCTATGCACACAAGATTCTTACCGACAGGAAGGAGGCTTTCCGCAAACTTCGCCGCAGCGACGGGCCAAGCGGTTTTCCGAACATTTTTGAGAGTATGTGGGATGCTTTCGGAGTGGGACATTCCTCCACATCCATCAGCGCGGCGCTGGGTTATGCCGAAGCCGCTCGCATCAAGGGCCTGACGTACAAGAGCGTGGCCCTCATCGGCGACGGCGCGATGACCGGAGGCCTGGCTTATGAGGCGCTGAACAATGCCGGAGAGAGCGCGGCAGACCTTCTGGTCATCCTCAATGACAACAACCAGTCCATAGACAAGGCCGTGGGCGGCCTTCACAAGCACCTTCTGCACTTTACCACCAGCGAGAACTACAACTCCCTGAAGAAACGCGCCTGGGACATAATAGGCGACACTCGTTTCCGCGGATTCATCCAGCGGCAGGTGCGCGCACTGAAATCGCGTCTGGTCACGGGTAGCGGCGGGGATATATTCGAGGCTATGGGGCTCAGGTATTTTGGCCCCGTCAACGGCAATGACATAGAGCAGGTGGTGCTCACCCTGAAGAAGCTTAAGGGCCTGAAGGGTCCGCGCATCCTGCACTGCATAACTACCAAAGGGAAGGGTTACGCCCCTGCCGAGCAGAACCCCTGCGTCTGGCACGCCCCAGGCAAATTCGACCCGCAGACCGGCGAGCGTAAGGTGGTAAGGCACGACGCTCCGCGTTATCAGGACGTGTTCGGTAAGGTGCTCTGCGATCTGGCCGAGAAGAATCCCGATATCGTCGGTATCACTCCGGCGATGGCCAGCGGCTGCTCGATGACTGAGTTCTCGAAGCGCTTCCCGGACAGGTTCTTCGACGTGGGCATAGAGGAGGAGCACGCCGTGACCTTCTCGGCGGGTCTTGCCGCAGCCGGGCTCCGTCCGGTATGCAATATCTACTCTTCGTTCTCGCAGAGGAGCTATGACCAGATAATCCACGACGTGGCGCTTCAGAAGCTGCCTGTGGTGCTGTGTTTTGACCGCGCCGGTCTGGTCGGTGAAGACGGTGCCACGCACGCCGGAGCCTTCGATATGGCGGCCTACCGCAGCATCCCGAACTGCACGGTGGCGGCCCCTTCCGATGAACTGGAACTTAAAAATATGCTCTATTCGGCGACTCTGTCGAAGACGGGCCCTTATATAATAAGGTATCCGCGTGGTCTTGCGGAAGGCTGCAGCTGGGAGGACGAGCCTTTCCGGGAGCTGCCTTCGGGGAAGGCCAATTGTCTGAAGCGGGGCAGCAGGGTGGCGGTCGTAGCCATTGGCCCGTGCGTTCACCGCGCTCTCGAGGCTTCCGAAGCTTTCGGGGACGCAGTGGGGGTATATGACTTCCGTTTCCTTAAGCCAATCGACACTCAGGCCCTGGACGAGATCTTCGCCCGTTATGAGAATGTGCTCACTGTGGAGGACGGGTGCCTCAAGGGCGGTTTGTACGGCGCTGTCTGCGAATATGCGCAGCAGGCGGGCACGAAGGCCGGCGTCAGGGGACTTGGCATTCCGGATGAATTCATTCTCCACGCGACTCAGGCCGAGCAGCGGCATCTCTGCCGTATAGACCGGGAGGGGATAGAGGGGGAACTCCGGAAACTGCTGTGAATTTTGATAAAAAGATTTTTGTAATTCGAAAATCTTGATTATCTTTGCAATCCCTTTCGGTTTCGGGGGATACCGGGAGGCCATTGAAATAATTTTTGCCGATGTAGCTCAGTTGGCCAGAGCACGTGATTTGTAATCTCGGGGT
>CAVFXO010000007.1:0-4286 GCA_963626825.1 bacterium | reverse complement strand
AGTGTCGCGAGGAGCTCGCGGTATTTAGGGAGCGGCCAGAGATCGTCATCCACGATCATCTCCAGGGCGTCGATGTGCTCACGGATTTCGCTCATCTTCGCGCGGACATCGGTCTCGTATCCTGCAGCACGCAGTGTCAGGTCAGGCTCGCGGTTTAGACGGTGACGAATCTGAGTCATCTCTTCCGATGCGCTGCGGATCACGTTCACGTGCTCGATGATCTCCCGGAGCGTGCGGATCTCGTCGTGGGCGAGTGTCTCCAGCTCGTCAGGGAATACTTCCTTGATGCCTTTGATATTTTCTATCAGCACGTTCTGGTAGCGCACCGCCGTCGGGATTATATGATTGGCTGCGATATCTGCGATGACGCGGGACTCGATCTGGACCTTTTTGGTGAAAATCTCATTCTTTATCTCATAGCGAGCCTTCAACTCGGTCTCATTCAGGACATTGAAGCGTTGGAACAGATCTATGCTTTCAGGACGCAGATATTCCTTGAAGGCCTCGGTAGCCTTGCTCGCGCTGCGAAGACCGCGCTGAGCAGCCTCGCGAATCCAGTTTTCGCTATAACCGTTACCTTCGAAACGAATCTTGCGTGACTCTGTAATGAAGTTCCTGATTACCTTAAGTATGGCGTCGTCTTTCTTGACTCCGTCTTTGGTCAGGGCAGTTACTGCATAGCTGAAATTCTGAAGCTCGGCAGCGACAGCTGTGTTGAGTACGATGAGCGGCATCGAACAGTTGCACGACGATCCGGCTGCACGGAACTCGAAACGGTTACCGGTGAAGGCGAAAGGTGAGGTTCTGTTACGGTCGGTGTTGTCCACCAGAATCTCCGGAATCTTGCCTATATCCAGCTTGATTTCCTTCTTGGCATCGGCCGTGAGGGTACTGTCGTTGATCTTGGCCTCGATGTTATCCAGAATCTCATTCAGTGTGGAACCGGTGAATACCGACATTATGGCTGGAGGTGCTTCGTTGCCCCCGAGCCTGTGGGAGTTGCTTTCCGATGCGATGGAGGCCATTATCAGCGAACCGTAATCGGAGGCGGCCTTCAGGGCGCACACGAAGAATGTGAGGAACTGTATGTTGCTTTCAGGGGTGTGGCCCGGGGCAAGCAGGTTCACGCCGCCGTCAGTGCAGAGTGACCAGTTGCAGTGCTTGCCGCTTCCGTTGACACCTGCAAATGGTTTTTCGTGGAACAGAACTTCGAGATTATGCTTGTGCGCCACTTTCTTCATTACGGACATCAGCAGCAGATTGTGGTCCACGGAGACATTGGCCTCCTCGAACTGCGGAGCGCACTCGAATTGGTTCGGAGCCACTTCGTTATGTCTGGTCTTGATAGGAATGCCAAGTTTGTAGCATTCATCCTCGAAGTCCTTCATGAAATTGGCCACTCTCTCCGGAATTGCTCCCCAGTAGTGATCCTCGAGCTGCTGGTCTTTCGCGGCGGTGTGTCCCATCAGGGTTCTGCCGGACTGGATGAGGTCAGGACGGGCGTCGGCGAGAGCTTTGTCTACGACGAAGTATTCCTGCTCCCAACCGAGGGTAGGTACGACTTTATGTACATCTTTATTAAATAATTGGCATACGGACACGGCAGTCTGGTCCAGTGCCGCCATAGATTTCAGAAGCGGGGTCTTGTAGTCGAGGGCTTCTCCGTTATAGGATACGAAAATGCCTGGAATACAGAGTGTTCCGTCTATTATGAAGGCTGGAGATGACGGGTCCCAGGCGCTGTAGCCTCTAGCCTCGAAAGTGTTGCGAAGGCCGCCGCTAGGGAAGGATGACGCGTCAGGTTCCTGCTGGGAGAGAAGATTGCCGCTGAACGATTCGAAGGAATCGCCTTCGAGCTTCGGGTCCAGGAAAGCGTCGTGCTTCTCCGCCGTGGAATTGTTAAGGGGCTGGAACCAGTGAGTGTAATGCGTGGCTCCTCTTTCGATAGCCCAGACTTTCATCCCTTCCGCCACCTGGTCGGCGATCTTGCGGTCGATGCGCTTACCGTTCTCGATAGCTTCGACTACGCTTTCATAAACGGATTTTGAGAGGTAACGTCTCATCTGCTTTCTGGTGAATACGTTTTCACCGAAAATTGCAGACTTTAACGGGGCTGGCGCAGAAACCTCTGCCACAGGCCGCGAACGCATTATGCGTACGGCTTCCAATCTAAGATTTTTCATAATACACTCACTTCTGGAAAGACGGGCCGAATTTACTCAAAAAGTGAGAAAAATCTGCAGTCTTGTCGCTAAACTTTATAGTAAAGTTTCATTATCCACGCAAAAGTGCGTGCCGGAAGGACGGCCTTCGCGAATACGGACAGCTTCTGCAGGAAGGTCGCGATGATGTAACGGTAGCCCGGCCTCTTCTTCCTGATGATGCGGCTGACTTTCCGTGCCAGGTATTCAGGTTTGAGTCCGGTAGTCTCGTCCTTCTCTATACTTGCCAATGACTTCGCGTAAGAAGTATAGATCTGGTTTACTTTTTCGTCCGACACGCTTTTTCGCTGTGCCGTAAAAGACGTCGCGAAATCACCCGGCTCGATGACGGTCACGTTGATGCCGAAACCGCTCACTTCCAGACGAAGCGCCTCGCAGTAACCTTCGATGGCGAACTTGGACGCGCTGTACATCCCCTGGAACGGCAGGCCGATCAGACCTCCGATGCTGCTGAGACAGATGATGTGTCCGTGGCCCTGAGCCCTCATTATGGGAACGACCTGCCTAATATACCGCACCATTCCCATAAAATTCACGTCCATCTGCCTCTGGCAGTCTTCTATGGAGCAGAACTCCAGCGGACCGCCAATGCCCATTCCGGCGTTGTTGATGAACACGTCTATACGGCCTTCCGCATCCATCACTTCCATAACGGCACGCTCTACATCTTCCTGTGAAGTGGATTCGGCTTTTATGTAATGAACTCCCGGGATGAAATCCGTCGCCTTGCGATGGGTACCGTAAACGCTATGACCGTCAGCGTGAAGCTGCTCGGCCATAGCTTTACCGAATCCCGAAGTAATACCTGTGATAAGGATTACCATATTATTTGATGACTTCGAGGTCTCTGAATATCTTCGTGAGTTTTTCTACAGCGACATCCACGTGCTCGCGGGTATGTGTGGCCATAAGAGCGAAGCGGATAAGCACATCCTGTTCAGGAACCGCAGGAGCGATCACCGGAGTGATGAATACACCTTCGTTGTATGCCAATGTCACGATCTGCATGGCTTTCTTCGTGTCGCGCACCATAAGAGGAATGATAGGGGACTCCGTGGCGTTGATATCGAATCCGTTCTCACGGAATTTCTTCCACGCATAGCGGGTAACGTCCCACAGATGGTCTCTGCGGCTTGGCTCGGTCTTCATTATTTCAAGTGCCTTGGTGGCGGCTGCTACGGCGGCCGGGGTCATCGAAGCGCTGAAGATAAGAGAACGTGCCGTATGCTTGAGAAGGTTGATGGTCTCGTGGCTTCCGGCGATGAATCCGCCAAGTGAACCGAAGCTCTTGGAGAACGTACCCATAATCAGGTCCACCTTGTCCGTGAGGCCGAAATGATTGGCAGTGCCGGAACCGTCCTTGCCGAACACGCCCAGTCCGTGCGCGTCGTCTATCATCACCGCGGCATTGTATTTCTCTGCCAATTCGCACAGCTGTGGAAGCGGGCAAAGGTCGCCGAGCATAGAATAGACACCATCTACAACGATAAGCTTGAAGGCTTCCGGCTCGCAGGCCTTGAGCTTCTTCTCAAGTGAGGCCATATCGTTGTGCCTGAATTTATAGACTGTACTCCAGCCCAAACGGCTGCCGTCGATGATGCAGGCGTGATCCGTATCGTCCAGGAGGGTGTATCCTCCACGGAAACCAAGTGCGCTCACCACGCCCAGATTCACCTGAAAACCGGTGCTGAACGTAACCGCTTCTTCTTTTCCGACGAATTCGGCCAATTGTTTCTCAAGTTCTTCGTGAATGTCCAATGTCCCGTTAAGAAAACGGCTTCCTGAACAGCTGGTACCATATTTTTCAATGGCTTTGATGGCGGCTTCCTTAAGACGCGGGTCATCGGAGAGGCCGAGGTACGAATTTGACCCGAACATCATCACCTCACTTCCGTCCGCCATTTTAACAATCGGGTCCTGACCCGAAGAGATCGGCTTGTAATAGGGATAAATCCCCGCAGCCTTGGTCTCCTGAGGCACTGTGTACTTGGCACAGAGCTCATTTAACAATGCGTTCATGTTTTTAAAGGTTTAGATTTTGTACAGGGGCAAATATATGCAAAA
>CAVFXO010000006.1:0-26954 GCA_963626825.1 bacterium | reverse complement strand
ATTGAAAGCAATTCTGCACAAACATTAGTTATGGCTTGGAGAATCGGCTTTGGGATGTGCCCTATAGTCTGTACATTCGGGGACAGTTTGCCGCTATTATGTGTAATTCTGGCGGGGCGGAGGCTTTTCGGAGCTTTTGCCTGTACAGTTTCTCGAAGCGACAGCGCAGAAAAGCCTCTGCCCTGACTGGCAGTCCAACTAATACTTACTCTGCCCTGACAGACGATTGTTGGTACCGTCCGGCGAGGAGGGCAAATCACTTATTCATAAGGAGTAAACGGCATCTGCCAATTTGCAATGGTGGCGATGTAAGGGGCCATTATGCCGGCGATCTTGCGGTGGCCGCTGTAGTTCGGGTGCCAGCTTGAACCCAGATCTTCGGTGCTGTTGTGGGCGGCTTCGTCGATGGCAGTGGCGTGTACATTTTGCAAGCCGCTTTTTTCTACTGCCAGCTTGACCCAGGTGCCGAGCATAGGGTCAGCCTTCGAAGCCACGCAGAGGATAGGAACCTCTCCGTGGAACTCGCGGACCTTGTTCAGAAGGGCGATGTAATTGGCACACCACGAATGCAGCGTCGGCTGTTTGCCGACAGAGAAGTCATTGGTGCCCAGATAGATGACTACTATGTCCGGAGTGTATGTCGGAGTCCAGGCGGTCTCGTCCTTCTGGTCGAAGGTCTGGCCATAGAGCTTGACCATATTCTCGTGGGTGTTGAAGTCGCCGTAGTTTCTGACTATTCCACGGCCGGAATGCGAGATGTGCACGGTCTCGGCGTTAAAATAGCGTCCCAGGATGTCGGCGTAGGTGAGGGACGGGTTCTCTTCCTCGGGGAGGAACGGCGAATTCGCACTCGGGCCTTCCGTTCCGTAGCCGCAGGTGTAGGAGTCGCCTATGAATTCGATGAGTCGTGACTTGGCGGGAGATGGCTGCAGGAAGGTGCCGTCGGTGATGAATTCGGACAGGGTGATGCAGCCCTGTTCACCCTCAGTGCGTTTCTGGATTATGATCTCGTGGGTGCCCTTGCGGCCCTTGAAGACGGTGACGGTGGTGTCGCTTTCGACGCAGAAGACCTTGTCGGCTTTGGCCCCGGCGGCCTTGTCAATCCAGACGTTGAAATAGTCGCGGTGAGTGTCGCTGCATCTGATCTGCAGCGTCTTGCCGGTGAATCTTACCTTGATGGAGGTGGCGCTCCAGTCGTAGCTGACGGTGCCGTCGGTTTCGCTGACCAGGGTTCGTCCGGTGTACAGGATCTTGTCATTATTGGCCTTGATGGTTTCTGCCCCGCAGATGCTCATCGAGCAGGCCAGGGCGACTATAAGCAGTAGTGTCTTTTTCATGCCTGCAAATATAGCAAAATTTGCCTATCTGCCGGCCTTGACGGCACAGGCTTTGGCAAAATGTGAAAAGTAGCGCTCGGATCGTGCCAGTGCGTTGATGTCATCGGAAAGGTATTCTTCGCAGAATTGGTCTCTAGCCAGAAGGACTTCCCGTAGCATGGCATCTCTTGAAGATGCCGGGGCGTTGTTACGGCCGACTTCGCTGCCAATGTTGGCCATCTGTGCCATGAAGTCCATAGATTCCCACCGGCTGACATCCGGAATAGACGGTAGTGAAGTATCGGTCATTTGACAAGTCGGCTTACTGTTGTTTGAATTTCGCGGCTGATGGTCTCTGTGACTATGGTCATAATCGTTGTAAGATGTTTGTCACCTGCAAATATAGCGAATTGTCGCGATGAAAAAATATCAAAAGAGAGAAGTAATTTTTCAGTCTCGTTCGTTTATATGGTGTAAGGAGTCGACGATATCAGATGAGAATTTACGCTTTATTTGGAAAATTGCGTTTTAATTATGATATTCAGACGAACTTACATAATTAATAACTAATAATAACTAAAATTTATGAAAAAGTTTTTTACTCTTTTAATATTGTGTCTTACTATAATAGGATGTAATAATAAGCAGAGTGCTTATCAGAATGGCGATATAGTTTTTGATATACAAGGTTTTCCATATTATTATGGAATGAGTGTGGAGATGTCTAATTTTAAGATGCTTGTCGATGGGCAACTCTGGCGTGCGGATGGATTCGAGTATAGAATTATAGATAACAAGACAGGGAAAATCATCAAGGAAACAGCGTTGATACCCGGATTATCGTATCAATTCTATGTGGATGGCAATATTATGACAGAATTTTTAGATACCTCTATCGATCAAAATGGTACGGAATTAAAATATAGACAATTTAGGTATATGACGACGCCGGAGGGTTTTATAAAAAACATAAAGGAAGATGGGAAAATAGAATTTCGGGTTGTTTCTTTAGGGGCTGATTACTTTGATGCCTTCATGTTGACAGGGAAGAAGAAAAGTGGAGAGGATTGTTATATGCTGATGACATTCAAAAAGATGAGCGAAAAACAGCTTCAGGAGTGTAGGAATACATATAAAGAGCCATATTATAGGGATTAATTTCAGTTATTTTTTTCGTATCTTAGAGCCGCAATTTGCAAACAATAATAATTGAACTATATGAACACTGAAATTAATTTTAAGGAGCTTGCTTCGAAGTACGAAAAGGAGCTTCGGGAGAACTGTCTTCCATTTTGGCTTAATCATTCCATCGATAAGGAGTACGGCGGATACTTCAGCTGCCTGAACCGCGACGGAAGTGTCTTTGACACAGACAAATTCATCTGGCTTCAGGGACGTGAGGTGTGGCTTTTCGCTATGCTGTACAATAATCTGGAGAAGAACCCTGTATGGCTTCAGACCGCCATCGACGGTGCTGAATTTCTGAAAAAGTACGGCCACGACGGGAACTATGACTTCTACTTCTCCGTAACCCGCGAAGGCAAACCTATCGTTCAGCCTTATAACATCTTCTCTAACACCTTCGCCTGTATGGCATTCGCCCAGCTGGCCAAGGCTACCGGCAGCGCCGAATACGCCGAGATCGCGAAGAAGACCTTCGACCGTATCCTCGCCCGCCGTTCTAACCCTAAGGGCCAATGGAACAAGCTGTATCCGGGCACACGTCCTATGAAGGATTTCGCGCTCCCTATGATCATCTGTAACATGGCCCTCGAAGTGGAGGACATTATCAACGATCCTGCATTGATAGACAAGACTATAGACGAGAGTGTGCACGAGATTGTGGATGTGTTCTACCAGCCTGACCTTGGCGTTATTCTGGAGAATCTCGCACCTGACGGATCGCTCATCGACTGCTTCGAAGGCAGAAAGGTAAATCCTGGACACGATCTCGAGGCTATGTGGTTCCTTATGAACATTGGCATACGTCGTAATGACAAGGCTCTCATAGAGAAGGCGGTCGAGATCTCTCTCAGCGTCATCGAATACGGCTGGGATAAGGAGTATGGCGGAATCTTCTATTTTATGGACCGCAAGGGTTATCCTACCCAGGAGCTTGAATGGGATCAGAAACTCTGGTGGGTACACCTCGAGAGCTCTATCGCTATGATAAAG
Organism: bacterium; assembly: GCA_963626825.1. Lineage (GTDB taxonomy): Bacteria > Bacteroidota > Bacteroidia > Bacteroidales > UBA932 > Cryptobacteroides. The sequence goes on along the minus strand of CAVFXO010000006.1, from coordinate 23,463 downwards.
GGCTACCAGCTGACCGGCAACGAGAAGTGTCTCGAATGGTTCAAGAAGCTTAACGACTATATGTGGACTCACTTCAAGGATCAGGAATATCCTGAATGGTACGGCTACCTGAACCGTCGCGGCGAAGTCCTTCTCCCTCTCAAGGGTGGCAAATGGAAGGGATGTTTCCACGTTCCTAGAGGACTTTATCAGATCTGGCAGATTCTCGACACACTTAAATAGCGGCGGCCGCGACCCCGCTTCCGGCAGGTACGCGCATGGACAAATAAATATTCATAGCATTTATGAAGGTTATAATTAAACAAAACTCAACTGAGGGGTCCCTCTGGGCCGCTCGCCACATCGCAGCCAGAATCAAGGAAAAGGCTGCACGTACTTCTGAGCCGTTCGTACTCGGCCTTTGCACCGGTTCGACACCTATCGAGACCTACCGTGAGCTGGCCCGTATGGTAAAGGACGGCGAACTTTCATTCAAGAACGTCATATCGTTCAATATGGATGAATACGTAGGTCTGCCGGAGAGCCATCCGGAGAGTTATCACTCGTTTATGAGGGCCAATCTTTTCTCGCACATCGACGAGCCCGAGGAGAATATCCACATCCTCAACGGCAACGCAGCTGACCTCGAGGCGGAGTGCGCCGCTTATGAGAAGGCCATCGTGGCAGCGGGCGGATTCGATCTGTTCCTGGGCGGAATCGGCGAGGACGGACATATAGCATTCAACGAGCCGTTCTCTCCTCTTACCAGCCGCACCCGCGTGGTTACTCTTACCGAGGATACCCGCGTGGTCAACAGCCGTTTCTTCGACAATGACCCTGCCAAGGTCCCTGCACAGGCACTTTCGGTAGGTGTGGCCACAGTCACCGATTCGAAGGAAGTGGTCATATTGGCATTCGGCCCGAAGAAGGCGCGCGCCATCAAGGACGCTGTGGAAGGCCCATACAGCCATATGTGCACCGTATCTGCTCTTCAGAACCACCAGAATGGAATCATCGTGGCAGATGAGGCTTCTGTAGGAGAACTTAAAGTCAATTCATATAAGTATTTCAAGGCTGTAGAAAAAGCTGAAAATCTGTAGTTTATGAAAAGGATTGTATTAAGTGTCGTGCTGGCTTTGTTGGTTCTTCCGCTTAATGCCGGGAATCACAGACAGGTGGCTATCGTGGCTCACCGAGGTTACTGGACCAGTCCGGAAGGAGGGAATGCTCATAATTCCATCGCATCACTTAAGGCTTGTCAAGACGGTGATTTTTGGGGCAGCGAGTTCGATGTGAACATGACCCGCGACGGAGAACTTCTGGTATTCCACGATGACGCCGTCGCCGGGATGAAGTTCGCGGAGCACAATGCTTCCGAATTTGCAGAAGTGAAACTCCCGAACGGGGAGAAGATTCCTACGCTTGACGAATACCTTACCCAGTTCGAGCAGGACAAGACCTGTCGTCTGGTGTTCGAACTCAAGTGGCATACCGGTCTGGACAGGGAAATCAAGGCGGTGAACCTGTCCATAGAGAAGTTGAAGGCTCACGGGCTGTATAATCCGAAGCAGGTGATTTTCATCTCTTTCGATCTTCAGCAGTGCATACTTTTTGCGGAAAAATGCCCCGGTTTCACGGTTCAGTACCTGGGCGGCGAGAAAGACAGGAATCCTGATTTCCTCGCGCCTCTGGGCATAAACGGAATAGACACGGGCTATTGGATATTCTATTCCGATCCGACGTGGTACACGCGCGCCCGCAACCATAAGATGAGCGTAAACTGCTGGACGGTGGACAACGAGAAGGACATACGCACCATGATAGAGATGGGCGCCGACTACATCACGACCAATTATCCGGACAGGGTACGCGCCATTCTCGAAGAAATGGGCATACAGGAATTAAAAGCAGGTAAAAACTTTAAATAATGAAACATTTTTCTTTGCCGAAAGACGGCGGTCTTATAGAAGAAGGTCTTCCTAAAGACATTCTTCATTCCAGAGAGAAAATTTACGCGGAGATCTGCGAGACTCCTTTCATCGCAAGCCAGAAGGTGTGCGATGAGATCATATCCGAGATCAAGGCTTTCTCCGCTGCCAATCCCGGAAAACTTTTCCACCTCGGACTTACCACCGGCTCCACCCCTGTATCTCTCTACAAGGACCTCAGAAGGGCCTGCGATCAGGGACAGATATCGTTTAAGAACGTGCGAATCAACTCTATAGATGAGTTTTATCCTGTATCTGGAGAGGCTCTCCATTCTAGAAACCACATTCTTCGTTCAGAACTTCTCGATCATATAGACGTGCTCCCTGAGAACGTTGTCCTTCCGGAGTCTACTACACCTATTGAGAAGGTATCGGAGTATTGTGCGAAGATGGAGCCTATCCTTCGCGACATCGACCTTCTGGTGATGGGCGTGGGCGAACAGGGTCAGGTCGGATTCAACGAGGCCGGCTCCACCCCTCAGTCGCGCTCCCGTCTGGTGCATCTTCCTTATAAGTCCAGAAAGCGTCAGGCCGGATATTTCGGCGGTGACGTGTCCAAGACTCCGGAGATGGCCCTCACGATGGGCATAGACACCATGATGGCGGCCTCCAAGGTCATCCTGATGGCCTGGGGCGAGAACAAGGCTGACGTGGTGGCCAGAGTGGTCGAGGGTGAAATCGGGTTGGATTGCCCTGCTTCGTTCTTCCAGCTTCACAAGAATGTGAAGATCTACGTGGACGAGAACTCCGGCTGCAATCTTACCCGCGTCGTCGCTCCGTGGTGCATCGGTCCTTGCAATTGGACCCCGAAGTTCAAGCGCAAGGCTGTGGTATGGCTCTGCGGACAGGTGAAGAAGCCTATCCTCAAACTCTCATACCAAGACTATCTCCAGAATTCCCTCGGCGGACTTCTCGAGACCTGCGGAACTTATGATTCCATTAACATTCAGGTATTCAACGACCTGCAGCATACCATTACAGGTTGGCCGGGAGGAAAGCCTAACGCAGACGACTCTACCCGTCCTGTTCCTTCAACTCCTGCGAAGAAGACGGTTCTTATCTTCTCCCCTCACCCGGATGATGATGTCATCTCTATGGGCGGAACGTTTATCAGATTGGCCCATCAGGGACATAACGTGCACGTAGCATACGAGACATCCGGTAATGTGGCCGTTCACGACGACGTGGTTCTCCAGCATATGGATGCAGCACGCGAACTCGGTTTCGGCGACAGATTCGATGAGGTGAAGGCCCTCGTGGCAAGCAAGCGCCCGGGTGAGGCCGAGCCTCGCGAGCTTCTGAACATCAAGGCAGCCATCCGCCGTTCTGAGGCCAAGGGCGCCGTACGTTCCTTCGGACTCGACGACCTGCATAACGCTCACTTCCTGAATCTGCCTTTCTATGAGTCCGGCGGAATACAGAAACTCCCTCGCAGCCAGAAGGATGTGGATATCATCAAGGCTCTTATGACCGAGCTCAAGCCGGATATGATCTTTATGGCCGGAGACCTGGCTGACCCTCACGGAACGCACCGCGTATGTACGGAATGCGCCCTCGAGGCTCTTGACCAGCTTCGCGCCGAAGGTGCCGAGTGGATTAACAGCTGCCACGTGTGGATGTACCGCGGCGCCTGGATGGAATGGGATCTCGGAAGTGTGGATATGGCAGTCCCTCTCTCACCGGACGAGGTCGTAGAGAAGCGCCACGCCATCTACCGCCACCTTTCACAGAAGGATATCGTTCCGTTCCCTGGCGAGGATCCTCGCGAGTTCTGGCAGAGAGCCGAAGACAGGACTGAGAACACAGCCCGTCAGTACGACGCTCTCGGTATGGCCGAATATCAGGCTATGGAGGTATTCCTCAAGCTCTGGTAATGGACGGACGACTTTCACTGATAAAGCATGTTGCTCTGGATATGGACGGTACCATATACCTGAGCAACACGCTTTTTCCTTTTACGATTGACTTCCTGTCATCTCTCGGCAGGATGGGGATCACGTATTCCTTTCTGACTAACAACCCTTCCAAGTCCCTGAACGACTATCTTCTGAAGCTTTCGAAGATGGGCGTGCCGGTTCGGGAGGACCAAATGTACACCACCACGATAGCCACTATCGACTATATACGTGCCAATTATCCGCAGGCCCACAGGCTTTTCCTGCTGGGGACGCCCTCGATGGTCTCCCAGTTCGAAGAGGCCGGGTTCATCTCCTGCGAAGACAGCGCGCAGGATGTGCCTGACCTGGTGGTCGCATCCTTCGATATGACCCTGCGTTACGAAAGGCTGTGCAGGGCCGCCTGGTGGATATCCCAGGGCCTTCCTTATCTGGCGACCAATCCCGACAGGGTGTGCCCGACGGATCAGCAGACTGTGCTGGTGGACTGCGGCTCCATCTGTGCCTGCCTTCAGAGTGCCACGGGAAGAAGGCCTGATCACACGCTGGGCAAGCCCGATCCTTCGATGCTTGACGGCATACGGAGCAGACTTGGCCTGAAGCCGGAGGAGATCGCGATGGTGGGAGACAGGCTCTACACAGACATCGCTATGGCGCGCAATGCCGGGGCTTTCGGCGTGCTGGTGCTCAGCGGTGAATCGACCCTGGAAGACGTGAAGAACGCTCCGCAATCCAGTCGCCCCGATCTGGTGGTGGAAAACATCGCCGAACTCGGGAACCTGCTGAAAGGCATTCACGGGCAAATTTAAGTATATGAACACATTCGGAAGAAAATTAAGGGTCTCCGTCTTCGGAGAATCTCACGGCGAGATGGTCGGCGTTCTTCTGGACGGCGTTCCGGCGGGGATCCCTCTCGACGAGGCGGTTTTCGCCGCGGACCTTGAGCGCCGTGCCCCGCACGGACCTTTCACCACAGCCCGCCACGAGACCGACAACCCGATATTCCTTAGCGGCGTAAATGAGGGCCGTACGACAGGCGCACCTCTGTGCATCGCGTTCAGAAACGGGAATGCCAATTCTTCCGACTATTCGTTTTTACCTTCGGTTCCGCGTCCTGGCCACGCGGATTTTGCGGCTCTGAGAAAGTTCGGCGGCAATGCCGACCTTCGCGGTGGAGGCCAATTCTCCGGGCGAATGACCGTAGCCATAGTAGCGGCCGGAGTGGTGGCGAAAAAAATGCTGGAGGGCGCTGTGAAGATCTCCTCCCAGGTAGTCCGTCTGGGTGGAAGCGCTGACTCGTCGAAATGGGAAGATCTTCTGAAGGCGGCATCCGCCGAGGGAGATTCGTTGGGTGCAGTGGTGGAATGTAGGGTCGATGGACTTCGTGTCGGTATGGGAGAACCATTTTGGGATAGCGTAGAGAGCCTTATCTCTCACGCTGTTTTCTCAATTCCTGGCGTCAGAGGCATAGAGTTCGGCGATGGTTTCGCAGCCAGCGATATGCGCGGATCGGAGCATAATGACCCCATTGGCCCGGAAGGACCGCTCACGAACCACGCCGGCGGAGTGAACGGAGGTATGAGCAATGGCGCCCCGCTCGTGTTCAGGGTGGCGTTCAAGCCTACTTCGTCTATCTCGAAACAGCAGAAGACTTACGATTTCGCCGCCGGAAGGCAGACGGAATTAAGCATCAAGGGCCGTCACGACACCTGTTTCGCCCTTCGCACTCCGGTCATAGTGGAGGCGATGGCGGCCATCGTCCTGTACGATCTTCTGTAGGGCGATTTTAAAGTATAAGATTTTCGAAGAATTCCGGGAAGGATTTGGCGATGCACTGCGTGTCGTCTATCTCGATGCGCGAGTCTGCCGCCATCTGCGCCAGGCTCAGGATCATAACCATACGGTGGTCGTGGTAAGAGGTATATTGGCCTCCCTTGAGAAGATGTCCGGCGGTGAATCTCTGCGTCAGGCCTTCACCTATGACCCGCAGTTCGTCCCCATTGATTCTGGCGGTAACTCCCATCTGTGAAAGAGTCTTCAGAATCGCTTCGGCGCGGTCGCTTTCCTTGTTACGCAGTCTCTGGACGCCGGCGATGGTGCTCTGGCCCGGGCAGAATGCCGCGAGTAGGGCAGCAAGCGGGATGAGGTCAGGCGCGTTGTTCAGGTCATATTCGAATGCCTGGAGCGGTGCGCGTTTGACGCTTACCGTGTCTTCGTCGTATGAGATGCAGGCTCCGGCATCGGACAGGATGTCCAGTATGGTGATGTCGGCCTGTATGGAGTCGGTGTTCAGTCCGCTTACTTCAGCCTCGCCGAACAGCGCTCCGTAGGTGAGGAATGCCGCAGCGGAGCTCCAGTCCGCCTCTATGTCCAGGTTGGTCGCCTGATAGCGCTGGCCTCCCTTTATCTTGAAATCTATCCCGTTACAGTAGCTCCAGTCCTGCTCTTCGAGCATCTTCGCGTTGCCTTCAAGTTCGCACCCCACTTTTATGCCGAATCTTCTCAGAATATCCTGAGTCATAAACATATACGGGATGCTCTTGGGATCGCTGACGAACAGTTGCGAGTCGGCGGGGCAGAGCGGCAGGGCCATCAGAAGGCCCGAGATCAGTTGCGAGCCCGCCGTGCCGGGGATTTCTGCGCGTCCGGGGTAGAATTTGCCTTTGACCTTGAGCGGTACATAGCTTTGAAGGTCAGAGTGTTTCCTGTCGTTTTCCAGCAGTATGCCGAAGGCCGCCATTATGTCATTGGCCCCCTTCATGGGTCTGTCAAGTAGAGTCCCCGTTCCTTCGATGCGGGTTTCTTCCTGCGAGAGGACGGCCGAGAGGGGGATACAGAGTCTGGCGAGCAGTCCGCTTTCCTTCACGTTCAGGGTGCTGAGGTTTAGCGAGCCCGGGGCCACAGGCCCGATGCCGTCTATCCTGATGGTTCCGCCCTGGCGTCTAACATTGGCCCCCAGCTTTCTGGCGACCTCAATGGCGGCCAGACTGTCTTCGCAGGGGGTGAATCCGTGCAGGTGTGATGTGCCTTCGGAGAGCGCTGCGGCTATGATGGCCCGCTGAGCGTAGCTTTTCGAACAAGGCACTTGGAAGTCTGTCTTATGCACTCCGAGCCAGTCGCCGTAAACCTTGGCGTGCATCTGCTCGAAATTTAATTGGCCTTCCGCCGTAGGCTCATCGTAGCTGGCGAAGGTAAACGGCGCTCCGTATCTGAGGCAGTCAACTCGTGCTTGCGAGCCAAGTTCGCCCATCGAGATCAGCACCAGCTGGCTGGCCTGTATGGCGCGGTTATCCTCCAGCAAAGTCTCGTAGAAGCCCTGCAGACGCGCCACGTCCTCGGCCGAATTGGCCTTGCAGGCGATCTTCGCGATGTCGGCCCCGTAGCGGAAGCAGCGCAGTATGGCCTGCCGGATGAGGGTCGTGTCCGGTGTCTTTTCGTAGTCGTGCAGGGAGCGTATCAGTCTGGTGCCGGAGTTTTTACACTTTTTCTGTATCTCCTGGCTGACGTGCGCCGGCGCGTTGAGGTCCAGGTCCACGAAGCTAGCTCCGCTTTCTATGGCCGCCAGCAACAGGTCCTTGACCGCCTCCCATCTGTTGAATTTCTCCTCGCCCCGCAGTGTCGGATCGACGTGGCAGCTTATCAGAAGCGGCTTTTCGCAGGTTTCTATCAGTTCCTGAAGGTCTTCCTGGCTGAAATTGCACAGGTCCGCACGGATCTCCGCCATCTCCACGAAGGGGTCGTCCATAATCGTGAGGACTTCCTCCAGGCTTTTGTTCCGAATGCTTGTACAGATCATATCTTGAGTTTCTTTCTGATCGGTTTGCCGATTCTTCTGATGGACACGAAATCCACTATTCCGTTTTCTATCTTCTTGTCGTTTCTTATCGCCTGCACGAGGTCCAGTTCCTGTCCGTAAGTGATCTCCGTAGGCAGTGCGCAGCGTTTGAAGTCGTCTTTTACCCTGTCTGCCAATCCATTCTCGGTCCAGCCTTTCTGCTCGCCGATCTCAAGTGCGCGGATTATGCCCATTGATACGGCCTGCCCGTGTGAAAGCCGGCCCTGTGCCTGCCATTCGATGGCGTGCGCATAGGTGTGCCCGAAGTTCAGTAGATGTCTGCGTCCCTTGTCCAGCGGATCGCGCCTTACCACCCGCGCTTTCAGCTTCGCCGCTCTCTGTGCCAATCTGACCATCTCTTCGAGACGGTCCGCATCTCTTTCTCCCTTGGCCCAGCCGGAAAACAGGGCCACGGCCTTGTGGTAGTTCTTCGCGTCGAAGAGGAGAAGGGTCTTGAGAATCTCGGCGCTGCCGGACAGTATCTCGCTGTCTGGCAAGGTCTTCAGGGCTTCTTTTCTTATGTGTATCTTGGCCGGGAAGTGGAAGGTTCCGATGATGTTCTTCATTCCGGCCAGGTTCACGCCGTTCTTTCCGCCCACCGACGCGTCGGCTATGGCAAGCAGTGTGGTAGGAACTATTTCCAGGCGCATCCCGCGCTTGTAGAGGGAGGCTGCGAGTCCGCAGATGTCGCTACAGATACCTCCGCCCACCGCCAGAAGGGTGTCGGATTTCTCCGTGTCGGCGTCCAGGAGCGATTTGCAGATGTGCTCCACGCTGGCAAGTGTCTTGTGCTGCTCGTCGCAGATGATCGGCAGCTCTCCCAGGATTTCTCCCTTGACGCTGCGGCGGAAGTCCGCGTAGAAATCGCGCACCGCCGCATCATATACTATATAGGTACGTTTCATAATGCTGAATATTCGTTAATAACACGGCAAAGTTAATCAATCCTCCTTTAATATCCATTTGAATTCTCCACCTCCGCCGCCACCGTTTGTCGGCAAGTTCGGTACGGAAATTTGCAGGTGAGCTGAAATTTGCATACATTTGCAGTCTGTCTGCGGATTGTCCGTAGCCATTGGCCCGAATGGCGGAATCGGTAGACGCGCTGGACTCAAAATCCAGTGTCCCTTAAAGACGTGCCGGTTCGAGCCCGGCTTTGGGCACGGAGAACCATCGGATGCATCCGGTGGTTTTTTCGTACCGAAAAAGTCTCCACCTTGCCCGATGGCATTTTTATCCGGCAGGATTTACGTCCAGCCGGGCACCCTGGCGCACCGATTTCTCTGCTCAGTACTGTTTCCGCAGTTGTGAAACCACGTTTCCTGCTGAAGTCCATTTTCTTCAGCCTCTCCTTCTCGGCGGCCGTCAGTTTATTGTTTATCGTATTCAAAATAAATCCTTTAGTATATTGGTGGTTTTCGCTAACTCTTTGCTATAATCCTTTGTGCTTTTCTTTATGAATCCGTTCAATAGTATAACTTTTGAGGCCAGGTTGATGCTGTCGCTGTCTATGGCGAACAGAATTACTCTGATCTCGTAATCTACTGTAATCCGCAATTCGTAGAAATCCGTGTTCGTTAGCTTTTTACGAATTTTGCGACAGCGGCGTGACGGTTTCTAAAATATTCATTGTGTAGAGCAGTTTCAGGCGAGCCCTTTGGGGTATTTTTTTGCTCAAAGTCACGGTATTCCGGTGACAATATCAGTGTTCTTGTCATAGTTTAAGTAAATTGTTTGTCGCCGGAAGCAACTAATTAGTCACTCAAGCAAATTTCCGGAAAATTTTTTTGAAAGAGCCGTGTCTCCGCGGTCGAAAAGTGAGAGAAGTTTTTTAGGGTGTGGTTTGTAACTCGCTGATTTATCAGATAATTGGCTTTTAAAATTCGTGTCGAAAATATGTAAAAATATTTTGCATATTCGGATAATTGTGTTAAATTTGCAGCCCTTTTAAGGGAGGAGTGTCTCCCGCAGGGAACGTTAAAGAATACAAATTATTAAAGTAATATAGCAATGTTACAACCAAAAAGAACCAAATTCAGAAGGGAACAGAAGAACCGCATGAAAGGTATGGCCCAGAGGGGTAACCAGCTGGCTTTCGGCTCATTCGGTATCAAGACCCTTGAAAATTGTTGGCTGACAGCCCAGCAGATTGAGGCTGCTCGTCAGGCTATGTCGCGTTTCATGAACCGTGAAGGCCAGGTATGGATCAGGGTATTCCCTGTAAAGCCTGTGACCAAGAAGCCTCTCGATACCCGTATGGGTAAAGGTAAAGGTGATCCTTACGGATTCGTAGCACCTATCACACCGGGCCGTATCCTTTTCGAGGCCGAGGGTGTTTCCCTCGCAGTTGCGAAAGAGGCTATGCGTCTTGCAGCGAACAAGCTCCCTGTAGCTACCAAGTTCGTTGTTCGTAGAGATTATGTTGAATAGTTAACAGAGGAGAAGAAAATGAAAGCATCAGAAGCACGTGAAATGTCTATTGCAGACCTTCGCGACCGTATCGAGCTCGAGAAATCAAACCTCGACACCATGAAGATCAATCACGCTATTTCTCCACTGGAGGATACGTCGAAATTTCAGAAGACCAGAAGGGATATCGCTCTTATGATCACTATCCTTGCTGAAAAAGAAAAACAAAACTAAAGTAGAGCAGACTTATGGAAAGAAATCTTCGTAAGGTAAGAACAGGAGTAGTGGTCAGCAACAAGATGGACAAGACCATCGTCGTTGCCGTTGAACGTAAAGAGAAACATCCTTTGTACGGTAAGTTCGTCAAGAAGACCACCAAATTTGTCGCTCAGGACGAGAACAACGAGTGCGGTATCGGAGATACTGTCCTCATCATGGAGACCCGTCACCTCAGCAAGACAAAGAACTGGAGATTAGTTGAAATCGTAGAAAAAGCCAAGTAGTAATATGATACAGCAGGAATCACGTTTACAGGTGGCCGACAACAGCGGAGCAAAGGAAGTTCTTTGCATCCGTGTGCTTGGCGGAACCAACCACCGTTATGCGACAGTCGGCGATAAGATTGTCGTTTCCATCAAGAGTGCTATCCCTGGCGGCGACGCCAAGAAGGGTACAGTTTCTAAGGCTGTAGTAGTGCGCACAAAGAAAGAAATCCGCAGAGCAGACGGTTCATATATCCGTTTCGACGAGAACGCTTGTGTTCTTCTTAACAACGCAGGCGAACTTCGTGGAACCCGTATCTTTGGCCCTGTTGCCAGAGAGCTCCGCGAGAACTATATGAAGATTGTTTCATTGGCACCGGAGGTCCTTTAACATTTGGCAATATGAGTAAGTTACACATCAAGAAAGGCGATAACGTAATCGTCATTGCAGGAAACGACAAGGGAAAGACCGGCAAGGTCCTTTCTGTAGCACCTGCAGAGAACCGTGCGATTGTTGAAGGCGTCAACATGGTCAGCAAGCACACGAAACCTAATACAAAGGCTCCTCAGGGTGGCATCATCAAGAAGGAAGCTCCTATCAATGTTTCAAACATCTCTCTCGTCGATCCGAAGTCAGGTAAGGCTACACGCGTAGGCTACAAGTTCGAGGACGGCAAGAAAGTTCGTTACGCTAAGAAATCTGGGGAGGAGATTAAGTAATTATGGCAAAGACAAATAAACCATCAGCAGGACAGAGCGCCACTCCAGCGGGATACGTTCCTACACTCAAGAAGGTGTACAAGGAGCAGATCGTTGACGCTCTCATGAAGCAGTTCAACTATTCTACCGTAATGCAGGTTCCTAAGCTTGTCAAGATCACCATCAACGAAGGTCTTGGCGAAGGTACCCAGGATCGCAAGATCGTCGAGGAGGCTGCAGCGGAGCTTTCACTCATCACGGGCCAGAAGGCGCTCGTGACAGTATCAAAGAAAGATATTTCCAACTTCAAACTTCGTAAGGGTATGCCTGTAGGCTGCAAAGTCACCCTCCGCGACGTGAAGATGTACGAATTCCTCGAGAAGCTCATCCGCGTTTCTCTTCCTCGTATCCGCGACTTCAACGGTGTCGCAGAGAACATGGACGGACAGGGCAACTACACTCTCGGTATCAAGGAGCAGATCATCTTCCCTGAAGTTGACATCGACAAGAACCCTAGAATTCACGGCCTTGAAATCACTTTCGTGACAAGTGCCAAGTCTGACGAAGAATGTCACGCACTTCTCGCAGCATTCGGTGTTCCTTTCAAAAAACATAATAAGTAAAGAATATGGCAAAAGAATCAATGAAAGCTCGCGAGGTTAAGCGCGCGAAATTAGTTGCTAAGTACGCCGAGAAAAGAAAGGAGCTCAAGGAAGCCGGAGATTGGGTAGCACTTGACAAACTCCCTAAGAACTCTTCACCTGTACGTATGCACAATCGTTGCTCTCTTACAGGTCGTCCAAAGGGATATATGAGAGCATTCGGCATCAGCCGTATCCAGTTCCGTGAGATGGCTTCAAACGGCCTCATCCCGGGAGTAAAGAAAGCAAGCTGGTAGAAAATTAAAAAGTTAAAAGATATGACAGATCCAATTGCAGATTATCTCACAAGGATTCGCAATGCCTATGCGGCAGGAAAGAAGATAGTGGAAGTCCCTTCGTCCAAGATGAAGGTGGCTCTCACCCAGATCCTTTGCGAGAAAGGTTACATTCTCAGCTACAAGGTAGTCGAGACTCAGCCACAGAATACCATCAAAATCGCTCTGAAGTATCATCCTCAGACCAAGGTGCCTGCTATCAAGAAGATTGAGCGCGTCTCTACCCCTGGTCTTAGGCAGTATGCTGATGTAGAAAATATGCCTCGCGTTCTCAACGGACTCGGAATCGCCATTCTTTCTACATCGAAGGGTGTCATCACAGACAAGGAAGCCAAGGAGCTCGGCGTAGGTGGTGAGGTTATATGCTACGTATATTAATTTTAAAACAGAACAATAAATGTCAAGAATTGGTAAATTGCCTGTAAGCCTTCCGACCGGGGTAACTGCAGAGTTGCTCCCCGGCAACGTAGTGAAGGTTAAAGGACCTCATGGCGAGATGTCTCAGAAAGTTGACTCTGACATCACCGTTACCATCGAGGACAATCAGATTAAGTTTGCCCGTCCTACAGACCAGCCACGTCACCGTTCAATGCACGGACTTTACCGCGCACTTGTACACAACATGGTAGTGGGTGTGAGCGAGCAGTTCACCATCAAGCAGGAGCTTGTCGGTGTGGGTTACCGTGTTGCCCTCCAGGGCAAGAACCTCCTCATCTTCTCGCTTGGTTACTCTCACGACATCTATCTTCTCCTCCCGGACGAGATAGTTGCAGAAGTTCCGGACGTCAAGAAGGGTGAGAACCCTGTACTTGTGCTCAAGAGCTGTGACAAACAGCTTGTCGGCCAGGTAGCAGCCAAGGTTCGTTCACTTCGTAAGCCAGAGCCTTACAAGGGTAAGGGTATCAAGTTTGTCGGTGAGCAGCTTCGTCGCAAGGCTGGTAAGACTGCAGCAGCTAAATAATAGGAGATCAGATTATGGCATTGAATAGAATAGAAAGAAGACAAAGAATTCATTACCGTATTCGTAAGCACGTCAGCGGCACGGCAGAAAGACCTCGTCTTGCTGTTTTCAGAAGCAACAAAGCTATTTACGCTCAGGTAATCGACGACGAGCAGGGCAAGACACTTGCCGCTGCATCTTCAAATGACAAGGCGCTTGCTGCAGAATGCAAGGGCAAGAATGGTATCGATGCTGCCGCTATTGTAGGCAAAGCCGTTGCAGAGCGCGCACTTGCAGCCGGTATCACCACCGTAAGTTTTGACCGTGGAGGATATCTCTATCACGGAAGAGTTAAAAGTTTGGCAGACGCTGCACGTGAAGGCGGCCTCGTATTCTAAAAGAACAGACTATGGCAAATACAAATGTAAAAAGAGTAAAGACATCTGATCTTGAATTGAAAGACAGACTTGTCGCCATCCAGAGGGTTACCAAAGTAACCAAGGGTGGTCGCCATTTCCGCTTCGCCGCCATCGTGGTGGTAGGTGACGAGAAGGGCGTCGTAGGTTATGGTCTGGGAAAGGCGAACGAGGTTACGGTAGCCATTTCAAAGGCTGTTGAGGACGCTAAGAAGAATCTGGTCAAGGTTCCTGTCATCAACACTACCATCCCTCACGAGCAGGAAGCCCGTTTCGGCGGTGCCAAGGTATTCATGAAGCCTGCAGCTCCCGGTACCGGTGTAAAGGCCGGCGGTGCAATGCGTGCAGTGTTCGAGTCTGCCGGCATCCAGAACGTGCTTGCCAAATCAAAAGGCTCATCCAACCCTCACAACCTCGTAAAGGCCACTGTTTGCGCCCTTACCGAGATGAGGGACGCCTATACGGTTGCAGGGCTTCGCGGTATTCCTATGTCCAAAGTGTTTAACGGTTAATCAGGGAGGATACAGAATATGGCAAAGCTTAAAGTAACTCAGGTTATCAGTAAGAACGGCGAGACCAAGCGCCAGCTTGCAAACCTCCGCTGCCTCGGAATCCGCCATCTCAACCAGAGCGTTGAGATCGAGGACACTCCGGTAGCCAGGGGACAGATTGCAAAGGTTGCACATCTCGTTAAAGTTGAAGAAGTTAAATAAGGAGGACCGTATATATGAAACTTGAAAATCTCGCACCTGCAAAGGGTGCTACCAAAGCAAGGAAAAGAATCGGTCGTGGTGAAGGTTCAGGTCACGGTGGCACATCCACACGCGGTATGAACGGTGCCGGACAGCGTTCAGGATACGAGCACAAGATTGGCTTCGAAGGAGGCCAGATGCCTATCCAGAGACGTATGCCTAAGTTCGGTTTCAAGAACCCTACACGTGTTGAGTACAAGGCAGTCAACGTATCTGTCATCGAAGCCATTGCAGCTAAGGCCAATCTTACTGCCGTGGGCGTTGACGACATCAAGACCGCAGGCTTCGCTTCCAAGAACGACCTCATCAAGGTCCTTGGCAACGGAGAGATCAAGACTGCTCTTACTGTCACCGCAGATGCATTCTCTGCTTCAGCAATCAGTAAAATTGAAGCTGCCGGCGGAAAGGCAGTCGTAACTGAATAATTCCGTTCTCAATGAAGAAGTTTATAGAGACAATTAAAAACATCTTCAGGATAGAGGAATTGCGCAAGAGGATTGTGTACACAGTCCTCTTGATACTGGTGTATCGTCTCGGATGCTTTATCGTGCTTCCGGGTATCGACGCATCTATGCTTGCTAACCTGCAGAGCAGATCCAACGAAGGTCTTGTCGGCCTGTTGAACATGTTCTCCGGCGGTGCATTCGGCAATGCCTCCATCTTTGCGCTGGGTGTGATGCCATACATCTCGGCATCCATCGTCATCCAGCTGCTGGGTGTGTTCGTCCCTTACTTCCGCAAACTCCAGATGGAGGGTGAAAGCGGCCGTAAGAAGATGAACCAGATGACCAGAGTTCTCACTATCCTCGTCATCTGCATCCAGGGTCCTGCCTATGTAGCCTCTATCCACAGCCAGATTCCTGCAGAGGCATTCGTGGCTGTGCGTAATCTCGGATGGAGTTCATTCGCATTCAATCTCATTTCCACACTCATTCTCATGGCTGGCTCAATGTTCGTCATGTGGCTTGGTGAGCGCATTACCGATCGCGGTATCGGTAACGGTATTTCCCTTATCATTATGATAGGTATCGTAGCCCGTCTGCCTCATGCGATCGTAGCAGAGTTCTCTGAGAAGATGGCTACCACCAACGGCGGTCCTATCCTTCTTACCATCGAACTGGTTATCTGGTTCCTGGTGATCGTAGCTGCCATTGCGCTGGTACAGGCTGTCCGCAAGGTCCCTGTACAGTATGCCAAGAGGGTTATCGGCAATCGTCAGTACGGTGGTGTACGTCAGTACCTTCCGCTCAAGATCAACGCTGCCGGCGTTATGCCTATCATCTTTGCACAGGCACTGATGCTCTTCCCTATCCTCTTCTCAAGATGGGACGCTACCCGCGGACTTGCAGCCACGCTCGGCAACTACACAGGATTCTGGTACAATTTCATATTTGCCATCCTGGTAATAGCCTTCACGTTCTTCTATACGGCCGTTACCGTCAATCCGCAGATGATGGCCGAGGAGATGAAGAGAAACGGTGGATTTATTCCTGGCGTTAAGCCGGGCAAGAGCACGGTCGAGTATCTGGACGGAATTCTCTCGAAGGTTACTCTCCCTGGTTCAATTGCACTGGCCTTTATCGCAATTCTTCCTGCCATCGCCATGAAACTTGGCGTTTCCAACGCCTTCGCAAGCTTCTTCGGCGGTACCTCCCTCCTCATTCTGGTAGGTGTGGTTCTGGATACTCTCCAGCAGGTTGAAAGTTATTTGTTGATGCGTCACTACGACGGTCTCATGAAGACCGGCCGTATCAGCGGGCGCTCAGGTATGTAGTTCTTTGAAAATTTTTAGGAAGATGGTTAAACCCAAGACTGAGGAAGAGATAGAGCTTCTTAGAGAGAATGCCATTATAGTGTCAAAGACACTGGCGGAAGTCGGTAAGATAGTCGCTCCAGGTGTGACAACCTTAGAGTTGAATAGAGTGGCTGAGACTTTTATTCGCGATAACGGCGCTATTCCTTCTTTTCTCGGATTTGAGGGTTTTCCTGCAGCACTTTGCCTTTCTGTGAATGACGTAGTCGTACACGGTTTTCCGTCAAACTACGTCTTGAAGGAAGGGGACGTCGTCTCAGTGGACTGCGGCACTCTTTACAAGGGATACAACGGTGACTCCGCATACACCTTTCCGGTAGGGGAGGTGGATGCGAAGACCCGCAAGCTCCTTGACGTAACGAAGGCCTCTCTCTATAAGGGCATCGAAGCTGCTGTAGCAGGCAACAGAACCGGCGACATCGGATACGCGGTGCAGTCGTATGCAGAATCATTCGGTTTCTCCGTGGTTCGTGAACTTGAAGGTCACGGACTTGGCAGGGAGATGCACGAGCAGCCGGGGGTTCCGAACTTCGGACGCCCCGGGCGCGGCACTCACCTGGTGGACGGAATGGTTATTTGTATTGAGCCGATGATCAATGCGGGAGGCCGCGGGGTGTACCTGGACAGAAATGGCTGGGCAGTCCACACGGCGGATCGTGCGAAATCGGCACACTACGAGCTTACGGTTGTTGTCCGTCGCGGGAAAGCTGAGCAGCTGTCGACCTATGAGTTTATCGAGAAAGATCCTGCGATCAATTTTTAAAGTGATATTTCAATGTCTAAACAGGTAGCAATAGAGCAGGACGGCAGAGTCATAGAGACTCTCCCTAATGCAATGTTCAAGGTTGAACTCGAGAACGGTCACGTCCTCCTGTGCAACATCTCAGGAAAGATGAGAATGAACTTTATCCACATCCTTCTGGGAGACAAGGTGAGGGTTGAAATCTCCCCTTATGATTTGACCAAAGGAAGAATATCTTTCAGATATAAATAAAATTCAGTATTATGAAAGTCAAAACATCCATCAAAAAGCGCAGCGAAGATTGCAAGATCGTACGCCGTAAAGGCCGTCTTTACGTGATCTGCAAGAAGAACCCTAAGTTCAAGATGCGTCAAGGATAATAGTTTAAAAGTATAAACTAAAAATTAAAGTATAATTATGGCACGTATAGCCGGTGTTGATTTACCAAACAACAAACAGGGAGAGATAGGTCTTACCTATATCTTCGGAATCGGACGCTCTTCTGCCAAGAAGATTCTTGACAAGTGCGGCATCGACCCAGCCATCAAGGTTGGCGATTGGGACGATGCTCAGGTAGCCGCAATCCGTGCGGAGATCGCAGCAGAGTACAAGATCGAGGGTGAGCTCCGCTCATCTGTCCAGATGGACATCAAACGTCTTATGGATATCGGTTGCTACCGCGGAATCCGTCATCGTAGCGGACTTCCGGTACGCGGACAGAGCACCAAGAACAACGCCCGTACAAGAAAGGGCAAGAAGAAGACCGTTGCCAACAAGAAGAAGGCAACCAAGTAAAAATTGATGAAGTATGGCAAAGAAAACTACAACATCCAAACGAGTTGTCAAGGTTGAAGCTTATGGCGAGGCCCATGTTTCATCAACCTTCAACAACGTCATCGTTTCGCTTACAAACGCTCAGGGTCAGGTGATCAGCTGGGGTTCTGCAGGCAAATGTGGCTTCAGAGGAAGCAAGAAGAACACTCCGTATGCTGCTCAGATGGCAGCGGAGGATGCTGCTAAGACAGCATTTGATGCTGGACTCCGTAAGGTGAAAGTATATGTCAAGGGACCGGGAGCAGGCCGCGAGTCTGCCATCCGTACCATCAACAATGCAGGTATAACCGTTACAGAGATTATCGACGTGACACCTATGCCTCATAACGGATGCCGTCCTAAGGGTCGTCGTAAAGTTTAATTTTAAAGGTTAAGAATTATGGCAAGATATACTGGTCCAAGCACCAAAATCGCACGTAAGTTTGGCGAGGCCATCTACGGGGGAGACAAATATTTCGAGAAGAGAAATGTACCTCCAGGACAGCACGGACTCGCTGCAAAGCGCAAAAAATCAAAAGAATACGGCAACCAGCTCAAAGAGAAGCAGAAGGTTAAGTATATGTACGGTGTACTCGAGCGTCAGTTCCACAACACCTACATCAAGGCCTGCCGTCTGAGCGGACAGAAAGGTGAGAACCTCGTCCTTCTCCTCGAGAGCCGTCTTGACAATGTCGTTTACCGTCTCGGTATCGCTCCTACCAGAGCCGCTGCACGTCAGCTCGTAAGCCATCAGCACATCACCCTCAACGGTGTGGTCTGCAACATCCCTTCAGCACAGGTTAAGCCTGGCGACGTGGTTGCAGTTCGCGAAAGGTCAAAGAGCCTCGAGGTTATCCAGGCTTCTGTAGCAAGCACCACCAAGTACTCTTGGCTCGATTTCGATGCCAAGACACTTACAGGAAAATTCCTTAACGTTCCTGTACGCGCAGAAGTACCTGAGAACATCAACGAGCAGCTTATCGTCGATCTGTATTCTAAGTAAAACATTTAACACCCAATAGAATTATGGCAATCTTAGCATTTCAAAAACCTGACAGGGTGATCATGCTCGAAAGCACTGATACCGTCGGCCGTTTCGAATTCCGCCCTCTCGAGCCGGGATACGGACAGACCATCGGCAATGCGCTTCGCCGCATTCTGCTCGCTTCTTTGGAGGGTTTTGCTATCAGTCAGATCAAGATCTCCGGCGTTTCGCAGGAGTTCCAGACCATCCCTGGCGTCATCGAGGGTATGCAGGACATCATCCTGAACCTCAAGCAGGTGCGCTTTAAGAGAATGGTTGAAGGTGTCGAGACTGAGACAGCAAATATCGTCATCAGCAGTAAGCACGAGTTTACAGCGGAGGATATCTCCAAGGGATTGTCTTCTTTCGTGGTGTTGAATCCTGAGCAGCACATCTGTTCTCTTGAGCCGTCAGTAAAGCTCGAAATCTCGATCGTTATCACCAAGGGTCGCGGTTTCGTGCCTGCTGATGAACTCAGGGACGAGGATACTCCTATCGGAACCATTCCTGTAGATGCCATCTATACTCCTATCCGCAAGGTCAACTGGACAGTTGAGAACTGGCGTGTGGAGCAGAAGACGGACTACGAGAAACTCAACCTCGAGGTGGTTACCGACGGATCAATCTCTCCTGACGAAGCTCTTCAGGACGCAGCTAACATCCTTATCTATCACTTCAGACTCTTCACCGACGACAAGAAGGTATCGTCTGAAAACATAGCAGTGACCGACAGCAAGGAACTCGACGAGGAAAGTCTTCGTATCCGTCACCTGCTGCTGACCAAGCTCTCCGATGTGGGACTCTCTGTCAGGGCATTCAATTGCCTCAAGGCAGCTGACATCGACACATTTGCAGACCTCGTGTCATACAGCCGCAACGAACTTATGAAGTTCCGCAATTTCGGCCGCAAGTCCCTCAATGAGATCGATATGCTCGTGGAGCAGAACAAGCTCTCATTCGGAATGGATGTTACAATGTACAATATTGAACCAAAGAAAAAGAACGCATAAAAGATGAGACACAATAAATCCATAAATCATCTCGGACGTCAGAGCGGTCACCGCAAGGCTCTTCTTTCAAACCTTGCCTGCTCTTTGATTCTCAATAAGAGGATTACCACCACAGTAGCCAAGGCCAAGGCCCTCAAGAGCTATGTGGAGCCTCTTATCACCAAATCAAAGGAGGATACCACTCATTCACGTCGCATTGTTTTCAGCTACCTTAAGAACAAGGAGGCCGTTACCGAGCTTTTCCGTACGGTCGCTCCGAAGGTTGCAGACCGTCCAGGCGGATACACCCGCGTGCTTCACGTAGGTTTCCGTCCGGGAGATGCAGCCGAGATGGCTCTTATCGAACTCGTAGACTTCAATGAGGCAGCTCTCGCTTCAGCAGCGAAGAAGCCTGCGAAGAAGACTACCCGTCGTAGCACCAAGAAAGCAGAAGCTGCTGTAGCTGAAGCTCCAGAGGCTGCTCCGGTGGAGAACGCAGCTGAGAATAAAGCTGAGTAATTATCAAAACATTTAAGAATTGCTTAGAAAAGAGTAAAGTTTTAATTGTTTTTTAACAGAAAAGGTGAATTTCACGTACGTGGAGTTCACTTTTTTATTATATTTGTCAATCAATCATTAACATTAGAACTATGCGTTTTTTCTATGCCTTCGTGGCTCTTCTGGTGAACGTGACATTTGCTTTCGCTCAAAGCAACCTCACGGGCACTGTTACGGACGCGATGGGTCAGCCTCTGCCGGGAGTTACCGTAGCTGTTCTCGAGAACGGCCAGCCAAAGAGCGGTGACATTACCGACGATCAGGGTGTGTACAGAATATCTGTAGTACAAGGTGAGACCATCGAATTTTATTTTCTGGGTTATGCCAAGGTGACTAAGGTTTACAACGGTCAGAAGACCATCAATGTCGTGCTTGAAGAAGACAATCTCTTCCTCGAGGATGCCGTTATCGTGGGTTATGGCCAGCAGAAAAAGTCATCCATCACCAGTGCCGTATCGGCCATCAAGGGTGATGAACTGCTCAAGGCCCCTTCAACCAACGTGAGCCAGGTGCTTGCCGGCCGTCTTCCGGGTATCTCTTCAGTGCAGGAATCAGGTGAACCTGGTCTCGACCAGGCATCGCTTCGTATCCGCGGATCCGTTTACGGCGTAAGCTACATCGTGGACGGCTTCCCTGCAGACAATATCAACGATATCGACCCTGCAGACATCGAGAGCATCTCAGTCCTTAAGGACGGTGCTTCCGCAGCGGTTTACGGACTTTCAGCCGCCGGCGGTGTCATCATCGTCACCACCAAGAAAGGCGATAAGGGCGACGCGAAGATCACCTACAACGCATCTGTCGGTGCTTCGATGAATGCCAATTTCCCTGAGTTTATGGATGGCGCCCAGTTCGTCTCTTACTATAACATAGCAGAGATGATGGATAAGCTCGCAAACAAGGAAATCTCCAGTCCGGACGAATACACACCTTACTTCTCCAAGCAGGTGCTTGACCTCGTCCAGAACGGTGATCCTGACGGAAACTGGGCTAATACCAATTATATAGACCTCGTCTTCGGAACCGGTGTCAACCAGAAGCACAATGTTACCGTACAGGGCGGAAATGACAAGAACCGTTACTTCGCATCTTTCGGTCTTCTCGACCAGAAGGGTAACATCGACAACTTCAACTACAAGCGCTATAATGTGCGTGCCAATATCGAAAGCCAGATCGCCAAGAACCTTGACTTCACCCTCGGACTTAGCGGTGTGCTCTCGAACAGACACACCCCAGCATATCTCTCAGGTGGTTCTGACTCAGATGCTGGTTATGAGGTGGGTTGGTTCTCAATTGGCCGTCAGACAGTGCAGATGCACCCGTATCTTCCTGTACAGAAGGACGGTTACTACACCGGTGCAGTGCAGAATAACCAGAGCTTCCTCGTGAGCCCTCTTGCCGCCATTTATGAGTCAGGTTATAAAGAGACTCGCGGAGCTTCGATGTCTGCCAATACCGCTCTGACCTACAACGTGCCTTTCGTCAAGGGACTCAGTCTCAAGGCTTCAGGCTCGTTCGACTACTCTCAGAGCTATAACAAGAACCTCAGCACTCCTTACACCCTGAAGCAGCTTTCTAAGGATGCTTCTTCAGGCAACTGGGGATGGTCCACCCGTTCCGATAACCCTCATATCAGTGACAATGTGAACAACCTCGGAGAGGGCGTCACATTCTCTCAGCAGATGGTGGGACAGGTAAGTGCCAGCTATACAAATAGTTTCGGTAAACATAACGTAGATGCCCTCCTTCTTGCAGAGGCACGTCAGTATAAGGGCAACGGTCTCTCTGCTTATGTAAAGAGCCTTCCTTTCTCCGAACTTCCTGAACTTTCCAACGGTATCCCTACAAATAGTCCTGTAGGCGGATGGAGCAGCGCTTCCCGCAGTGCAGGTTACGTGGGACGTCTCCGTTATGACTATGACGAGAAGTATCTCGCCGAGTTCACCGGACGCTATGACGGTTCATACAAATTTGCAGGTATGACCAAAAACCGCTGGGGATTCTTCCCATCGGCATCTCTGGGATGGCGCATCTCCAAGGAACCGTTTATGCAGAATCAGGACATCGTCGATGACCTCAAGCTCCGCGCTTCAGTGGGTCTTCTCGGTAACGATTCTGTAAGCGAATATATGTTCCTCAGCACTTACGGCCAGTCGCTCAACGTCATCTATCCTAACGGAATGTTCCCTTCATATACCACATCCGGTATCGCCAATACCGACCTTACCTGGGAAAAGACTCTCAGCTGGAACGCCGGATTTGATCTTACTATGTGGGATGGTCTTCTCGGAGCGGAGATCGACGGATTCTATAATTACACCTATGATATGCTTACTTACCAGAGCTCAGGATATTCTCCTTCAATGGGCGGATATTATCCTACCTGGGTAAACTATAATGCCATAGATTCCAAGGGTATAGATATCCTCATCACTCACAGGAACCATTTCGACCTTCTCGGAAAGCCGTTCTACTATGACCTGTCAGGGTCCCTTACCTATGCCTATACACGCTGGCTCAAGTACAAGGACGAACCTAACATCGTGGACTATCGCAAGAGAGTAGGTACTCAGTATGGCAGTATCCTCTGTCTTAAGGCTGATGGCCTCTTCCGCAGTGAAGAAGAGATCGACAATTCAGCTTGGGTAGGAACAAGACCTAATGTCGGAGATATCAAGTATGTGGATATCAATGGTGACGGTATCATAGATGAGGACGATAAGGGTTATTTCGGACTTAGCAACCGCCCTGCTCTCACCTTCGGTTTCAACATCAACTTCAACTGGAACGGATTCGATTTCAACGCCCAGTTCACAGGCGGCGCGATGTTCAACGTATCTCTTACCGGTAACTACTATAACGGATACGATGACAATACTATCTGGACACAGACCTTCAAGGAAGGCGGTAACTCACCTCTTTACCTCGTGGAGAATGCATATTCAGTCTACAATCCTAACGGAACATATCCACGTATAACCTTGTCTACTACCTCAAGCGGTGGCGATAATGGTTGGTCTTCTACATTCTGGATCAGAGATGGTAAATATATCCGTCTTAAGACTGCACAGCTCGGTTACACCATTCCTAAGAAGATTACCGAAATTGTAGGCATCAGCGCACTGCGTTTCTTCGTAGAAGGACAGAACCTGTTCACCATCGACGGACTTCCTGACGGAATTGACCCTGAGT
>CAVFXO010000005.1:0-12031 GCA_963626825.1 bacterium | reverse complement strand
CTGCTCAGCAAAGCACGCCAGAGGGGCGAGAAGATGTTCATCGGGGCAGGACGGGCGAGCTCGCTGGTTACAGGACTTGGCAGCCTGGCCATCATCCCTCTGATTCTGTGGGCGATGCATACCAGACACGTGTTCGAAGGAATGTACATTACACTTATCTTCGGCATCGTGACCATCATCCTCACCAGAGGCGAAATCAGGAACCCGGCGGGCATCATCGTGCGTGCGGGATATCTGCTGCTGGCGCTCGGCATCGCATTCGATCCTATCGACGGGGGCATCACGAAAGATCACTGCAATCTCTCGTATATGCTCACCACCGGCGGACTGGCGTGTCTGGCCACACATTTCCTGCTGTGGGCGGAGACTCTGCTCGGCGATGCGGGAAAGACGGTTACCGGAGGATTCACCCTGACCGGACAGAATCCTATGCTGGCCTACACCTTGTCAGGATTCATTCTTAATCCGCTGTATTATCTGTGCGGACTGGGAGCCGTCGTGGACGCAGCCTGCCCGGGCAACCAGTTTATGGGTCTGTTAAGAGGATTGATAATAACGCTGGCAATGCTGGGTCTGACCAGTCTGTTCAGCAGGAAAAAGATTTACTGGAGGAGTTGATATGTTAAAGAAATCTATATTCGCAATTCCATTAGCCCTCTGTCTTCTCGCGGGATGCGCCACGGTGAAGAGCCAGGCCGCATACACTTCGGAGAACAGCATCTCCGGCAACGTGAAGGACGACAGCGGCAGCCCGCTCGCGGGAGTGGTAGTGTCAGACGGCGTCAGCGTGGTGACTACCGACGAGAACGGAACCTTCACGATGCCATACGACAGGGCTTCGGGAAGATTTGTCTGGGTAAGCACCCCTGCGGGATACCGCAATTCCTGCTTCAGGGGCAAGAACTGCTTCTATCAGGACTTGAAGGCGGACCAGAAAGTCTATGACTTCACCCTGATAAAGAACAGGTTGGACGACCACATCAGCAAGGCGGTCGTATTCGCGGACCCTCAGGTTCAGGACACATCGAACCTCAGGCCGTTCGACAAGAGAGTCGATGACATCAAGGCCCATATCGCACCATTCAAAGACGAGGTTTACACCTTCGGAATATGCCTGGGCGACGTGGTGGGCTGGCAGCACATCCTCTACCCACGCCTTACCCGCAAAATAGACGAGCTGGGCATAGATATGCGCTACCTTATGGGTAACCACGATATGACCAATTACGGACGTTCGCACGAGACTTCATTCCGTGAATTCGAGAAATTCTTCGGACCGACCTACTACTCGTTCAACGTGGGTGACGTCCACTACGTGGTGCTCAACGACAACTTCTACGTGGGCCGCGACTACTTCTACATAGGATATCTCGACGAATGCCAATTGAGCTGGCTCGAACAGGATCTGGCCCTCACCCCGAAGGACAGGAAGCTGGTGGTATGCATGCACATCCCTTCGACCCAGGGCAAGGAAGACCAGGACCGTTTCCGCTATGACATCATCGGGGACAACCTCTGCAACAAGCCTGCGCTGTACAGAATGCTCAGCGATTACGACGCCATCATCCTGTCCGGACATATGCACACGAACACGAATTTCGTCATTGGCGGCGGCAAGGGCCGTGACGGTCTGATGGAACACAACCTCGGAGGCTTCTGCGGCACCTGGTGGTGCGGAACCGTGTGCGTGGACGGATGCCCTCCGGGATACAAGATATACTCCTTCGACGGCACCGGTATGCAGTGGTACTACAAGGGCTGCGGGTTCGATCCGGACTACCAGTGCAAACTGTATCTGGACCACGCCGACTATCCCGGGCTTGCGGTCGCACACGTATGGGACTACGACCCTGCCTGGAAAGTGGAATACTTTGAGGACGGAAAGAAGATCTGCGATATGACCCGGTTTACCGGACAGGACCCTGTAGCCAAGGCCGAATTCCTGGATCCGAGCAAATACTACATTCCGTGGGTGGCCAGCTACCCTTCACCGAACCTTTTCCAGGCTCCGTACAACCCGAATGCCAAGCATCACGAGGTGAAAGTGACCGACAGATTCGGTGGAGTGCACATCGTATCAGACTAAATGAAAAAGGTTCTCACCTTCATACTTATACTTTTCTGCGCCGGGGTCCCTGAACTTTCGGCGCAGAATGTTAGTGACACCACCGTCATCTACGACGAGTATTTCGACGTGCTTCCCGAGGCCAAGGTCAGCGCCAGAAGGAAAAAGAAAATCAAGAAATACGGCCGTGAATGGAGGGAGAAATACCGTCTGGTCTATAACTTCAACAAAGTCTATCCCTACGCTCTGGTGGGCAGGAAGATGATGGCACAGGTGGATTCCACCATAGAAGCGGACGGACTTGACAAGAGAAACCGCGACCGCTACATCAAAAACGTCGAGCGCGAGCTGTTCTCCCTTTTCGAGCAGGACATACGTCACACGACCATAAGCCAGGGATTCCTGCTGACGCGCCTGGTGGACCGCGAATGCGGGATGACCGTGTATGACATCATCTACAACTATGAAGGAGGCTTCTCCGCCGGATTCTGGAGTCTGGTGGGCAAGGTGTTCGACCAGGACCTGAAGGCGCACTACGACCCTGAGGGGGACGATGCGAAAACCGAAGAACTTGTGAAAATCTGGGAAAAGGGAGAAGATGAATGGGCCAATTTCTATTACCAGATATTCTGGGAAGATCCTCCCAAAACCATCATCAAGACAGACAGGCTCTCCACTAAAGCCATCATAAAATAATCTTACTCCTCCACCAGAGTTCCTTCCATCTTAAGGAACGGGGTGCCTCCTGTAAGCCAGTCCTTGAGAACCACCAGACGGGCGCCGCCCGGAAGCTGCTGGTCCACAGCGCAATGGTAGTGTCCGAAGATGAACATATCTATAGAAGGGTCCTGCTTCAGAGCAAATTGGTACAACCGCTCGCTTTCACCCTGCCAATGGTATTCCTTGTGGGTATAGCGGTTGTTGCGCGACCAGCGCGTGGCCATCGAGAATGCCAATGTCGGATGCAGAAGGGAAAAGAGGAATTGGCATACGCGGTTATGGAAGATCCCCAGCATCAGACGGTAGGACCATCTGGCCCCTCCGAGCCCATCGCCGTGCGCCAGCATCACTCGCATATCCCCGATACGCACCATTATCGGCTGGTCCTTTATAACCCGGAAGCCGAGCGAAGCGAAAAAGCTGAAGCACCAGATGTCGTGGTTCCCAATGAAATAGTATATCTGCGTTCCGGAATCCTGGATGCGGACAAGTTCACCAAGCACCCTGATGCCTTCCTTGGGGATAACATCGCGGTATTCGTACCAGAAATCCCATATATCTCCCAGCAGGACCAGCGAATCGCCTTTCTGAAAAGGAGTTTCCCGAAGCCAGGATACGAACCTGGCCTCCCTTTCTTTCGGAGAAAAGGCATTCAAGCCCAAATGAACATCCGATACGAAATATACCATTACACCAACTTCCCGCAGAGCGGAGATTACATCAGAGATTTAAATATCAACACCGCCGCGCCCACGATCAGGCAGTAAAACGCGAACCATTTGAGCTTGGCCTTCTTCACGAGGGCTATCATCGCCTTGCAGGCCAGAAGTCCAGATATGAAAGCGGTTATGAATCCGAGCAGCAGAGGCAGCACATCTATCTGACACTGCGCCAGCTCGCCTCCGGCCACGCTCAGGAACGCTTCCCCGAGCACAGGGATTATCACCATAAGGAACGAGAACTGCGCCACCACGTCACGGCGTCCCCCGACCAGAAGTCCGGCCGAAATCGTGGTCCCGCTTCGTGAAAGGCCCGGTATCACTGCCACCGCCTGAGCCAGACCGATGGCCAGCGCCTGCAGGTAGGACAGCCCGTTTCTGTGGGCATTGGCCCTCATCAAAGAAGACTTCGAGACGGTATCGGAGAAATACAGCAGCACTGCCGTTACCAGAAGAGCGCCGCCCACCACGTAAAGTGAAGAGAAGAGCGCCTCTACCTGGTCCTTGAAGAACATTCCCACGATGAAGATAGGCACCGTGGCGAGGAGAATCTTCAGGACATAGTCCATCTCGTCGCACTTGCGGAAGCTGAAAAAGCCCTTCAGAAGGGCCCAGATCTGCTTTCTGAACACTACTATGGTCGCCAGCACGGTGGCCACGTGGACCACCACCTCGAACATAAGGTCCGATGCCCCTTCCACTCCGAGAAGTTCACGGCCTATGGCAAGATGCCCGCTGCTGCTGACGGGAAGAAATTCGGTGAGGCCCTGAATGAGCCCCAGAAGTATGGATTGCCACCAGGTCATAACTACTTGTCTTCAGGTTTACGCACAATTGAAACTATTATCACCACGATGCCGGCCACTATCACCACGGGCGCCAGGACGATACGTCTGAAATCGAACATCGCATAATTGAACACCTGCGGGTCTTTCACTCCGCCTCCGCTCATCAAAATGAAGCCAAGCAGGATGAGCGCCACACCGGCCAGCAGGATATACAAGCCCTTCCTGTCAATGGGCATCCTGGTATTATCCATATAATTCATCTTTATCGAGTTTGACCAATTTCCCCATAACGGCGCAGGCGCACAGCAGGCACACCAGCACGCCGAGCAGGAGAAGTCCCGCCCCCACTATCGCAAACACCTTCATATCAAGCAGTTCGAATACCTGCGGGTAGATCCTGTGCACATATGCCAATCCTCCCGCGATTATCGCGCATGCAATAAGGGCCGACAGCACTCCCATCCGGGCCGCACGTCTGAAGAACGGACGCGAAAGGAACATATTGCTCGCGCCCACAAGCTGCATCGTGTGTATGCTGAAGCGCGAAGCGTAAATGTTAAGCCTTACGGTATTCGAGATGAGCACCACGGAGATGAACGTCAGCAGAAGCACCACCACGCCCAGGACCAGCCCCACCTGCGCGGTGACCTCACCCAGGGAATCCACTATGGCCGCCTGCGTGACCGCGGATTCGATATACGGATACTCCACGATACGGTTCAGGACCATATCCAGCGAATCCGCCTGAAAATACTTCGAATATACCAGCACCTCTATGGAACTTGGCACGGGTGAAGTCACGAACACATCCGCGAAATCCTTTCCCAGCATATCCACAAGCTCTGCCGTACCCTGTTCCACGCTCACGTAGCGCGTGCTCTTCACGAACGGAGCCTGCTCCAGCTCCCTCTGCACCTCCACGGCTTTCACTGCCGGAGTGCCCTTCTTCAAAAAGGCGGTGATATGGATATTCTCCTTGAAGTAGTTCTCCACCGACCTGGCATTGAGGGCCAATATGGCCGAAACGCCCACCAGCAGAAGCACCAGTGAAATACTGACGACGGAGGACACGGAAGCTCCTGCAATCCTCTTTTTCAGACTATTATTTCTCTTGCGGCTCATTTCAAATGGCGAATTTAGGAAAAAATTTCGTATCTTTGAGCCAAATGGACAATTCTGCTAAAAAAGTACTTTTCGTCTGCTCGGAGATATATCCGTATCTTCCGGAGAGCGATATGGCCAACATCGGACGCTTCCTGCCTCAGGGCACTCAGGAGAAAAAGAAGGAGATCCGTGCCTTCATGCCCCGCTACGGCTGCATCAACGAGAGGAAAAACCAGCTTCACGAAGTTATTCGCCTCTCAGGTATGAACCTTATAATCAGCGACGTGGACCGTCCGCTAATTATCAAGGTAGCATCCATCGCCTCTGCCAGGACCCAGGTTTACTTCATAGACAATGAAGACTATTTCAAGCGCAAGCAGCTTGAAAGGGACGACGACGGCAAGTTCTTCGAAGACAATGACGAAAGAGCCATCTTCTTCGCGCGCGGAGTACTGGAGACCGTAAAGAAGCTCAGATGGGCTCCGGACATCATCCATTGCCACGGGTGGATCTCGCATCTGCTCCCGGTATATCTTAAGAAAGCATACAGGGACGACCCTATCTTCACAGGCAGCAAGGTCGTTCTTTCATTCTACGACAACACTCCGAACGAAATGTTCTGCAAGGACTTCCAGCAGAAGGCGCTGTTCGGAGGCGTGACGGAGAAGGACCTTGATCTGCTCAAGGATCCAAGTGGCATAAATCTTGCCAAAACAGCAGCGAAATTCGCCGACGGTATCATCCTGGCGGGTGAGAACGTGCCGACATCCCTGGTAAGCTATTGCAGGGACCGCGGACTTCCTGTCCTGAAGAGCAAAGCGAAGAGCATTGCGGACGGAAGCTATATCGACGAATACAACGCATTTTACGATCAGTTCTAAGATGAAGTTTTTTGCTAAAGCATCAATCCTGGGGGCAGCGGCCTGCGCCCTCATTTCGTGTGTGGAGATAAATACGGGCATCGGAGGAGATCTGGTGCCGGTGGACAGCCGATACAAGGTCTATTCCGTGGAGATCCCTCTTGACGAAGTGGATATGCGTATGGCGGACTCCCTGTCCGGCTACTCGCAGTCCCGCATCACGATTGGCGCGATAAAGGACGACACCTTCGGCACCACCGCCCGCGAAAGCGCAGTGACCATCGTACCGCTCTACGACACGCTAAACTTCGGAAACGTGCAGAAAGTCAATTACTTCACTATGACCGCAGCCTTCGACACCACCTCGGTGTCCGCAGAAGGGAACGAGCGCATCCTCCAGAGAGTATATGTAAACGAGCTTGAGAGCGGCATCGACTACACGAAGCTTACGGATGCCAATGACTGCGCGGGCCTTATCAGGCACGGTGCCGAAAGCATAGTCAAGGGAACTCCCATCATAGACGGCGCTTCGGACCTGACCCTGAGCTTCACCGACGACTTCGCGTGGAAGCTCATCAACGGGGCCAACGGACTGGTGCTCTCTTCCGAAATGGACAAATACTTCGAGGCTGTCCCAGGCTTGTACATCTATACCGACAAGCCTTCTTATGAAGGCGGCCGCATCAACACCTTCGATGTGCAGATGAACTACAACAGCTCATCCTACTACCTCGAAAGCAACTACGGAGAACTGAACATCACTTCCATCTTCGACGAGGAGGTCGGAGCTGTGGACACGAGCTTCTTCTTCTATTACGGAGCCACCAGGTTCACCCAGCTCGATTCGCTCATCACCGACTATTCGAACGGCTCGTTCCCTCAATACGCATTCAACATCACCCGTCACGAGACACGCCCATTGGCAGGCAAGGCCACGGACAAAGTCTATGTAGAAGGCGGTGCGGGGCTGAAACCGGTCGTTCCGGCACTGCCGCTCAAGCATCTGGCGGAGAAAGTCATTCAGGACACCCTGCTCGCACAGGGAAGAAGCAGCGCGGATTACACGAAGGCCATCATCAACAAGGCCACTCTGGTGCTTCCATTCTCTATGGATACGCCCTACACCGAGCTGGATTCGCATTTCCCTCCTCGGCTGAGCCCTACCTGCCGCATCTGGACAGACACCACTTCGACATTTATGGGGCTGACCGACTCCAGCATGGAAAATGAGAACAAGGGAGATATCAACCGCAGCATCTGCGTATATTCACCTGACATCACCTATCACCTGCAGCAGATTCTGCTCAAGGACGAAGAAGAGGATGAGAACTTCAAGACCGGAAACTACGATATCTGGATGCTTCTTATGAGCGAGCAGACCACTACGTCGTCTTCATCCAGCAGTTCATCCAGCGACTACAGCGAGTACCTGCAGTACCTGGCATACCAGAGCTATTACAACAGCATGTACGGCAGCGGCAGTTACGGCTACGGAAGCAGCTATTACAGCAACTACTACAGCTATATGCTCGCGGCAATGTACGCCAGCGGAAGTTCCAGCACCACCAGCACCGAGTACGCTCTCGACAAGGACGCCTACTTCAAAGCAGTGCTGTACGGTCCTGAAAGCACCGAAGGGCAGCCGTCCCTCAAGCTGGTATTCTCCATCCCGGAAGAGTAATCCGGATATAACGCAAAAAGGTCAGGAATTCATACGTTCCTGACCTTTATTTTTGATTAAGGTTAAAATTAACCGAGTTTCTCAGCGACTTTGTCAATAGCGTCCTTAACGGTAGAGATATTGGCTGTCTCATCATCTGGAATCTTGATACCGAAAACCTTTTCGAATTCCATAAGAAGCTCTACTGTGTCAAGTGAATCGGCGCCAAGGTCGTTTGTAAAGTTAGCGGTCTCTGTAACCTCTGAAGGCTCAACACCGAGTTTGTCCACGATGATGTCCTTTACCTTCTTTACGATTTCTGCGTACTCCATTTTAATTAAAGATTTAAGTTTATAATTTTAATAGTTTCTTACAAGTGTACAGATTGCAAAGATAATTATTTTTCACCATTCTGCAAAACCGCTCCCTGAGGGGCAGAGAGCTTGATCCAGATGCGCAGACCGTTGCAGCAGTTAAGCAGGAAGAAACAGTATTTGATGATGTAGATCAGAATGAACGGGTCGCCGCTCTGCCGGTATGAACTGGTCCAGAGCGCGATGGAGAAGATGTTAACCCCTATCCAGAATATCCACTGCTCCATATAGGCCGTGGACATAAGGAACTGTCCGATGATGTTGCAGACCACCGGAAGCGTGTCCAGCACCACCGCAGTCCTGATGAAGGAAGTCGCCGCACTTCTGTCGAACTGCGCAAGCAGCAGATACACGGCCACATTCATCGCCAGGAACGCGCCTATGGCTATCGGCCACATCCCCTTTCTGAACCGGCGCGCCTGAACATAACCCTTGCGTCCCTCGCGCTTCTTCCACTGAGCGAACCCTATAAACTGCATAGGCACGAAATACAGCAGGTGCAGAAGCCCGTTTCCCAGGCCGCCGTTGCCGTTCTTCCAGTTCAGAATGCAGGCTATGCCGTAGATGGACACGTCGAAAAAGCTGAAGAAGAAGGTCAGCATCTGCCCCGTGGCCGAAGTGACCGTTCCCACCACACCCATAATCGAGCCGAATGCCGATATCAGCAGCATCAGACGCCCTTCTGTGGAATTGTGCAGCCCAAAGGCCGTAGCCAGACACACCGCCACCGACATCCCCACCATAATGAAAATGCCGAAATACTTATTGAACTTGTCGTCGTTAATCATTGGTTGTCAATTCTTTCTTAATCTTTTCCGCCAATGCGGGCCCTACCAGAGCGGAGATCTCCTCCTTCGTGGCCGAAGCAATGCGCGCTACGCTGCCGAAGTGCATCAGAAGCCGCTGCGAAGTGCGCTCCCCCACTCCTGAAATCTGCGTCAGCGCCGACTGCACCTGCTGCTTCGAGCGCAACGAACGATGGAACGTAATGCCGAACCTGTGCGCTTCGTCGCGTATGTGGGTCACCACCCTGAACGCCTGCGAATTCCTGTCCAGAAACAGCGGATACGGGTCATCGAGCAGCACTATCTCCTCCATTCTCTTGGCCAATCCCACCACGGTCATCGAATTCTGCAGGCCAAGCTCCTCTATCGCCTGCATTGCAAATCCTAGCTGCCCCTTTCCTCCGTCTATGATGACCAGCTGAGGCAGGTCTTCCGGATTCTCGGCCATAAGACGCGAATAGCGGCGGCCCACCACCTCCTTCATCGAGGCGTAGTCATTGGCACCGACCACGGTCTTGATCTTGAATTTGCGATAATCCTTTTTCGAAGGCATTCCGTCACGGAACACCACGCACGAAGCTACCGGATTGGTGCCCTGAATATTAGAGTTATCGAAGCATTCTATATGCACAGGCAGTTCGCTCATTCCGAGCACGCCCTTGAGCTGTTCGAGGGCCTCTTTTTTAAACTCCTGCGGATCGGTCTTCTCGAGTTGGCGCAGGGAATTGAAATGGAATTCCTTCGCATTCTTCAGGCTCAGTTCCAAAAGTGCGAGTCTATCACCACGTACAGGTATCTTAAATTCCACGCCATCTATCTGAACATCAGGATAAAACGGCACTATGACCTCGCGGGAAAGCGCCCCGAGCCTTTCCTCTATCTCTGCGATGAAAGTGCTGAGGATCGCCTCCTGACTCTCCTCTATTCCGAGGCGGAACTCCAGATTCAGGCTCTGGATTATCGCTCCGCCCTTAAGCCTCAGGAAGTTGCCGAACACGCGGGAAGAATCGATTACCAGCGAGAACACATCCGCATTGATGGAATTGTTTCCCGTCACGATGCTCTTGCTGTAATGCTCGGAGAGCAGATCTATCCTGGATTTGTACGCCTGGGCCAATTCAAAATTGAGGTCTCCTGCCGCCGCCTGCATCCGCTGCCTGTAATCCCGGATGAGCGGAGCGCTTTCGCCTTTCAGAATCTGCACCACCTCGTCTATGTCCTTAGCGTAAGTGTCCGGAGACACCTTGCCGGTGCAGCAGGCCAGACATTTGCCTATCTGGGAATCCAGACAGGGACGGAACTTGCCCTTCTCCACAGCGTCGGCGGTGATCTTCAGCGAGCAGGAACGTATGGGATAAAGCGAAGTGACGAAGTCAAGCAGCTTGCGGGCGTGATAGACTGAGCTGTACGGCCCGAAATAAAGCGAACCGTCACGCACCACCCTGCGGGTAAGGAAGACTCTGGGGTAAAGCTCCTTGGTCACGCATATCCAGGGATAGGTCTTGGAATCCTTGAGAAGGATATTGTACCTGGGCTTGTACTGCTTTATGAGGTTATTTTCCAGCAGGAGAGCGTCGGATTCGCTGTCCACCACTGAATACTGAACGTCGCGTATCTTCGCGACGAGGGCGCGGGTCTTGGTGTTCAGCCTGGCGGGGTCCACGAAATACTGCGAAACCCTCTTGCGCAAGTCCTTGGCCTTGCCCACATAAATAACCGTTCCCTCGGAGTCGTAATATCTGTAGACCCCGGGGGAATGCGGAAGTAAATCTATTTTGTCTCTAACGTCCAAGAGCTTCCTTGACGGCCTCTTCTATGTCGTCGCCGCGGAGGTCCCTTTTGAGGATAGTTCCGTCAGGACCGAAAAGCATAATCTGAGGGATACCCTGTATGCCGTAGATGTCGGTAGGGATTCTCTGTGCGTTGACGATCTGATTCCATACCACGCCGTGCTCTTTGGCAGCGGCGGCGGTGTCTTCAGGCTTGTCCCAAACGGCCACGCTCAACACGTC
This sequence comes from bacterium, assembly GCA_963626825.1. Lineage (GTDB taxonomy): Bacteria > Bacteroidota > Bacteroidia > Bacteroidales > UBA932 > Cryptobacteroides. The sequence goes on along the minus strand of CAVFXO010000005.1, from coordinate 944 downwards.
GAAATTCTCGCCCCTGTAGGTGTCGTACACCTTGGCGATGTTCGGAATCTCCCTCTTGCAAGGGCCGCACCAGCTGGCCCAGAAGTCCACGAGGACGTATTTGCCTTTGCCAATGTAATCGGAGAACTTGACTCCGTCCACCTCGAAATCGGTGAACTTGCAGCCTTCCCTGGTGGAGAGACTGGCGTCGATGAAGGCCGAAATCTTCTGAACTGACTCATCCTCCCTTACCTTCTTTCCCAGAGATGCCAATACCTCCTTCGCGTCCTCCGCGTCAGGGTTTACCTCTGAGAAATATGTCTTGAAAGCCTCGAGGCCCAGGGCATTGTTCCTGTTCTTCTTTATGGTGGACAGGCAAAGGTCCTCCAGAGACTCGATGGTGGCGTCATACAGAGAATCGACAGCCTCGTCCAGAGTCTCCGCGCTCAGCTCGGCATTGGCCTTGAGAGCACTGTACTCGGTATTGAATGTGTTTACCATCTCCTCTACCTGAGACTTGAACTGTGCGGTCTTTTCTTCAACGTTCTGACCGTTGGCACAGCTGACAAAGAGCAGGGACGAGAAAGCGATAAGTGCAAAAAAACGTTTCATAAATTTATGGGTTTTAACAAAAACAGTCGGCCTCGAGTTCGAAACCGACTGCTAATATAGTTATTTTCTTAATGAAAATTACTTGTTGTCCCTACGAGGGCGACGGTCGCCGCGACGTCCGCCACGGTCTGAACGACCGCCCTGGCGTCCTGCGCCTGCTGCCTGCGCATTGGCTGCTGCGATGGCTGCAGGAGTAAGATCCTGCTTGCCATACTTCTCACCGTTGCAGATCCAGACCTTTACGCCGAGCGCACCGACCTTGGTGTTTGCAACTGCGAGAGCGTAGTCGATATCGGCACGGAATGTATGGAGAGGTGTACGACCTTCCTTGAACATCTCGCTGCGAGCCATTT
>CAVFXO010000004.1:0-11672 GCA_963626825.1 bacterium | reverse complement strand
CGCTGTCGCTTTGCGACCCTGTACGGGCAAACGCTTCGAAAAGCCTCCGCCCTGCCAGAAAATAAATTACACTTTTGCACTATGCGCCCTGACGGTGAATGACTTAGGTCGAAGATGGATTTGAACGACGTATAGCGCCGCTTTGAAAAAATTTCAGAATTTTTAAAAATTTTTATTTTGTTGGATATGGCAAAATATGCTTTCAAAGTGTTAGTGTTAACCTATATTTTTGTAATAAATTTTAACCAAAATTATAATTATTAACCCTCCGCCTCGTTTTAATCAGCTGTCTAACAACTTGAAAAGATTTGTTTTTTAGAAATAAAATTTCAATCTTTGCGGATAAGCGCTTCATAAAACGCCCGTTTTTATGTGCGCTGAAGGGTAGTGTATCGTCGAGAGAGAATAAACAATATAGTGTATTATTAAATTAATTAACAAAGTCTAAGCTTATGAAGAAAATCAGACTTTTATCAGTAGCCTTTGCACTTTTCCTTGCCGGAACTGCAGCTTTTGCTCAGTCAACCATCAAGGTTACGGGTGTGGTAACTGAAGCCGGTACGGGGTATGAAGTGCCGGGCGTTGCCATTTCAGAAAAAGGCAGTGCTACCAATCATGCGATTGCGGATGATTCTGGAAATTATTCAATCAATGTTCCGAAGAATGCAGTGCTTGTGTTCTCCGCCATGGGATTCCAGACAGTGGAAGTTCCCGTGGGCGGCAAGAGTGTCGTGAACGTGACCCTTAAGGAAGACGCTATTCTGCTCGAGGGCGCGGTGTCTGTAGGTTACGGTTCCGCCAAGAAGGTCGGAAATATCGTGGGCAATGTGGCCACGGTCAAATCGGATGTCGTAAAGAACGCCCCGGCACAGACCGCACTTGACGCCCTTCAGGGACAGGTGGCAGGTATGCAGGTGCTTTCTTCCGGCGGTGTGGCCGGAGACAGCTCCATCTCCATGAAGATACACGGCGTAGGTTCGCTTACAAGCTCCAGCGCACCTCTGTTCATCGTGGACGGCGTGCAGACCACCAGCACTATGGTGATGCAGATGAACCCTAACGATATTCAGACCATAAATGTCCTCAAGGACGCATCGTCAACTTCAATTTACGGTTCCCTCGGTGCAAACGGTGTCGTATATATCACTACCAAGTCCGGCGGATATGATTCCAAGGCCAAGATCACGGCCACGTCACAGTACGGTATTTCCACACTCTCCAATTTCCAGTTCTATGACAACCTGATGTCAGGCGATGAACTGAAGGACTTCTGGATCCGTTCGGGACTTATGACCCCAAATCAGATTTACACTTCTTACACAAGCAAGGGGTACAATGCCAATACCAAGTGGCACGAATATATGCAGAACCTGGTCACTCCTCAGTATCAGAACGATATAACCATAGAAGGAGGCAGCAGGACCGTGGCATATCTGTTAAGCGCATCTCAGTTCCATCAGGACGGTACCACCATAGGCAACTATTATGACAGATACACTGTCCGTTCAAATGTGCAGGCCCGTCCTGTCAAGTGGCTTAAGACCGGTGTGAATGTAACTGGTTATCTCACTTCTACCAGACAGAACGGAAACTGGATGGACTCTTCTTTAAGTAACGATCTATATCCCTCAGGTGGTGTGTCATATCTGCTGAACCCTCTTTATCCGGCTGTGGATGAGAATGGGGTTGAATATGCAGAGCGTTATCCTAATGGCACAACAAATCAGAATTATTGGGTAGAAAAGAGGCAGGATTCAAACAAGAAGATAGGTATAAACGGAGCCGCATTCCTGGAGATTTATCCTATAGACGGTCTTACCATCGCATCCCGTCTGGGAACTGATTCGTATATACTCAAGGAAGATTTCAAGCTTCTCCCTTCTTATGCGTTCTCTTCCTCCACCCAGCGGTATCTTGACAACAACTATTCACAGCGCCATACCCTTACCAATACTATAGAGTATGCTAAAACGCTCAAGGAACATCAGTTCTCTGTGCTGTTGGGCCAGGAGTGGATAGGATATCACTACAATTACAATACATTGTCCGCGACAGGCTTCACTGACGACCGCCTTATGGACATACAGAACGGTACTGCGGCTAGCAGAAGCGTAAGTCAGGGCAGTTCTGAATATGCTTTCCTGTCATTCTTCTCTCACGCCGACTACAGTTACGCTGACCGTTATTTCATCGACGGAACATTCCGTTACGATGCCTCTTCAAGGTTCGGAACGAACAACCGCTGGGCTCCGTTCTGGGCTGTCGGAGGAATGTGGAAGATCAGCAAGGAGCAGTTCCTCAAGGATGCCGGCTGGATTGATGAACTGAGTCTCAGGGCAAGTTACGGTACCCAGGGTAATGCGTCAATCGGCAATTATACCCATCTGGGACTGGTCGCCGTGTCAAGCAGCAAGTATAATGACAATACATATACTTATTTGGCTTCTCCGTCAAACGAGTCCCTCGTGTGGGAGAAGCAGAAACTGCTTACCGTGTCGCTGTCGTCCCGTCTGTTTGACAGGGTAGACCTTGACCTGGACTTCTACAACAGGGTTACATCAGATATGCTTCTGGATGTCCCTCAGCCATATACTACCGGTTTCAGTGAGGTTACCGGCAATGTGGGCGCACTGCAGAATACAGGTATAGACATTACGCTCGGAGTGGATGTTCTGAAGGGAAGGGACTATGGCCTGAATCTGCACGCGACATTCAACTATAACAACGAGAAGATTACTGAGCTGTTCGACGGGCGTCAGAGATGGGAAATCGCAAATACCGGTTTAGCTTATGTGGTAGGCAAGCCTATAATGTTCTATTATCCTATCTACGCCGGAGTTGATCCTGAAGACGGTGCTCCTATGTGGTATCTCCCGGGTGAGGACAAGGATGTCTGCACGATGGATCCTGCCAGAACCACGAAAGTGTTCAACGAGGATGAACTTACACAGAATACAGGGATACGTCGTCACGAGCCTGTATCGGGCGGTTTCGGATTCAATGCACATTGGAAAGGTCTTGCTTTGACTGCAGACTTCGCATTCTTCGGTGGAAAATACCTGATTAACAACGATGCATATTTCTATGCCAATCCTTATAAATTCTTGGGCTACAACACTACGAAGGCCGTGAGCGATTTCTGGACCCCATACAACAAGGACGCCCAGTATCCTGACTGGAGCAAGGGATATACAATGCAGTTTGATACACATATCCTTGAGGATGCTTCATTCCTTCGTCTCAAGAGCCTTGTCCTCGCTTACAGCCTGCCGGCCAAATGGTTCCAGAACAGCGAAGTGCTCAAGGGCGTGCGCGTGTCTGTAACAGGACGTAACCTCGTAACATTCACAAAGTACACCGGACTCGATCCTGAGGTTGACAGTAACCTTACTGTCGGTCTTCCGGGAAATACCCGCCAGGTGCTGGGTGGAATTGAACTTACATTCTAATCACACAGGAGGTAATCATTATGAAGAATTTAACGAAAATATATATAGCCGCCATCGCTCTGGGGACCGTCGTGTCTTGCAATCTGGACTATTATCCGTCAAACGCGATTCCACTTGTCGAAGGAGAATCCCTTATTCAGACAGAGGATGACGTGATAAGTTATGAAACAGGCATATATGCCAATTTCCGCGCTTTGCTTGGCGGAACCTATGACATCGCGGATGACCTTATGTTCGATGGATTCAACGCCACGAGAAACTTTGGTAACCGTTATGGCGGACTTCACTGTACCGATTCCGGTTTCACTCCGGGAGACGAGTATGTGGAGAGTTTCTGGGCGAACAATTATACGGCCATAAAGAATTACAATGTCATCATAGAAAACGCTCTGACCGTTCCGGAAGATATTGCCGAGTATGCCGAGTATATAGCAGGCGAGGCGAGACTGGCCCGTGCGGTGTCTTATCTGAGACTCGCCAGACGCTTCGGTGAAGCTTATGATGACGCTACTGCCGAGACCGCGCTCTGCGTTCCACTCGTGCTTAAATACGACCAGCAGGAAAGGCCGGCACGCGCTACCGTAAAAGCCGTTTATGATCAGATCAAGGCGGATCTGGACATAGCTGCCAATATCCTCGTGGATGACGAGGGCGAAGCCGGTGCGGAGTATTTCACCATCGATGTCGTGGATGCGATGTATGCCAACTATTATCTGGACACCAAGCAGTATGCCCAGGCTTACAGTTATGCCAAGGGCCTTATCGACGGCGGAGCATACAAGTTGTGCTCGTCCCTTGCCGACCTGGAGGCAGAATACACCAATGATGCCGGAAAGGAGGCGATATTCCTCTCACACGTCGCTCTGAAGGAACTTCCGAACAGTTACAGCGAATATACTTATTATACCGAGACTGAAAGTTCTCCTACAGGAAAGTCATTCTCTTCAGGATACATCCCAAGTAAAACGCTCGTCGATTCTTATGAGTCCGATGATATCCGTCTGGGAGCCTGGTTCGACAAGTGCAGCGACATCGCTTTTGAACTGGATGGCAGCTATTATCAGAACAAGTTCTATGTATTTACCAAATTCAAGGGGAACAAGGCATTAAGTTCATCAGGAGTATATTCCGGCTGTGTCGCTCCGAGACCATTCACTATCGCGGAGATGCATCTTATCGCAGCCGAGGCCGCTCTGAACGGAGGCGCCGCCGCTGCTGACGGTCTGGCTGTTCTCAATGCTCTTCAGACAGCGAGAAAAGCCACTCTGTCCACATCGCTTACGGAAGAAGCTGTTCAGAAGGAGTGGTTCAGGGAGACGGTAGGCGAAGGACGCAGACTTGAATGTCTCAAGAGATGGAAGAAAGGATTCAGCGGACGTCCTGCACAGGACGGTGCAGTCGTAGAAAACATAGTAATGACTCTTGCCGCTGTGGACAACGACTACGAGGCGAAGACAATGGCCGCGGATGACTATCATTTCAATTGGCCTATACCGTCTTATGAGATGAAAGTCAATTCTAATCTGGTGCAGAACAAGGGTTATTCAAGTACAGAATAAAAAGGAAACGATATGAAAATGAATGTTTTAAATATATTTGCCGTGGCTGCAGTCTCAGTTGCTCTCGTGTCCTGCAGCGAGGCCAAGTTCCAGACGGCCCAGTTTGTGAGCCTTGACGGTTCCAAATACGCATTCAGCGAGAAGGACGGTACAGTGGCCATTCCTGTGGATGTGTTCGGCGTAGATGAATGTACCGTGGCGTTCACTGTAACGGACGGCACTGCCAAGCAGGGAACGGATTTCACGATTGTTTACAAGGACGGACAGCCTAACAACACCGGTCTTGTTAACGTGTCTACTGACAAGGAGAAAAATGACAGCATCTGGGTGAAGCTGGAGCACGACACCAAACTGACCAAGGCTGGCAAATCCTTTATCATCACGCTTGACCACGTGGCTACGGACGGAGTCGTTACGGGCGGCACTACACAGTGCAGTGTCTCCATCAGCGATGCTGAATATGCGGTATCTGCATATTTCGGCAGCTTCAGCTCTGAGGACGGAAAAGTGGCTTTCGATATCGAGGAATATGACATCGACGCCGATAAGGACAAAATAGCCGAGTATTATCCGGACTGCTGTCTGAAGATACCTGCTTCATCTACAGCCGCCATAATGGGTACAGAAATAGTCGGAGATATATATGGATATTACAATGCCGCGGATGAGACTATCCGTCTCTATGCCGGGCAACTCTATAACCTGTATAAATTTTCTACTTTCTACGGGTACGTGTGCCTTGAAAACAGTGAGGATATTGATGAGGACATAATCTTGAATACCGGAGAAAAATGTCTTATATTTGCAACGGAAGTCACTATAGGGGTGTATGTCTATGGCACATACGAACGGGCTGGTTATTATAACAAGATTCCGGCAGAAACGAAACTTGACAAGCAGTAGTAACTGTTGAACAGTATTTTCGGTCAGTCTCTTCCTCGTGGGGAGACTGACTTTGATTGTAATATAGACGTTAGATTTTAGAATGAGAAAAGGATTAGTTGGTAGTGTGTGGGGGGCGGTGTGCCTTCTCTGTTTTTCGTGCAATGTAGAGGAGCAGAAGGGTGGGACCGTTTCTCCAGAGAATGAAAAGCCGGAGAGTACGGCGCTTTTGCTGACTTTTGACGAACAGACCGCGGAAGATCTTCTGGACGTAGTCCCGACCAAGAGCGGCATTTCTGTAAAAACAGGCATCACCAGGATAGACGACGCTTTCGTCGCCTGCGGGGTGACATCTTTCGAAAGGGTGTTCCCGGATGCGGGAGAATGGGAGGAAAGGCATCGCGAGGCCGGACTTCACAGATTCTATTATGTGAAATGCGACCCGGATCAGGCCTCAGACACGAAGGCAGGAAACGTCCTCACCAAGGTTCAGGGCATCTCCGGAGTGGAGAATATGCCCAGGCTGAAGCTGCTCTCGGAGACAGCCACATTCAATGATCCGTATCTGACGCGCCAGTGGCATTATGCCAATCCCGGCACAGGTACAAAATACAAGGCCGGAGCCGACATCAATGTAGTGCCTGTATGGAACAACTACACGGCCGGTTCGTCCGATGTCATAGTCGCTGTAGTGGACGGTGGCGTGGATCTTACCCACGAGGATCTGGGAGCCGTGGTAATTCCGGGAGGAAGTGACGGCAGCTGGAATTTCGTGGACGGCAGTACGAAGATCGTGGCTCACGACCACGGTACGCACGTGGCCGGAACCATTGCCGCCATCAACAATAACGGCATCGGAGTCTGCGGCATAGCCGGTGGCAATGACGGGACCGGCGGCGTGAAGATATTGTCCTGCCAGATATTCCGTACCAATTCCAAAGGGAAGGATGAGTTCGGCGGATCTTCCAATGCCATCGTCTGGGGAGCGGATCACGGCGCAGTCATCTCTCAGAACAGCTGGGGCTATGAATTTGATACTGAAAGCCAGGCTCAGAGAGGCAGCATCGATAGCGCGGATAAGGCAGCGGTGGATTATTTTATCAAATATGCAGGAACAGACAAGAACGGCAAGCAGACCGGCCCGATGAAGGGCGGCGTGGTCATCTTCGCGGCAGGCAATGACGGCTGGTCCGTAGGCTGGCCGGGCAAGTATGAGCCTATCATCTCCGTGGGTGCGATGGCGTCAAACGGGAACCGCGCATACTATTCGAACTATGGCGACTGGGTGGACATCGCTGCGCCGGGCGGAGATGCCTATGTGGGCCCGCAGATAGTAAGTACGGTGTCCGGCAGCGGATATGACGAGTATCAGGGCACTTCGATGGCCTGTCCTCACGTGTCCGGAGTCGCCGCCCTCATAGTGTCGTATTTCGGAGGCGAGGGCTTTACGAACGAGATGCTTATGGAGAGGCTCTTTGGTGGGGCCAATTCCGAATTTCTTGAAGGCGCGAGCATTGGCCCGCTGGTAGATGCCTACGGTTCCTTTACTTATGGCTCTGTGGATATTCCGGAGAAGGTTTCCGACTATACCGTAACGGGTCGCGGAGGAAGCGTGCAGTTCGACTGGACTGTGGGCGCGAGCGCCGAAGGCAAGGCCGCTTATGGGTATCTGCTTCTGGCGAGCGGGAACGAAGCTGATTTCACTGGCCTGAATCTCAGGAATCTACCATCGACGGTGAAGGCCGCGTCCGTTTCCGTAGGGGAACTGAAGAAGGGCGATGCCATATCCGGCAGTCTCGGGGATCTGGATTTCGATACGGATTATTATGTGGCTATCGCGGGATACGACTATTGGCATAACTATTCGGAGCTCTCGGAGGTAAAGACGGTTAAGACCACGGTCAACAATCCTCCTGTGATAGAGCCCGTTACCGAACTGCCGTGGGAGGTTCCGGCTTCAGGCAAGTTTACGGCCCAGGTTAATATCTATGACCCGGACGGGCATTATGTAAATGTGTCATTTACTAAAGATGAAGGACTGAAAAGTCTTACCCAGAGCAAAAGGGACGGATACTATTATATAAGTGTCAACGGTCTGCAGGAAGAGCCGGGCGACTACAAGGTGTCTTACAAGGCCACGGATACTTATGGAGCTTCCACGACCAGAGAATTTGCCATAAAGGTGAAGGAAAACCACGCGCCTCAGGTGGTGAAGGAATTTGAAAATCTGATCTTCGAGAAGAAGGCCCAGAGCCAGACGTTCAACATCTCGGATTATTTCGTCGATCCGGACGGTGACGCGCTCACATTCCAGGTAACCCATACCAATTCCAAGGTTGCGCATCTCAATCCTCTCGGAGACGAGATCGTGCTTACTACGCTCAGCTACGGCAATGATATCGTGACCGTGAAGGCCCTTGACCCGAGAAAGGCTGAGGCCGAACTTACCTTCCAGATAAGTGTTCGCGACCCGAAGGCCGGGGCTGACGTATATCCTACACAGGTGACGGATGTGCTGAAGGTGTCCGGTGGTGTGGAGTCCGACACCCACGTTCAGATATGGGCTTCCACAGGCACGCTGGTTTTCGACCAGACTCTTACGTCCAGCGCGTTCAAGCCAGCGGAGATAGATATGAGCGGATTCGCTCCGGGAATTTATAAGGTGAAGGTGACCATTAACGGCATCGAGACGGTCAAGACTGTGGTTAAACTTTAAAACTGATGGCAATGAATTTCAGAAAACAGATATTATCGTGCGCGTTGGCGTTGATTCCGGTCTACGGAGTCTTCGCGCAGTCAAGCGAGTCATTGGGATTTGTACGCATAGGCCAGAATGCCGCGCTTCAGGGCACGGCCGGAGCCGCTTTCACAAGCGCTCAGTCACCGGCCTGGGGTTCGATGGGAGACATAACGGCGACTCTGGATTCAGAATCCAGGTTTGCAGCCGGCCTGGGATACAATCTCTGGTCCGCCACCGGGACTTCCTACGCTTCGGCGGGAGTGTCATACAGGGCTTCGGACAAATTGGCCTTCGCTCTGAGCGGGGTTTACGGTCTGGAGAAGAGTTATGACATTTATAACGCGTCCGGCGCTAAGAAGGGCACGTTCACCCCGTCCCAGATGTTTGTGAGCGTCGGTGCGGCTTACCGCGTGCTTCCGGTGCTTTCGCTGGGCGTGAACCTGCACGGTGCGAGCGAGACTCTGGCCGAGGGCCGGTCATACAGCGCATTTTCCGCTGATGTTCTCGTATCTGCCAATTTTTCCGGCCTGAAGGCCACGGCAGGGGTCGTGTCCCTGGGGTCAAAGGTCAAGGACGCTGCCGGGAACGCATTCTCGCTTCCGGGCTCCGTCAAACTCGCCGCAGGCTATGAAGGATGCTCGCTGGGAATTCTTTCCTACGGAGCTTATCTGGATTCGGACTATTATCTGGCGAGCGGCTCGCTGGGACTCAGTGTGGGCGGCAGCCTCGGATATCAGGATCTGGTGGCGTTCAGAGCCGGTTATCATTACGGCTCGGGCAAATGTGTCATCCCGTCTTACGGGTCAGTTGGCCTGGGTGGCGGCTTCAAGGGCATAAGCCTTGATCTGGCGTATCTTTTCGGAGGGCAGATCTCCGGCACCCTTACAGTCAGTCTGGGATACAGATTCTAGCGGCCGCAATTGGCATAAAATAAAAAAGACCGGGAGAGAAAACTTCCGGTCTTTCTGTTATGGTGCGGAGAAACTATCTGAGTTTCTTGTATCCGTACTGAGCGGTCTCGCCAAGCTCGAGCTCGATCTTCATAAGACGGTTGTACTTGCAGATACGGTCTGTACGGCTAAGTGAACCGGTCTTGATCTGGCCGCTGTTGGTAGCGACTGCGATGTCGGCGATGGTAGTGTCCTCGGTCTCGCCTGAACGGTGAGAGGTTACTGTGGTGTAACCGTGACGGTGTGCCATCTCGATGGCGTCGAGAGTCTCGGTAAGAGAGCCGATCTGGTTAACCTTGATGAGGATAGCGTTACCTGCGCCCATCTCGATACCCTTCTGGAGGTACTTGACATTGGTTACGAAGAGGTCATCACCTACGAGCTGGCAGCGTGAGCCGATAGCCTTGGTAAGTTTAACCCATCCTTCCCAGTCTTCCTCTGAAAGACCGTCCTCGATAGAGTCGATAGGATATTTCTCGATGAGTTTCTCGAGATATTTGATCTGCTGGTCGGTAGAAAGTTTCTTCCCCTTAGGATCTTTCTTCTTACCGTCCTTAAGCTGCTTGTAGTCATAGTAGAACTTACCGTCCTCACCCTTGAAGCAGAACTCTGAAGCGGCGCAGTCCATAGCGATGGTAACATCCTTACCTGGCTCGAGACCTGCAGCCTTGATAGCGAGGATGATGCAATCGAGAGCGTCATCGATGCCCTTGAGAGCTGGAGCGAAACCGCCTTCATCACCTACTGCTGTAGAGCATCCGCGGTCCTTGAGCACTTTCTTAAGAGCGTGGAAAACCTCAGCGCCCATACGGACAGCCTCAGCTTCGTTCTTAGCACCAACCGGACGGATCATGAATTCCTGGAATGCGATAGGAGCATCTGAGTGAGCACCGCCGTTGATGATGTTCATCATAGGAACAGGAAGCACATAGGTGTTGGTTCCGCCGATGTAACGGTAAAGAGGAATGTCGAGGTAGTTGGCTGCTGCGTGAGCTACTGCCAGGCTGACGCCCAGAATGGCGTTGGCGCCAAGCTTGCTCTTCGTAGGAGTGCCGTCAAGCTCGATCATAGTCTGGTCGATAGACCTCTGCTCGAGAGCTGACATACCGATGACAGCCGGAGCGATAATGTCGTTGACGTTGGCTACTGCCTTGAGAACGCCTTTTCCGAGATAACGGTTCTTGTCGCCGTCGCGAAGCTCGAGAGCCTCATTCTCACCGGTAGATGCTCCTGAAGGAACAGCTGCCACACCTTTGATACCAGATTCGAGGGTAACCTCTACTTCAACTGTAGGATTTCCTCTGGAATCGAGGATTTCTCTACCTGTAACTTGAACAATTCTCATTTTTTATAAAATTTGATGTAAGAAATCTTTAAAAACGGCGCGAATTTACTAAAATTCACTAATAAATGCAATTTTATTCCAGTATTATGAGCACCTGTGCGGGGTGATTGAATTCGAGCCTGATCTCGTCCTGTGTGGCGCGGTTCAGAGTCGCCGTCCACCAGTCTGTGAACTGCACCTCGTCAAGCGGCCATTGGAGTCCGGAAGTGTGAATTCGAAGCGACTGGTCGGCGGAGAAGAACGACACTTTGCGGCCTTCTCCCACCTGCAGGGTGCAGCTTTCACCCACGGCAAATGCAGAGCAGTAGTCCGACACTATCTGCACGCTGACGCCCTTCTCCCAGAATCCCCACCATTTCTCGTAGGTCATAAGAAGCGAGAGGTTCCCTATGGTGTGCGCTTCGTGCTTTCCCGTAGCGCCCAGAATGTCAATGGCTTCGATGTTCCCGTAAGTCTGCATCACGTAGCGCATCGCCTTCGTAAGGTCGTTGAAGTCCTGCTCCGTGACGTGGATTTTCGCTCCGCTGAACCGCGCTGCCACGCTTGCCGGCAGCGAATCCATATCGCCCACCACGGCATCGACCTTGAGTCCGTGCCTGAGGGCCGCCTCGAGGGCGCTGTCGCAGCACACTATGGCGTCCGCCTGTTCCAGAAGGTATTGCGGATATGCTTTTCGCGGGTAGTCCCCCGCAGCCAGAATAACTACGTTCATAACTCAAGTTTCGCAAGTGATAATAATTATTAATA
>CAVFXO010000003.1:0-12819 GCA_963626825.1 bacterium | reverse complement strand
GCCAGAATAACTACGTTCATAACTCAAGTTTCGCAAGTGATAATAATTATTAATACTTTATACTCAGTATGTTTTGTACAGCGGTTCGCGCCGCAGCGGATAGTCCGAACGCAGTTTTTCGAAGTTCTCCGGGTGAGCACGGAGTCGCGCATCGTCCATCAGAACGTCATACACCGGCTCTGTGGCTTGCGGGATGTCCGTGACCCTGAAGTCTGCCAATTCCTCTATGCCAAGCGCTCCTGCCGCTGCCCTTACGGCCTGTGCGGTGCCGTCGGCCTTCCCGTCTGCGCTGTAGCCCGCAATGTGCGGCGTGCCTATGCTTACGAGCTCCAGTAGCGCGGTGTCTATGGCGGGCTCGTTCTCCCATACATCCAGCGCGGCGATGACCCCTCTGCCCGAGGCCAGCACGCCCTTCAGCGCCGCGCAGTCCACCACCGCCCCTCGGGAACTGTTGATCAGAATCTGCCCGGGACGCAGGTGCTCCAGCCGGGCCCTGTCCAGAAGATGGAAGGTGCTGTCATTCAGCGGAGTATGCAGTGTGATAATGTCGCTCCTTTCGATAAGCGAGTCTATGTCGGTGAATTTCTCGGCGTGTTCCCTTTCCTGGCGCGGAGGATCGCACAGCACGGTGTTCATTCCGAGTTCCCGTGCTAATTCTTCCACTTTGCTTCCCACGTGCCCGACGCCCACGATGCCGAGCGTCCTTCCGGCCAGGCTGAACCCGCAGCGGTGCGAAAGCGCGGCGAGAACGCCGCCCACCCATTGGCATACGGAGGAAGAGTTGCATCCGGGGGCATTGGCCCAGAGAATGCCGTGCTCCGCGCACCACGCGGCGTCTATATGGTCGTAGCCTATGGTGGCGGTGGCGATGAGGCGAACTGAAGTGCCGGAAAGAAGCCTTTCATCACAGTGCGTGCGGGTGCGGATTATGAGCGCATCGGCGTCCAGAAGGTCCTCGCGGCGAATTCCGGCCCCGGGGAGGTAAACCACCTCGGCGTAGGGCTCCAGCACCCCGTGAAGAAAGGGAATCTTGTCGTCGCAGACTATCTTCATACTTTTACCCAATGAATTCTGACCCCCGAGCGCTCCATTCCGCGGAACCAGGTCATCTGCCTTTTGGCAAACTGGTGTATGGCGATGGCGAGCTGCTCCTGCATCTGATCGAAGGTTAATTTCCCTGTAAGATAGAGGGTTACGAATTTGTATTCCAGTCCGTAGGAGATGAGCTTTTCCGGTGGAACGCCGCCATCTAAAAGGTCGCGAATCTCATCCACCATCCCTTCATGTAATCTCTGGGAAAGTCTGCGGTCTATGCGGGCATTGCGCTCGTCCCTGTCCACCAGGGTGCCTATGAAGAAGGTCTTGAGGTCGCCGGCGGGCTTGGCCTCGCTGAGCGGAATCTTCTCGCCCTGCCAGCTGTAGCCTCCGGTAACGGCCGAGATGTAGAGCCCTGTGCCTCCGCAGAGGATGGGGATGCGCCCGCGGGAGCGGATCTGCGCGTATGCCTTGTGGAAATCCTGCTGGTAGTCGTGTACGTTATACTGCGCTCCTGCGGGAAGAATGTCTATTATATGATAAGGAATATCGCCGTATTCGGCGAGGTCCTTTCCCGTGCCTATGTCCATCCCGCGATAGATCTGGCGCGAGTCGGCCGAGATAATCTCCCCTCCGACCTGCCTGGCCAGCTGAACGGCGTACCTGGTCTTGCCCGAAGCGGTGGGCCCGAGCACGCAGACCAGATTGATCTCTCCGCTCTCATAAAGGCGGGAAATGTCTGCGGGACTGATGGTTTCCGCTTCCGGGAGCGGTGCAGGAATGGTTTTCATAACTGGCGCAAAATTACTAAATTTGCCGTGTTATGCCAAAGGCCCAGAGTAAAGTTCAGATAAACAACAAACGCGCCTCGTTCGACTACGAATTCCTGGAGCAGTACGATGCCGGGATAGTGCTTGTGGGCACGGAGATAAAGTCTCTCCGCGCGGGGAAGGCGTCGCTTCAGGAGTCTTTCTGCTACTTCAACAATGGTGAACTTTACGTGAAGGGAATGAACATAGCGCCGTATTTCTGGGCGTCCTGGGGAGGACACGATCCGGAAAGGGACCGCAAGCTGCTGCTTACCAGAAGGGAACTTCGCCATCTGGCGCTCGCGGTGAAGAACAAGGGCCTTACCATCGTGGCCACTCGCTGCTATATCGATGAACGAGGTTATGCCAAGCTGCACATAGCGCTGGCCCGCGGTAAGAAGGAATATGACAAGCGCGCATCCATTAAGGAGAAGGATATGCGCCGGGAACTGGAGAGGGGATAAAGAAAAAGCCGCCAGAACTTGATTCTGACGGCTTTTGTCGGGGTACTGTGACTCGAACACAGGACCCTCTGGTCCCAAACCAGATGCGCTAGCCAACTGCGCCACACCCCGGTTCCCTTGAATGGGACTGCAAATGTACAAAGCTTTTCGAAAATTGCAAAATTTTTGGAAAACATAATTCAGATTTTTACGTGGAAATGTTTCCCGTAATGGGAAAATATAAGAAATAACAGGTTTACAGAAACGGTATGATTATTCAGGCAGAGAAAATATGCAAATCCTACGGGGATCTAAGTGTTCTGAAAGATGTGGATTTCACGGCGGAAAAAGGGGAGATTGTCTCCATAGTGGGGGCGTCCGGTGCGGGCAAGACCACTTTCCTTCAGATACTTGGCACTCTTCTGACTCCGGACGGCGGCACGCTCGAGATAGCGGGGGTGTCAGCCGGAGGAAACGAGAAGCAGCTGGCCAGGTTCAGGAACCGCCACCTGGGATTCGTGTTCCAGTCGCATCATCTTTTGCCTGAATTCACGGCCCTGGAGAACGTGACCATCCCGGCCCTCATAGCAGGCGCCAGAGATTCCGAGGCGAAAAAAAAGGCTGCGCAGTTGCTTGATATGGTGGGTCTTTCGGAGCGTTTGGACCATAAACCCGGTGAACTTTCCGGAGGCGAACAGCAGAGGGTGGCCATCGCCAGAGCCCTGGTGAACAGCCCGGAGGTGCTTCTGGCCGACGAGCCTACCGGCAATCTGGATTCCGCGACGAAAGAGGAAATTCACCGCCTGCTGTTTTCTCTTCGGGACTCTCTTGGACAGACCATAATAATAGTCACGCACGATCCCGACTTGGCTGATATGTGCGATCGCAAGCTGGTGATGAAAGACGGAAAACTTCTGTAGATGAGCGTGTTCCATTTCCAGCGGTTTGATGTCGAGAATACCGCTTCAGCGATGAAGCTTGGCACGGATTCGGTGCTGCTCGGCGCGTGCGAACCCATCCCGCAGGGCGTGAAAAATGTCCTGGATGTGGGCACGGGGACAGGCGTCGTGGCGCTGATGACGGCGCAGAGACTTTCAGGCCAGACCGAAGAATTCCATATTGACGGGATAGATATCGACGCGCCTTCTGCCGCGGAGGCGGAAGGGAATTTCGCCTGTAGCCCGTGGAGGGAGCATCTGACGGCGCACAACTGCCCGCTGGCTCTCTGGCAGGGCGGTCCGTATGACTTGATAGTGTCCAATCCTCCATTTTTTGACAATTCGCTGCTGAACCCGGATGATCGTGAAAGTGCGGCCAGGCATACTCTGAGCCTGTCTTACCGTGATTTGTGCGAATACGCTTCGGCGCATCTGACTCCGGACGGAGTGCTATGTATGGTGCTGCCGTCGGATGTGGAGAAGACACTGTGCCGGGTAGCAGCCAGCTTTTCGCTTTTCCCGGCGGAGTGCGTGCGGGTTCAGACTACGCGCAGCAAGCCTTCGAAGCGTATCGTGATAAGTTTTTCCAGACATCCGGGCGTGCGCAATGACGTGGCGCTGGTGATGATGGAAAATGGCGCTTATACTTCGCAGTATCGTGAACTGGTAGCGTCTTTTTTAGTAAATTTGTGAAATTTTAAGCTATATGGCAGATATTACAGAACTTCAGAGAATCGCCTCACAGGTCCGCAGGGACATCGTGAGGATGGTTTGTAAAGCCAAATCCGGGCATCCTGGCGGATCGATTGGCATAGCGGACGTTATGACCGCGCTTTATTTCAATGAGATGCATCACGATCCGGCGACGTGGACCCGCGAAGGGAACGGTCAGGATATGTTCGTGCTTTCGGCAGGGCATCTGGCTCCGGTTTATTACAGCGTGCTGGCACGCAGCGGGTATTTCCCTGTAAGTGAACTTGGTACGCTTCGTCAGTTCGGCTCGCGCCTTCAGGGACATCCTTGCGTGACTGACCATCTTCCTGGCATATTCAAGCCTTCTGGTTCGCTTGGCCAAGGTCTTTCTGTGGCTGCGGGTATGGCACTCGGTAAGAAGCTTTCAGGCGATCCGGGCAGGGTATATGTGCTCTGCGGAGACGGCGAGAGTGAGGAAGGACAGATTTGGGAAGCAGCGATGTGGGCGCCTCACCATAAGGTGGACAACCTCATAGCGTTCACTGACCTCAATGGCCTTCAGATAGACGGTCCTACTGAGACTATTACCGGTATTAACGATTTGTCAGACAAATGGTTGTCATTCGGATGGGATGTGATCGACGCAGACGGTAACGATTTTGAGTCCATTCTTAAGGCTTTCGAGTTCGCTCATAATGCCAATGGCAAACCGAAGATGATTCTTTTCCGTACGGAGATGGGACACGGCGTGGATTTTATGGCCGGCAACCACAAGTGGCACGGTAAGGCTCCGAGCGAGCAGGAATGTGAGACGGCTCTTAGCCAGCTTGAAGAAACTTTAGGAGATTTTTAGTATGAAAAAATATATCAACACAGGTAATAAAGATACCCGCAGCGGCTTCGGTGCCGGTCTTCTCGAAGCCGGAAGGATCGATTCCAGAGTAGTCGCTCTTACTGCAGATCTTAAGGGTTCGGTAAAGATGGATGCATTCGCGGCAGAATTTCCGGACAGGTTCGTTCAGTGCGGTATCGCGGAGGCCAATATGATAGGTGTGGCTGCAGGACTTGCCATTACCGGAAAAGTTCCTTTCGCAGGATCTTTTGCAGAGTTTGTGACAGGTCGCGTCTATGATCAGCTTCGTCAGGAGGTCGCTTATGGTCATACGAATGTGAAGATCGCTTCTTCTCATGCCGGTATCACGCTCGGCGAGGACGGCGCCACGCATCAGACTATGGAGGATATCGCCCTTATGCGCGCTCTTCCGGGGATGACGGTGATAGTTCCTTGTGATTATAACCAGACTAAGAACGCCACCGTAGCGGCGGCTCTTTATGAAGGTCCGGTTTATCTGCGTTTTGGCAGACCTTCAGTTCCGAATTTCACTCCGGAGGATGAGAAATTCGAGATTGGCAAGATATATAAGCTTAATGAGGGTAGCGATGTGACTCTCATCGCTTGTGGTTATACCGTATGGGAGGCGCTTCAGGCTGCGCAGATGCTGGAAGAGAAGGGCATCAGCGCGGAGGTTCTCAATGTGGCTACCATCAAGCCTTTGGATGAAAAGGCTCTTCTGGAAAGCTTGAGTAAGACGCGCTGCGCCGTAGTGGCAGAGGAGCATAATATGGCAGGTGGCCTTGGCGAGGCCGTTTCCGGCGTATTGGCCAGGAACCTTCCTGTTCCGGTGGAGTTCGTGAACGGTGAGGATCGCTTCGGCCAATCCGGCACTCCGGCCGAGCTCGTCAAAGCCTACGGCCTTGACGCAGAACATCTGGTAGAAAAAGCACTAAAGGTTATCGCTCGTAAGTAATGGTAGAATTTCCGTCGGAAAATTGGAAAGATTACGCTCTGCTGGATAGCGGAGACGGGGAGAAGCTCGAGAGGTTCGGGCGGGTAGTGATGATACGCCCTGAGCCCAAGGCTCTGTGGAGCAAGACTTTGAGCGCCGCGGAGTGGGAGGCTAAGGCCTACACCCGCTTCACGCCCGGTGCCGGATTCGGCAAGGCAGGAAAGGAAGACAGCGGCACTTGGAAAGCCCTCAAGCAGATGGATGACCAGTGGTATATCTCATATCCCGGTCTTCAGAAGGGTTTGAAATTTAATCTCCGTCTTGGTCTTACCTCGTTCAAGCACGTGGGAGTCTTCCCTGAGCAGGCTTCGAACTGGGAGTATATCTATGCCCATACAAAACCAGGTATGAAGGTGCTGAATCTCTTCGCCTATACGGGCGGAGCCAGCCTCGCGGCCCGTGCGGCAGGAGCCGACGTCACTCATCTGGATTCAGTACGTCAGGTAGTAACCTGGGCCCGTGGTAATATGGAAAAAAGCGGAATGGACGGCATACACTGGGTAGTGGAGGACGCTATGAAATTCGCCCGCAGGGAGGCGAAGCGCGGTCACCTCTATGACGGCATCATACTCGATCCTCCGGCATACGGCCACGGTCCTGACGGAGAAAAGTGGAAGCTTGACGACTGCCTCTTCGATATGTTGAAGGAAGTCTCTAAAATTCTCGCCCCAAAGAACAGCTTTATGGTCCTGAATCTGTACTCGAACGGGTACAGCGCCCTGCTCGGCGAGACCATAGTGAAGGAGGCTTTCCAGCTCAAGGGAGACTATAAACTGGAAAGCGGGGAACTCGCCTTGCGTGATAGCTTTGGCAAGAATCTCCCGCTCTCGATAGTGGTAAGACTTAGTCGCTAAGACCTGTCTATAATTTCTTTAAGTTTGCCTTCCAGCTGGGAGGCAAATTCTTTTTCACCGTTATCACGCAGCTTGTCCGCCAGCAGATAGAGGTACTGTGCGCAGTCCTGGCACTCCTCATCCGCCCAGGCATAGAAGCTCATATAGAAATTGGTAGAGGTGAGCAGTTGCTGTGAATATTCGTTTGCCAATGCAAGTGCTTTCTCTTTCTGCCCAAGCTTGAAGTACAGATCTACCGCCTCGGTGACCATAAAGTTGTCGTTCGAGAATCCGAGAGGAATGCCGTCCAGAGGGTAAGGCTTCATCACATCCACCATACGGTCGAGCATCTCCAGCGCCCTGTCATTCTCCTCGTGTCCCAGGAAAGTCTTGGCGGCCGTGACGAATAATCTTCGCACGCTCATTACTCCCATAAAGGTGTAATAGTTCTGGTAGTCAATGAAATAGTTATCCGCGCTTACGGCGTCGAACCTGTAAACCGAAGTCATCTTGTGATACAGGTCATCGGTGTCCACGAATCCCGGATTGAGGGTCGAAGGCTTGTTCTTGAAAGGCACCAGCTTATAGGAATATCCATCATAAACCAGATAGTCCTTTTCTCCTATATTCAGGTCTCCGCCCATATTGAGCATACTCAGCGGCCGTGACCAGTCGTATCCGGCCAGGAAATCCAGAAGGAATATCTCCGGTTTGGTCAGGTAATCCTTGCCCTTCGGTATGGTGAGCACGATGCTGTCCTGAATCTTGTCTGCGTATTTTTCGCTTACGATTCCGCTCTTGAGCACATTGGCCCTGTTTACGGGCACTACGATCTGGCGCGCAGGGATGTAGTCCACCTTCTTGCCGCTGGCCAGGGGTACCTTGGCCTTCGGATGCCTGAAGATGGTCATCACGTCCTGAACGGTCATAGGCTGTCCCTGGCTGTCCACCACGGGCACATACTCGTTCGTTCCGTAGAGATACTGGCTGTAAGGCACGGAGAGGTTCAGCGGCGCCGACTCGTTCACAGCATATTTCATCTGATCTATATGCCAATCCGTTCCCAACAGACTGGTGTTCACGATCCTCACGTCCGTGCGCACGCTCTCCACCTCCTGTGCGTACCAGAGAGGGAATGTATCGTTATCACCGTGAGTAATAAGCACGCCGTCAGGTCCTACGGAATTAAGGTAATTCTTCGCGATCTCCACTGAGGTGCGACGGTTGCTCCTGTCGTGGTCATCCCAGTTCTGCTGCGCCATAAGGGCGGGAACGCCCAGACACAGAACCCCGGCTGCGACCCCTGCCCATCTGAGCCGGCCTTCCTTACGGGAAGCGAACCAGTTGTATATGGCAGCCACGCCCAGGCCAATCCAGACGCTGAAAAAATAGAAGGATCCGGCATAGGCGTAGTCCCTCTCGCGCACCTGGTAAGGCGGCTGGTTAAGATAGAGAACGATGGCGATACCGGTCATGAAGAACATCAGGAAATTCAGGAAACACCCTCTTCTGTCCGTCCTGAACTGGAAACACAGGCCTATCAGGCCGAGCAGCAGAGGCAGGAAATAGTAGTGGTTCTTGCCCTTGTTATGGGCGAGGACTTCAGGCGCGCCGCTCTGGTCTCCCAGACGCGCTTGGTCTATGAACTTCACTCCGCTCTCCCAGTTCCCGTGGAAGATGTTGCCAGGGGAAGGAGAGTGAACATCGTTCTGCCGCCCGACGAAATTCCACATAAAGTATCTCCAGTACATCCAGTTGCACTGGTAGTCGAAGAAGTAGCGAAGGTTCTGGCCCATCGTAGGTTTCCCCTTCTTCCCTCCTGTATAGTATTTATAGAATTCAGAATAGCTTCCGTCCGGCGACTCGCTCCACATTCGGGGGAAGAGCATCTTGTCCTTGCCTTTGTAATTGGCATCCACAGGCCCGTCCACTTTCTTGTATTTGCCATCCACCGGAGCCCAGTACTTCGATGTCTTGAGATCGTAGTCGGCGTCGTAGTACTGTCCGTAGATGAGCGGCGTCTTGCCGTACTGCTCGCGGGAGAGGTATCTTACCAGGGTGAATGCGTTGTCAGGCTGGTATTCGTTGGTAGGGGTCTTCGCGCACGAGCGGATGATGTCCACCGTGAACAGAGAAAATCCTATGGTGATGACGGTAAAGCTGAGCAGGACGGTATTGAGAGCCCATTTGCCCGCCTTCCCCGTACGGATGATGCCCCAGAAGCACAGCGCGAGAAGGGCGATCATAAAGAATGCGGCGCCGGTGTTGTAGTGCAGTCCGAGCACGTTCACGAAGAACAGGTCGAAGTAGGCCGCGATCTTCGGAAGCCACGGAATGATGACGAACAGGATCAGGGCCAGTAGCGCGATGCCGATGAGACCTATCTTTATATAGTCCTTCGCGTCGTAATGATCTTTGTATCTGTAAAAATACATAAAGACCAGCGCCGGGATGGCAAGCAGGTTGAGAAGATGTATGCCAATGCTCAATCCCATAAGGAACGCGATGAGCACTATCCAGCGGAGCGCGTGCGGTTCGTCGTAGCGGTCGTACCAGACGGTCATTATCCAG
Source organism: bacterium (assembly GCA_963626825.1). Taxonomy (GTDB): domain Bacteria; phylum Bacteroidota; class Bacteroidia; order Bacteroidales; family UBA932; genus Cryptobacteroides. The sequence continues at coordinate 3,650 of CAVFXO010000003.1, read as the reverse complement.
AACACCAGTGCGGTGAACAGACTGGACATCGCATATACCTCGCCCTCCACAGCGGAGAACCAGAACGTGTCGGAGAAGCAGTAGCAGAGCGCGCCGGCTGCAGCGCCGAGGATTATGCCAATGGTGTTCGCCGCCGTGTATTCACCGTTCTGAGCGGGCCTGATGATGCGCTTGATGAACCACACCAGGGTCAGGTACAGGAAAAGTATGGTGAGGGCCGAGTAGATGGCACTCGCCGCGTTCACCAGAGCCGCCGCGTGTGCGGAGTCTCCGAACAGGGTGAAAATCTTCGCAAAGATCTGGAATACAGGGTTTCCCGGTGGGTGCCCCACTTCCAGTTTGTATGATGATGCTATGAATTCACCGCAGTCCCAGAAGGATGCCGTGGGTTCTATCGTGAGCAGGTAGGTGATGGCCGAGATGATGAATGTGACCGCTGCGCCTATCCTGCTGCATAGGCTGAATCGTCTGTTGTTCATAATCCGCAAATATACGAAAAGAGATTTGGAAATTTCTTAACTTTGCGGGGTATGGCAGACAACGATTGGAAAAAGCGTCTGGGTGTGGTCTATTCCACTTCTCCGGACTTCAGATATGAGACGGCCCAGGCTCCGGAGGAGGAAACTCTCGAGCCTTCCAGGCAGCGCCTCATCGTGTGCATAGACCGCAGGGCCCGTGCCGGAAAGCAGGTTACCCTGGTCAAGGGATTTGTCGGGAGCGGGGACGATCTGACTGCGCTCGGGAAGGCCCTGAAAGTAAAGTGCGGAGTGGGCGGAACGGCCAAGGACGGTGAGATAACCCTCCAGGGGGATCTCCGCGACAAGGTCGTCGCACTTTTGCAGGGTATGGGATATAACGCCAAACGCGGCAACTGATGTTCCTTCAGAGTTTCCCCAACGGCATCCTGTATCTTCCGAAGACTGCTCCGGCTATGGCGGATGCGGCTTCTGTCTGGATAGAACAGCCCGTGCACGGGCTGCTGGTATTGGCAGAGGCGGTGGTGATACTCTTTTTTCTCAGAGACATACTTTTCATTATGCCGCCGTCGCTCGCGTGCTTCCAGAAATGGCAGCGGGTCGTGTCGGTGGAGCACAATATCCCGTGGGCGAGGACCCGCGACAGGGTGGCGCTGTGCCTGTTCCCGGCGTATGTGCTGATGGTGCAGTGGTCGGGGATCTGGACTGTGGACCTGTGGTGGATAGCGATTGGCCTGGCAGGTTACGACTGGCTCAGAAGGATTCTGTATTATCTGGTTCCGCATCGGAGGGTGAGCGATGAGTATTGGCAGGCCTGCAGGAACACCCCGGTGGTCTTCAGCCTTCCGCTCGCGTTCCTCTGGATGGTCAGTATGATGGTTCTGCTGGTCTGCGGGGCCGTGGAATCGGTCTCGGGGGCGGTTCTGCTGGCGGAATTGGCCTGTTTCCTAATGATATCGCTCGTGCGGCAGGCAGAAATTTTGTCTCACCGTGTCGGTGCATTTCAGTCTTTTTTGTATCTTTGCGGCCTTGAATTTGTCCCGGTGACGGGATTGGTTATTGTAGTATTGTTGTTACGTTAGAAAATGAGCATTAAGAAGGTACTTATATCGCAGAACGTACCGAGCAGCACCTCCGCTTATGACAGCCTGAAGGAAAAGTTCGGAATTGATATAGTTTTTTATCCGTTCTTCAAGATAGAGACGCTGACTTCGCGGGAATTCAGGGCGCAGAGGGTTAATCTCAGCGAATATACCGCTGTCGTTTTTTCTTCACGCGCCGCCATTGACGCCTATTTTACGCTTTGTGAGGATGCGCGCTTCAAGGTGCCGGAGACTATGAAATATTTCTGTTCTACGGAACTTGTGGCCAATTATCTTCAGAAACATATCGTGTTCCGCAAGAGGAAGATCTTCTCAGGAGACGGCACCCCCGAATCCATAGTCAAACTCGTAAGCAGCAAGCACCAGGGCGAGAAGTTCCTCATAACCGCGTCCGATCCTTCCGCTGCCGGTGCGGTGTCGGCGCTTTTCGCCGCGCAGGGGCTCGATTACACCGTGGCTCAGCTGGTCAAGTCTGTAAATCAGGACCTTACGTCCGTTGATCTGTCGTCGTTCGATCTGCTCGTGCTTTACAACAAGGCCGACGTGGAATCTCTTTTCGCAAGCTATCCTGACTTCCAGCAGGGGGATATGAAGATCATCTCCTACGGCAAGTCAGTCGTCAAGGCCCTCGAGGATGCGTCCCTGAAGGTGGCTCTCCAGGCTCCGACCCCGGAGGCTCCTTCCGTGTCCAAGGCCCTGGATGTATATCTTCAGTCAGTCCGATAATGCCTATGCCAGCTCCGGTACATACTTTTTCCAAGGAAGAGAGAATCTGTGGCAAGAGTGCCATAGCCCTTCTTATGGACAAGGGTCACTGGGGCAGCACTTCGTGCATAAGGTATTGCTATATGGAGGGTCAGGCCGACCGGAGCAGGATTCTGGTCAGCGTGCCCAAACGCCATTTCAAGCGCGCCGTCAGGCGCAATCTTCTCAAGCGCCGCATAAGGGAGGCCTACAGGCTGAACAAGGATCTGCTAGCGGATGCCAAGGCGGACATAATGCTGGTGTACACCCCGGCTCAGATTCAGACCTTCGCCGAGATAGAGGCTGACGTGAAGTCCATACTGAAGAAAATAGAAGCCCGTGCGAAATGAACTGGAGACGGATTCTCAGCGCGCCTTTCATATTTCTTATAAGATTCTATCAGAGGTGCATATCCCCGCTTAAACCTCCTACCTGCAGGTTTACGCCCACCTGTTCGCAGTACGCCCTCGAGGCGTTTCAGAAATACGGTCCTCTGAAGGGCCTGTATCTGAGCGTCAGGCGTATTCTGCGCTGCCATCCTTTCGGGGGCAGCGGCTACGACCCTGTTCCGTAGCGAAATTTTTGTTATATTTGTCCCTGATGAAGAATATACGCAATTTTTGTATCATAGCGCATATAGACCACGGTAAAAGCACCTTGGCCGACAGGCTGCTTGAACTGACCAATACTCTTTCCCAGAGGGATATGGAGAACCAGGTTCTGGACGATATGGACCTGGAGAGGGAGAAGGGCATCACCATCAAGAGCCACGCCATCCAGATGGTCTATCAGCACGGAGGGGAGAACTACAAGCTGAATCTCATCGACACTCCCGGTCACGTGGACTTCTCCTATGAAGTGTCGCGCAGCATCGCTTCCTGCGAGGGGGCGCTGCTGGTGGTGGACGCTTCGCAGGGAGTTCAGGCCCAGACCATATCGAACCTTTATATGGCCATAGACCACGGCCTGGAGATTATTCCGGTGCTGAACAAGATAGATATGGAATCGGCTCAGGTGGAGGTGGTTACGGACGAGATCTGCGATCTGATCGGCTGCGTTCCGGAGGATGTATATAAAGTATCTGCCCGCACGGGAGAAGGCGTAGCTCCGCTGCTGGATGCCATCGTGGAGAAGATTCCTGCCCCGCAGGGAGATCCAGACGCGCCGCTTCAGGCCCTTATCTTCGACTCCGTATTCAATCCTTTCAGAGGGGTAATCGCATATTACAAGATAAAGAACGGGCGTATTGCCAAGGGGGACAAGGTCAAGTTCTTCGCCACCGGACGTGAGTATGACGTCGAGGAGGTGGGCCATCTGCGTATGAAGC
>CAVFXO010000002.1:0-34912 GCA_963626825.1 bacterium | reverse complement strand
TTACTTTAATAACGTCGGGCACAGATTACCCGTTTTGAACTGCGTTTTAAAGACAGAGCTATATTTCTACTTCCAAGCAACGGACGCCGGGAGGAGGGCCGTTTCCCGGAGCCCCTCGCACCGGCGTTCCGTAGCAGCCGGAGATCATTTATTCCGGCTGCGGTGCTTTACTTCGCATGGAATTGTGAATATTCATATGCCGTCGTGCCAATTTGAAAGGGTGCGGAAAACCTGAAAACCGCACCCTTTCAGTGGACCTACCCCCTTCTGACGGCCTTCTGGTGAAGGTTGCATTAGCGAAAGGGTGCGGAAATGCTCAAATCCGCACCCTTTCAGATTTTTCGAAATAGATTTCGGTGTTGGTGTGGCTTGGCAGGGCAGGGACTTTTCGAAGCGTTTGCCCGTACAGGGTCGCGAAGCGACAGCGTAGAAAAGTCTCTGCCCTGACCGGCCAACGTGACAGGCAATACCCGACAATCTAGGTATGGACATAAATGACTGAAAAGTCCCGATCTAGATTGGCTATGGGCACTGGCGGCTCTCTGTGGCATCCACATCTTCCAGGTGAGGACAAATAAGGCCAAATAGTTCCACCACTGGCTAGAAAAGCGTCCATGCGCATATCGTCCAGTGAATGCTTGTAAGCGTCTTCGCGTTGACGTTGAGGTTCATAAAGAAAGCAGAATAAAAGTGTAAAATTAGCGGGAACACCGATGTGCCATAGAATACGCTGTGGTGGCATCTGGTGTTCCCGTACCCGCTTTTAAAATGGGGTTAGGGAGCGCGAAAGTGGTATAGAACGCGATGAGAGGCTGATAGGTGTTCCCGCTAATTTCAAATTTTGCAATTAATCGAGATTGTGTTTTTGTTTTGCAATTAATCGGGAAGGCTTGTTGAAATATAACGCCCTCCAAATAGAATTCACCGTACTGTATGCGATCTGGGTAAGGCTGGAGAACCCACGCAGTGGGAGGCGAAAGAAGTAAGGGTCGAGGCACAAAGACCTGCCACTTCTGAAATGCAAATAGAACAAACGCTGCGGGGGGCTCGATGGGGCGGCCCTCCTCGCGCCTGCGGCTTCCGGGGGGCACGGCTGACACGGCAATTAAAATAAAAGTTGTATATTCGCGGCGGATAGATTAAATTATGGAAAAGAAAAATTTCAACATTGGCCTGTTCAATGAATGTTTTCCTCCGGTGATGGACGGCGTGTCCGTCTGCGTGTACAACTACGCATACTGGATGCAGAAAATGGTAGGTGGCGTATCGGTAATCACCCCTCACGTCCCCGGAACAGACTATTCAAAGCACGATTTCGAAGTGCTGGACTACTTCTCAATGCCGGTACCGTTCAGAAAGCCCTACGTCACGGGAATCGCCGAAATCGACCCTACATATCTCACCAAGATAGCTAAAAGGGACTTCAAGATAGTGCACGCACACAGCCCTTTCGTGGCAGGACGCGCCGCACTCAAGATAGCCAAAAGCCAGAACATTCCGTGCGTAGCCACCTTCCACTCCAAATACCGCGACGACTTCTCCAGAGTCCTTCCCGAACCTATGGTCAATACCGTGATCAAGAGGATAGTCTCCTTCTACGAGGCTGCGGACCAGGTCTGGGTACCGCAGGCATCCGTCAAGGATGTCATCCGCGAATACGGCTACAAAGGATCGGTCGAAGTGGTGGACAACGGGTCCGACCTCTGCGCGGACTATCCCGAGAAATACTTCGTGGACGCGCGCAAAGACCTGGGCATCAAGTCAGATGACTTTGTGCTCCTGTTTGTCGGCCAGCACATCTGGGAGAAGAACGTGCGCTTCATCATAGACGCCCTTGAAGGCATCAAAGACCAGAAATTCAGGATGTACTTCGTGGGTACGGGCTACGCCGCAGAGGCGATGAAATCTCTCGTGACAGAAAAGGGCCTGGACAGTCGAGTAACATTTGTCGGAAATCTTACTAGCCGCGACGAGATCAAGAAATACTACGCCGCAGCAGACCTGTTCCTCTTCCCTTCACTTTACGACAACGCTCCCCTCGTGGTACGCGAAGCCGCAGCCCTGCACACTCCTGCAGTAATGGTCAAAGGCGCCACCGCATCCACCATACTTACTGACGGCGAGAACGGGTTCCTGATAGACAACAGCCTGCAGTCATTCGAAGAGAAACTTCGCGAACTCATCGCAGACCCGCAGAGAGTCAAAAGGGTCGGCGTTCAGGCCAGCAGATCCATCGTAAGAAGCTGGGAAGACGTGGTGGGCGAAGTACTTGACAGGTACAACGCCATCATATCCGAACGAACGATAATCAACAAACTCTAACTGAGTTTATTTCCAGATAGCGGAAAGGCCTCCCTCGCTGGTTTCCTTATACAGTGACGGCAGGTCTTTTCCCGTTTGTTTCATCGCGCTCACCACCTGGTCGAAAGACACACGATGAAGCCCGTCAGTGTAGGACGCATAGATATTGGCATCCAGCGCACGGGCGGCGGCATAGGCGTTGCGTTCGATGCACGGAATCTGCACCAGACCGCACACCGGATCGCAGGTCATTCCGAGGTGATGTTCGAGACCCATCTCAGCGGCGTACTCTATCTGCGCCGGGGTTCCGCCCATAAGCTGATTGGCAGCGGCGGCAGTCATCGCACAGGCCACGCCGACCTCTCCCTGACAGCCTACTTCGGCTCCGGATATGGAAGCATTGGTCTTCACCACATTACCCACCAGCGCAGCAGTGGCCAGCGAACGGACGATGCGGTTATCACTGAAATTGTACACCTTCTTCAGATGGTACATCACGCTTGGCAGGACGCCGCACGAGCCGCAGGTCGGAGCGGTCACTATCACCCCGCCGGAAGCGTTCTCCTCGCTCACTGCCAATGCGTATGCGAAGATGAGTCCTCGGGTGCGCAGAACGTCCTTATACCCTTCGCTGCGGATATAATACGAGGCGGCCTTACGGCGAAGATGAAGCGGGCCTGGAAGCACGCCCTCGTGATCAAGGCCGCGCTCGATGGACTCCTGCATCACACGCCACACCTCCAGCAGATAATCATAGATTCCGGGACCTTCGATCTGCTCCACATACTCCCAATAGGCCTTGCCGTTGGAATTGCACCACTGGAGCAGCTCGGTCATCGTGTTCAGTGGATAGATGTCTTCAGGCTCCACCTCCGGAAGCTGCTCGCACCTGATGGCACCTCCCCCTATGCTGTAGAAGGTCCATTCATCCTGCAGATCCAGCCTGCCAATCTCTTCCGGACTCAGTACATCGGCCTGCGGCAGCGATTCAGGCGCCGCGATTACAGCTATCTTCATAGCATTCGGGTGCGAGGGAAGAAATTCCTTCGGACGCCACTCGATATACACCTTACCGGCCTGCGAGAGCACTTCCTTTATGGCGACATCCGTAAGATGCCCGCGTCCCGTGGCGGCAAGCGAGCCGTAGAGCTTCACATAAAATCCTTTGGCCTCCCCGTGATGCTCCAGATATACCTTCGAGGCCAATTCCGGGCCCATCGTATGACTGCTGGAAGGCCCCTTTCCGATCTTATAAATTTCTCTGATGGATTTCATGTTACAAAGTATATATTACTAGAACCAATTTATTTTTCACCACTAAACAAGCGTAAAGATACGTTTTTTTACGCAATAAAGGCGGCCCGCTGCCGCAGACCGCCCTTAAAATTTCAGATGAAGTCTTTTTTAGAAAGCTACAGGAGAATTCACTGTAGCATAAGACTTCCTGGAATGAGCCGGAGCACTCTTCTGCTCTTTCTGCTCCTTCTGCTCCTTCTGACTCAGATATTTCTTGTCAGCGAGGAATTCCTGAGCTGGAGATACGCCATCCTTGGAGAAACGAACCTTCTTCTCGAAGATAGGGCCAGGGTTACCGTCTTCATCTATCGAAACACCATAAATGACACCGTCGGTATCGAAAGGCATAAAACAATCCATATCCCAGGAAGAACCGCCATTGACAAGCGTAGCTATAATATCATCTCTTGAATATGTCTTACCATCAACCTTATAGAGATAATAATAGCAGCTTACTCCCGTATAATCGACGGTGACAGGGAACACACAGGAGCCGCTCAAGTATGACCACATCTCATCAATCTCTGCGATGGCTGTACCATCATAATACTTGTCGAAAGTAACATTTATGGTAGCCTTGCCTTCCACTGAAGCAGGAACTTCGTAAGTCGAAGTAAAGAATGCATCTCCCGCGAATTCACCCTTGTCGGCATAGACAGGAAGCACTGCAAATTTGTACTTCATCCCAGGATATACTACAGAACTGGTCTCATAGTCACCGTGTTGAGCAAAGAATCCCATATATGTAGCTACATCGACACCCCAGGAAGCGGCAGTCGAATCAATATCCGCCTTATAAACCTTCGTAAACTTTTCTACGGTCCAGGAATCATCCACCAGTTCTACAAAGTAATCAATGGAATCATCGCTAGGGGTAAGCTTGGCCTTCATAGTATATCCATTGACGGCACCGCTGCTATATTCTACATCCATAGTCAATTTTGAAGGATCTCCCGGCTCATTGGTCTTGAAAACCTGCTTGTAAAGAGGAGTGGTAGCCACGCTGTGTGAAGAGTCGAGACCGAAGATACAGATCTCATATTCCTTTCCAGCATAGATAGTCCCATCTGAACCGGCCTTGAAAGTATGCTCTCCCGATGCATAGTTGATAAAATAGCCGAAAACTTCGTGAATAAGTTTGTGAGGAAGATCAGCATCCGGCACATTCTTATATGTCTCATAGTCCACGATTACAGCGGCATAATCCTCATCGGCGATGCTTGGGGTAACAGTATATGTCACCGAACGGGCAGTAACACCGTCGATATTGATTTTGAACGTATTGTCTGAAGGGTCCGGAGTAGCGGAAGAGAATTTGACGTACTCGAAATCACCCACGGCCTCCGCATTTTCATCCAGATAAGCGGCGATGACTATATAATCAGTAGCTCCGTACAGATATTCAATAGGATAATCTACGATATCCTCCGAATAAATGGTAGCCTCAATAGCTTCTTCTTCGGTATATCCCCAATCACTGATCCACCAGTCCACCTCGCCTCTAAGATAAGCCTTGGCACGAGACTGAATATCATCTCCAAGATAATCGAAATCGTTTCTCTGAACTACGGCATAATAAAAGCCCTGATCAGGATCATCTCTTACGACATTAAGCACACAGGTGCCTGCGGTAACATCGTCAACCGTAATCGTGAAATGATTCACATAAGAATCCGGTTCCTTCTCATCAGGAGTTGTGGAAGTCTTGTCACCACATCCGGTGACGACTAAAGCCAAGGCAGACATAGCTGCGAAGACTTTCTTCGAGAAATTGAAATAACTCATAATACTAACTATTTAAAATAATACACTACTAAACCGGACCCTAAAAACAAAAAATCACTTACAAACTGTAAGCAATTTTCACTAGGTCTGTCAATTCACTGCTAACTATCAGCCCCAAAGGCTATGTAAAAGTATAAATAAAATTTTTTAATTACAAAATTCAGCCAGATTTTTCTGCACAAATTCCCTCACGTAAGCCTTGAATTCCGGGGAATCCTCGATACGGATGTCGCCGCTGAGCCCCAGATAGAACCGGCAGGCGCCCTCGAATCCGTACAGCTCCGTATCCAGAATCCACTCCTCCCCTCTCTTTCGAAGATCCTTCTCCGCCATAGGGAACTCCTCCACCAGCAGGGACTTGGCCAATACGGAAAGCCTCATCCTTACCCTTACGGGAGCGCGGCCGGAGCTCATTCTGAACACGTCCAGCCCATATCTGCGATGACTGCCCTCCGCCTTCCACGGGCTGTCCAGAATCTGCACCTCCGAGATCCTGGACACCTTGAACATCTTGTTCTTCCCATCTTCCAGATCGTAGGCCCACACATCCACATAATCCGTGGTGAACCCGAAAGGCTCCACTCGCCTGTCGCGCACCGTGCGGGAATTGCCCGACTCGTAATCCCTGAGCACGACCTGCCTTCGATCCCTGGCCGCCCGGGTAAGCCTCTCCACGTGCGTGGCATTGCTCCTCGCGTCCACGAAATTCTCTATCGCCGTGGAATCATATATGACTGCCAATTTCTCCTTCAAGCCCCTTTTGAGCGCATTGGCAGATGACAGACGGTCCAAAAGGCTGTTAACCAGATAGGCCTCCTCGTCGGAAAAATACATCAGGCGGTCGAAATTCGGAAGTTCCGAAGGCATAGTCTCCAGCTTATAGACGCTCCCGTAGGTGCGGCGCACGGTAAACCCGGCACTTTTGAACGTGTCTATATAACGGTAAATCGTGCGTGCCGACATATCCAGCTTGTCCGCGAGCTCGTCTATGCTGTAATCGAACCCGCCTGACATATACTTCATCAGGCGGAGCATCCTCTCTATCTTAGGCTGATCCATGCAGTCTGTGGTATCTGAGCGCGTAGAACAGGATGATTCCTATCCAGAACGACACCGTGCCGATATGCGGAATGAACTGTTCCGGAATATTCAGTCCGATCTTCGCCACGAAGATGTAAGTCGTGGTGACCGAGGTCATGAACGCTGCCGGGAAGAGGGTCAGCAGATAGCAGATCTTCCCCCTGTTCTTTGAAAGCCAAGCCGTTATCATCCAGAGCGTCAGCGCTGCCAGAGTCTGATTCGCCCAGCCGAAATATCGCCATATCTTGTCGAATCCGTCGGCATCCGACACATTGAACCACAGAAGCGTGCCTGTCACCAGGAAAATCGGGATGCTGATGGCGAGCCTGTTCTTTACAGGACCCTGATCCAGATGAAACGCCTCCGCTACGATAAGACGCACGCTGCGAAGCGCGGTGTCTCCGCTCGTGATCGGAGCGGCCACCACACCCAGTATGGCGAGCAGTCCTCCAAGAGTTCCAAGCCAATGCTTGCTCACTATCGTAACTACCTGAGGAGCCGCCGTAACATTCTCCGCGCCCATCTCCACGTTGCCGCCGCAAAAGAAGAAATACGAAGACACTGCGGCCCAGATGAGAGCCACCAGACCTTCGGTAATCATCGCACCGTAGAATACCGGCCTACCAAGCCTTTCCTTATCCACACAGCGCGCCATAAGCGGAGACTGAGTGGCGTGAAATCCGCTCACCGCACCGCAGGCTATTGTGATGAACAGCGCCGGGAACAACCTTCCGCCGGACGGGTTCCTGTTCTCCAGACCGTCCCAAAGTTCAGGAAGGTCGGCCGGCCACTTTACCACCAGACACACGAACAGCGACACAGCCATAAACAGAAGCGCCACCGCGAAAACCGGATATATACGCCCTATTATCTTGTCTATGGGAAGGAACGTGGCGATTATGTAATAAACCAGTATCACAGCCACCCAGATGAAGGTGGTATCGAACGACTTCGAGGTCAGATCGCCTATGATAAGCGCCGGACTGTACACGAACACAGCGCCCACCAAGAACAGCATCAGCACGGAAAAACCTATCGCAAAAGGCTTTACCTTCTGGCCAATATGCTCTCCCACCAACTCTGGGATGCTCGCTCCCCCGCTTCGCATAGACAGCATACCGGTGAAGTAGTCGTGGACCGCCCCGCCGAAAATGCACCCCAGCACTATCCAAAGATAACAGGAAGGTCCGAACCTGGCTCCCAGAATGGCGCCGAAGATAGGTCCCGTGCCGGCGATGTTAAGGAATTGAATCATAAAGGCTTTCCACGAAGGAAGAACCACGTAGTCCACTCCGTCGGCCTTAGAATGGGCCGGAGTAAGCCTGTCGTCCGGTCTGAAGATCTTCTCCACGAACCTTCCGTAAATGAAATAGCCCAGAAGAAGGGCCGCGATACTGATTAATAGTGTTATCATAGACAGATACAAATTTAGTGATTCCTAAAAAATAACTGTTATTTTTATTAGTCTTTTTGTGCCTCTTCAAAAATCCTTTATAAAAATTCACCAACTAATATTTTCATCATCACTTAACAAACCTTTCTTCATTTATGTGAAGATTTTTTCGCAATTTTGCCCGCGATATGGCGAAAAAGAAATCCAGTCTCTCAGATATAATTTCACAGCAAAAGGAGCGCGAATTTAAGAAGATGCAGGCCAAACTGCCCGACTGGGCCGGCTGCGACGGCATTCTCGTTCCACAGAGCCTCCCCCTGGAACAGTGCTCGTCCTCGCAGACAGCCTCCTTCAAGGCCCGTCTGCTGGAAAGTGTTCTGCCCTCGCGACGGACAGTGGCCGACCTGACCGGAGGTCTGGGCGCTGACAGCTGGGCTCTGAGCCAAGTTTTTGATCGAGTGCTTTATTTTGAGCGCAGCGAAGACCTGTGCCAATTGGCCCGTCAGAACTTCAAAACCCTCAGCGAGCGCAGCGGAAAAACCCTCAACATCGAATGCCGTGCGACGGAATCCGGTCCGGACCTTATCGGGTCCCTGGGACAGGTCGACTGCATCTATGCCGACCCTGCCAGACGATCCGAAAGCGGGCGAAAAGTCTTTCTTATAGAGGATTGCAGCCCGGATATGCTCTCGCTCATACCTCACATATCACAGGTAAGCCCTTATCTTTTAATCAAATACTCCCCTATGGCCGACATCACTATGCTGCGGGGCAGACTTTCCGTTCTGGAAGACTACCCGGTAAGAAGCATAGGCGTAATCGGTCTGAACGGAGAAGTGAAGGAGCTGCTGGTGATGCTGAGTTCTCAGGAAGTTCCATTACCGGAACTATACATCGCCGATGCCGGCACACAGGACATAAAGCTAATGGACGGAATCGACAAGGAAGCGCGGTTTCTGGACCCGGACGAGCGGCTGGAGGGCAAAGTTCTCATCGAGCCGGGCGCAGTTCTGCTGAAATCCGGCTGCCAGGATGCACTCTGCCTTGGTTATGGCGCGAAAAAGGCCGGAAGAGACTGCCATCTCTATATCTCCAACTCCGAGCAATGCGAAGGAGAGTTTGACGGATATGTCAAGAAATTCCGGATAATCGAATCAGCCCCTTTCAACAAAGCAGCGCTGAAGGAATTGGGCCGGAAATACCCTGTAGCAGAGGTCAGCGCCAGAAGGCTGCATCTGAAAAGCGAAGAACTGGCCGGTATGCTGGGCTGCAGGAGCGGAATCGCCGAAGACGGCGGGCATTACCACATCTTCGCCCTGGCCACAGGAAAGCAGAAACTCGTTATAGCGGGTCAACGTCTATAATGTACAGGGCGCCGTACTGAAGCAAAAGCTTTTTCTTATTCTCTTCCAGGGAAGCATCCCTTTCCAGGACCTTCCTTTCCACCAGCTGGCCTGTCTTTCTGTCCTTTATATCCACCAAACGGGTGTATGGTGGCATACGGAACGCCTTTCGCTCAGAGAGAAGCTCCTCTTCGAAACCTATGTCCGTTATGGCCTGATAGACCGGATGGTCGCTGTGCGTACACTGAATGAACAGACAATCCGTATGCAGCGCGAGGTTTCTGAGATTCTGCAGCGCCTTCTCGTCCGCCCTGAAGTCATCCCTGTCGAAGAATGAATCCGCATTAAGCACCGCGATCAGAGCTCCGGTACCGGTGAGATATTTGGCACCCTGAGCCGTAAGTATCTGCGGATCAAGCTCCGGGAAACGTGCCGAGAAAAAATCCACGACAGCCTGCTCCGCGGTATATGAACGGATGACGGTAAGCATTCCGCCGAGTTTTCCGAACTTCAGTGTGAGCTTTTTCGAGAAATCACCTTCCATTCCGCGCTTTCTTCTCTCTGCGGCGATATTCACCAGCTCGAGCCTGCAGGAAGGGACTGAGCCGCCGTCCACCAGGGTGTATTTACCTGTCTTACAGTTATAAAGGCTCTCCAGAGACGGAGTGAACGTGCCAAGTATAACCTGACAGTTATGAATACTGCCCAGAACCACGGCAACGTCACGGGCATTGTACCTCGGGGCAGGCTCAGTCTGCTTGTGGGACGAATCCTGTTCTTCATCCACCACTATCAGACCCAGTTTTCTGAACGGAAGGAACAGCGCGCTTTTAGTGCCGACGACCACCGCAGGCTTGTCCGCACGCCGTAGATCATCCGCCAGATTTCTTTTACGAGCGGGAGTTATAAGACTGTCGTACAGGAATACCCTGCCTTCGAATTCGGTCTTGAGTGCATCCTGAAGTATGAACGTGTATTCCAGTTCCGGAACCAGCACCAGCGCACTGAATCCCGCATCCAGAGATGCGCGTATTCTCTCTATATAATATGCCACACGGTCCTTCCCCCTGTAGAGGACAGGCTTGCCGGCGCGAAGTAATTCAGGCCGGTCAAAGTCCTGCACGGACGCAGCGGAAGCGGTCTTTCTGCGTTTTTTCTCGCTTGCGATCCTGTAGCCCGGATAGGCGGCGGCATAGACTTCGCCCAGAGAACACAGATAATATGAAGATATGAATTTCCAGAGCTTAAGTTCTTCTGGAGTGATGTCCGCCACAGTCTCGGGGCACGTGCCGCTGATCTCCAGCACACGGCAGTCAGGAGCGGCGGAACCCCGGTATTCCGAGATCACCACGGCGGTGTAATCCTTTCCGCTGAATTTCACTTCCACCCTCTGACCCACGCGAAGTGGCACCTGACTGCCGTAAAGCGGAAGCCAGTCGAGTCTTAGCGGAAGCAGCAGATGGTAAAGCATTATTGTTCAGCTACTTGGTCAGCGCACGGGTGTGAAGGTTGATGCGGTATTTGAAAGTGGTTTTGCCCTTGTAATAGAACAGGACGAGGGTATTGGCATCCTGAAAATAGACCTGGGCGAGGTAGCGGTCGGTCTTCCTGTTACGGCACTCCGGCTCGGCCCACACCAGAAGGTAGGACGAGGTCTTCCTGTTCTGCACGAGCACGACGGTATAACCCCTGACATCGCACACGGCGGCCTCCAGATTCCCTTTGACGGCCTTCCTGACCTTGCGGTATGCATCATAGATGGAACAATCCTCCGTAATGGTGCCGAATTCCACGCTGCGTGCGGACCCCAGTGCCTTGGGATTGTTCTCCAGCCACCAGTCGATATACTCGTCGCTCAGATAATCCCTGCGCGAGAGCTTGACGAAACGCGGATCGCCGTCGATAATGCCCTGCAGATATTCTGTGCGCGAGGCCTGGTCAGCCGATGCGCCATTCGCACTGCTCTGACCTTCAATCTTCAGTTCGCCGGCCTTCTTCGAGATGTTGAGTCCTGAGAACTCGAGCGTGGTGAGAGTATAGTCGGACATGCTGTACAGATTTAGGTAATATGCCAATTCCTTACCTCCCCTGGAGACCAGATAGGAATAAAGCAGACACCTTCCGCCGTCCACTTCCACAAGACCGACGGTATCGCACCTGGATACCAGGCTTTCGCCCTCGAAAACCTCCGTTCCGAACACGGAAGGGGTTCCCTGCGGTTTCCATTTTTTCCCTTTCTTCTGGAAATTCTTGATTACCACGACCGTATCCTGATGATCCAGGGCGATGGCGAAAGTCTTCTTGCCCTCGCAGTACTCATAACAATACGGATACTCAGTGAACGGATCGACAGTTTTCTTCTGTGCGGATGCGCTTAGCGCAATGAATATAGTTGCGAATAATACCAGTATTCTTCTCATTAGCGGATAACTCCCAATTCTTTTCCCACCTTGATGAAACCTTCCACTGCCTTGTCCAGCTGTTCACGCGTGTGTGCGGCGCTCAGCTGCACTCTGATGCGGGCCTGTCCCTGTGGAACGACCGGGTAATAAAATCCCGTGACGAAGATTCCCTCCCGGGCAATGGCCTCAGCAAATCTCTGGCTAAGAGGAGCGTCATACAGCATAATGGCACAGATGGCGCTCTGCGTAGGCTTGATGTCGAACCCAGCAGCGATCATCTTAGTGCGGAAATATTCCACGTTTTCCATAAGCCGCGTATGGAGTTCCGAACTTTCCTCCAGCATCTTGAAAAGTTCGATTCCGGCTGCGGCGATCATAGGAGGAAGGGAATTGGAGAAAAGATATGGACGGCTACGCTGTCTAAGCATCTCGATTATCTCCTTACGGCCAGTGGTAAACCCGCCTACAGCGCCTCCGAACGCCTTTCCCAGGGTACCGGTATGGATATCCACACGTCCGTAGCAGTCATAAAGTTCTGCCACTCCCCTTCCGGTAGGACCGACCACTCCGGCGCTGTGACTCTCGTCCACCATAACCAGAGCGTCATATTTCTCCGCCAGATCGCATATTCCATTAAGCGGAGCGACATTACCGTCCATAGAGAACACACCATCCGTAACGATTATTCTGAATCTCTGCGCCTGCGCTTCCTTCAGACATCTTTCCAGGTCTGCCAAGTCAGCATTGGCATAACGGTAGCGGACAGCCTTGCAGAGGCGCACGCCGTCGATTATGGACGCGTGATTCAGCGAATCGGAGATTATGGCGTCCTCGGCCGTGAAAAGAGGCTCGAACACACCGCCGTTGGCATCGAAGCAGGCAGCATAGAGGATGGTGTCATCGGTGTGGAAGTAGCGCGCGATCGCCTTCTCGAGTTCGAGGTGAAGGTCCTGCGTGCCGCAGATGAAACGCACGGAACTCATTCCATAACCGCGGGTCTCCATAGCCTGCTGCGCCGCCTTGACGAGGCGCGGCGAATCGGCGAGCCCGAGATAGTTGTTGGCACAGAAATTCAGTGCCTTGCTGCCGTCTGAAAGGGTTATCTCAGCGCCCTGGGCACTGCAGATGGTTCTCTCCTTCTTATAAAGGCCTGCCTGACGGATACCGTCGAGCTCCTGCTGGAGGTGGTTTTGAAATTTGCCGTACATAGTGTTATTTTCCCAGTTTGATTTTCAGATTCTTTATCATATCCTGCGTCATCAAGTCCAGGTTATATGAAGGCGCCCATCCCCACTCCTTGCGGGCACAGGTGTCGTCCATATTGTCAGGCCACGAATCCGCTATGGCCTGCCTTACAGGATCCACTTCATAACGCATCTTGAAATTCGGAATGTACTTCCTGATGGACGCCGCTATCTCTTCCGGATCGAAACTCATAGACGCGATGTTGAACGAGTTGCGGTGCTTGAGATAGCGCGGATTGGCCTGCATAATGTCAATGGCGGCCCTGAGGGCGTCAGGCATATACATCATATCCATAAGCGTCCCGGCGGCTATAGGGCAGACGAACTCCTCGCCCCTGACCGCAGCATAGTAGATCTCCACGGCATAATCCGTGGTGCCGCCTCCCGGAAGAGTCGTGTAACTGATAAGACCCGGGAAACGGACGGAGCGGGTGTCCACTCCGTATTTGTGGTAATAATAATCGCTCAGCAGCTCAGTGGCCACTTTGGTCACCCCGTACATCGAAGTTGGCCTCTGGACGGTGTCCTGAGGGGTGTTCCTGTGCGGAGTGGAAGGGCCGAACGAGCCGATGGACGAAGGCGTGAACACGGCGCAATGCTTCTCGCGCGCGACCTCCAGCACATTCAGAAGACCGTTCATCTGGATGTCCCAGGCCTTGAGCGGGAGTCTTTCCGCAGTAGCGGAAAGGAGGGCGGCCAGGTTGTAGATGGTGTCGATGTCGTATTTGTCCACGGCATCGGCTATCTGCTTGGCGTTGCACACATCGACCTCCTCGCTCGGCCCGCTCGTCAGGAGCTTGCCCTTGGGTTCACACCCCCTGATGTAGCCCGCGACCACCTTCCCGTTCGGGAAAGTGCGCCGCAGCAACATCGTGAGCTCGGAGCCGATCTGGCCCGTGGAGCCTATTACCAGTATATTCCTCACTTTTACTTAAGTTCCTTGAACTTCTCTGAAGATATCTTCTTCGCCTTGAGGGTGGCGGTAGCCTTGATCTTGTCGATAACCTTCTGGTCCTCAACCTGCTCTGCGAGCCTATCAAGCTGCTTCTGGTCGTGAAGGACATTGTTCACAGCCTCGGAGATCATATCCTCTGGGACGTTGCCGATGCCGTACATCGCGTACTGATAGGTAACGAAGGCCTTGGCAGCCTCCTTAAGATCATCAGCGGTGATCTGGAACTCGAACTTCTTCATAAGGGAGTTGCGCACGAGCTGCCATTTGAAGTCCTCCACAAATCCCGGGAACTCGGCATCGATCTGCTCTGCGGTTACCTTGCCCTCGTTGGCGTGAAGAAGCCATCTCTTGAGGAATGCCTCAGGAAGCTCCACGGCAGCTTTGTTCACATAGAAGTCGCGGATATCCTTGGACAGTCTCCAGGTGGCCTCCTGCCTGTAATTCTCCTTCAGGCGCTCGGTAACTTCCTTCTCTATCTCCTCATCGGTTTTCTCTTCTTTCTTACCTTCGTAGTATTTCTTGAGGTTTTCGATCATATCGGTCTTGTCCTTGGCAGATATGGTGACGGTGTAGTTAGGAATCTCGTCCTCAGCCACGACATCTACATTAATCTCAGGTGTAAGTGCGAGATCGAACACGAAAGTGAAGTCCTTGCCACTTTCCCACACTACTTCAGGCTGTTTCTCGCTTGAGAGAGGCTCTCCGAGAATGTGAAGTTTCTCATCGTCGATGAATTTCTGAAGTCCCTCACCGATGACTTCATTGATGGAATCGGCAAGTACCTGATCTCCATACACTCTCTGTACCAGGCTCATAGGTACGTTACCCTTGCGGAATCCCTTGAAGTCAGCCTTGCGCCTGCACTCTGCAAGTTTCTTTTTCTCTGTCTCGGCGTAATCGGCAGCCTCGATGTTCATAGTAAGCTCGATATTGAGCTTGTCAATCTGGTTCTTTGTTAATTTCATATTGTTTGATTATTTGATTTTTCTTTTCGGATACTTGATCCTCTCGTGGTATATACCCCCGAGATAAGTCTTCATAACTTCCTTGATGACAGTCAGTTCTCTGACAGTAATATCTGCCTGTTCGAACTGTCCCTCCTCTATCTTGTATGCAAATATCTTCTCTACCAGAGAGGATATGCTCTCGGAAGAATAATCCTTCAGCGAACGTGCCGCCGCCTCGACGGAGTCGCTGAGCATAAGAATCACCTGTTCCCTGGTCTGTGGCCTCGGACCGGGATAGCAGAATTCGCTCCTGTGCGAAGAATCCCCGCCGGCGTTCAGATACTTGTCATAGAAGAACGATGCCAATGTGGTACCGTGATGGGTGATGATGAAATCGCTCACCACCTGAGGGAGCTTGTACGTATGTGCCAGTTCCATACCGTCGGTCACGTGCCTGATAATGTCCTGGGCACTCTGTGCAGGAGTAAGTCCGTCGTGGTATTTCTCGCTGCCAGCCGTAAGGGATTCGTTCTCCACGAAACAGAGAGGATTGTGGATCTTGCCCACGTCGTGATACAACGCACCGGCCTTCACGAGATTCTCGTCAGCGCCTATCGCGCGTGCGGCGGCCGAAGACAGGTTCATCACCTGAAGCGAATGCTGGAACGTGCCAGGAGCTTTCTGCTCCAAAAGGCGCAGCAGTTCGTTCGAAGTATCGCAAAGTTCCTGAAGTCTTACTGAAGATACCAGATAGAATGCCCTCTCCAGCAGGAAGATGAACGGATGGAACGCCACTATCAGCATCGAGCCCACGAAGAGCATGCCTACAGAAACAAGCACGTCGAAGTTCAGAACGCCCACGGACTCGAACGCCAGGAACACGGCAAGCGTGACGGCAAATGTGATGAGTGCTGACACAAACTGCTTGACACCCTTCGAGAAATACCTGAACACATACAGCGTCACGGTTCCCGATACCAGGTACATAAGGAAAAGCGCCGAACCGTTCTCCGCGAAAAGCAGCAGCGGCAGCAGCGACACTATGTACACCG
The DNA here is from genome assembly GCA_963626825.1 of bacterium. Classification (GTDB taxonomy): domain Bacteria; phylum Bacteroidota; class Bacteroidia; order Bacteroidales; family UBA932; genus Cryptobacteroides. The sequence goes on along the minus strand of CAVFXO010000002.1, from coordinate 19,114 downwards.
GATAGATGAGCTTGGTCTTGAAGAATGCCTGAAGATAAAGCGCACCTATGCAGAAAGGACACAGGAATATCCAGTCAGGAGCGAACCTTAGCAACAGCAGCTCGGAAACGGCCATTATGGAGAACACCGTGAGGATGTACAGGTAGCGGTTGTATTCCCTGAACACTTCAGGATTCGAGAAATACATCGCGAAGAACAGGCATACTATGATTCCGAGAATCAGAAGAGCATTGCCCAGCAGGATGAAGCCGGAAGGCTTGTCGCTACCCAGATTATGCTCATATTCAGCCTTGTACGAATCCAGCATCTGCTCTATCTCTGAAGTGACGAGTTCTCCGTTGTTCACTATGATGGTGCCCGCGTTGGCATAGCCTGAAGTGGCCGATATGTCCTCGGCGTTCTGCTTGTGTACCAGATCCGTAAGCTGGTCGTCATAGATGAGGTTCGGAACTATGAGGTCATTGACGGAATTGGCACGGACGAGCGAATCCACGTTGAGATCCGGACAGTCCTTCACCAGTCCGTGCAGCAGCGCCAGCCTGGCCTGCGAGACCAGATACACTTCCGAAGAAGGCGTCTTCTCCGCACGCTTGCCCCTCTGGACGAATATCAGTTCCCCCGACTTCGCATCCTCGGCCATGATGCCCTTGCTGTAGATATCTGAAATATTGCGCGCGAGGGACGACTTGAACTGCGGATACCCTGCGAGATCCAGGCTTTCCAGCTTGCGGAACTCCTCCAGGGACACGTCGGAAGACAGTTTGTAGTACGGAATGACATTGGACGAACGCTCAGCCCTTTCCTTGGCTATCTGGGCGTTGGTCTTCAGAATCGGAAAGTCGAACTGCGCCACGAGGGTTTCGTAGCGCCAGGCCTGACCTTTCGAATATTCATAGCCCCATTTGGCGGTTCCGGGAACGAACAGCAGCAGTACAGCAAAAATCGCCAGCAGCGGCAGTATTACCTTCAGCTTAAATGAGACTTTCATAACAGTTTATGCGTCAATGTTAGCGTAATGAGCGTTCTCCTCGATGAACTGCCTGCGAGGCGGCACGTCGTCACCCATAAGCATAGAGAACGTGCGCTCGGCCTGAGCGGCATTTTCGATGGTGATCTTGCGAAGACGCCTCTTCTCAGGATTCATGGTGGTGTCCCACAGCTGCTCGTCGGACATCTCACCGAGACCCTTGTAGCGCTGTACGGTATAACCCTTGTCAGAGCCCTTGCCGAACTTGAGAGCCGCCTCTTCACGCTGTTCTTCTGTCCAGCAATACACTTCTTCCTTGCCCTTCTTCACCAGATAGAGAGGCGGGGTGGCCAGATAGACGTATCCGTTCTTGATGAGGTCGAACATATAACGGAAGAAGAACGTCAGGATAAGGCAGGCGATATGCGAACCATCGACATCGGCATCGGTCATTATTATGACCTTGTGATAGCGGAGCTTACTGAGATCCATATGTTTCTCGCCGCTCTCATCCTCCTGCGCCACGGTCACGCCGAGCGCAGTGTAGATGTTCTGAATCTCCTGGCTGTCAAACGCCCTGTCCACAGCGGCCTTCTCGACGTTGAGGATCTTACCGCGAAGAGGCAGAATAGCCTGGATGTTACGGTCGCGGCCCTGCTTGGCCGTACCGCCTGCGGAATCTCCCTCGACCAGGAACAGCTCGCACTTTTCAGGGTCTCTCTCGGAGCAGTCGGCCAATTTGCCCGGCATTCCCGCACCGCCCATAACGGTTTTACGCTGAACCATTTCGCGAGCCTTGCGTGCGGCGTTGCGCGCCGTAGCGGCCAGAACGATCTTCTCTATAATGGTCTTCGCCAATTTAGGATTCTCCTCCAGGAAGATATCCACAGCAGCATCCGTAGCCTGCGAAACTGCGGAAGTAACCTCAGGGTTACCAAGTTTGGTCTTGGTCTGGCCCTCGAACTGAGGTTCAGCGACCTTGACGGAAATCACGGCAGTAAGTCCCTCGCGGAAGTCCTCCGGAGCGAGCGGGTCCTTCAGCTTGGCGAGAAGGTTGTTCTTCTCGGCGTACTGCTTAAGCGAACGTGAAAGACCCATCTTGAATCCCTGAAGGTGAGTACCGCCCTCTATAGTATTGATATTGTTAACGTAAGAATAGATCTTCTCGGAATATCCTGTATTATACTGGAGCGCGATGTCGATAGGAATAATCTTATCCGAAGACACGCAGATAGGTTCCGGAATAAGGGTCTGGGCGCCGGCGTCCAGGTACTCGATGAAGGATTTCAGACCTTCAGTCGAATAGAATACCTCGCTGCGGAAAATCTTCTTCCCGGTAGGCTTGGCATTGTCGTTCTCGTCGGTGACATATTCGTCCACCAGTTCCCTCTCGTCGGTAAGGATGATGCGCACGCCCTTGTTAAGGTATGCCAATTCCCTGAGCCTGCCGGCTAGGGTCTCGTACTTGTAAATGGTGGTCTGGGTGAATATCTCCGCATCCGGATGAAATGTGATGGTGGTTCCCGAGTCGTTGCTCTCGCCTACCACTTCCACAGGTCCGAGCGGCTTGCCCTTCGAATATTCCTGCTTGAAGATCTTGCCCTCGCGGTGAACCTCGGCTGTCAGATGGTCTGAAAGCGCATTCACGCAGGACACGCCCACGCCGTGAAGACCTCCGGACACCTTGTAGCTGTTCTTGCTGAACTTTCCTCCGGCGTGAAGCACCGTGAGGACGACCTCCAGGGCTGAACGGTGTTCCTTCTCGTGCATGCCCGTAGGAATGCCTCGACCGTTATCCACCACCCTGATGGAATTGTCAGGAAGTATGTTGACATTGATATCCGTACAGAATCCGGCCATGGCCTCGTCTATACTGTTGTCCACCACCTCATATACCAGATGGTGAAGTCCGCGCTCCGATACATCTCCGATATACATTGAAGGTCTCTTGCGGACTGCCTCGAGTCCCTCGAGAACCTGAATGCTGTTCGCACCGTACTGTTCTTCCGCCTGTTTGATTTCCTCTGTTTCTATCATTTTGTATTATTTAATATCCTTAAATTGCCTTTCGTATAAAGCCTACAAATTTAATAAAAATCCGGGCCAAGTCCAAATCGATTTTCTACCTCAGAATCATCCTTATTCCGAGCGTGGCACTCGGCAGTCGGCGGCCTGTAAAAGGCACGTCCTCCACCTTCTGGTTTAGCAGATTGCCGCCGCGAAGCCATAGGGTGATCTCCGACGTGATGCGGGCCTCGGCGTGAAGTCCCAGGTCGAAATATCCCGGACGAGACGCATAGATCTGCGAAGTTCTAGGCCCCACATAATCCAGCGACACACCGGCGAACATCCTGCCCAGAGAATTGTAAGTTACATCCAGATGGGCTCTGAACGATTCAGGAGTGAATACGTTGTAATCCCCTTTCAGCTTGACCTCCCTGAAAAGCGCGTCCGCATTGATCTCCAGGCTGCGCGACTTCCACGTCACTGACGGGTTCACGTACCAGTAATTGTATCTGCCCAGAACAAGCAGAGCCTGATTGGAATCCGCATCCACAAGGCCGTACAGCGGCGAATTGGCACGGATGGCATAACCGGCCTTCGCGCCGTACTCCAGATATGATGATACGCACCCGCGCACCCCGATGTGGGCATTGATGATCTCGCGGGCCTGGCTCACATACGCTCCTGCAGTCTCGGAAGTGAAATACTGCGACGAGAAATGGTGATTGGCCGTCTTGTAGTCATAATAGGAATTGATGAAGGTGTCACCCGTCACCCCGGCATAAAGATTCAGGGATTTCTTGAACATAAGGTAAGACACTTCCACGTCCGGAATCACGCCCACACCCTCGCAGAACCAGAATTTGGACCCGGCACGGGCGTGAAACCTGTCCTTGGCGTATTCCACCTTCGGTTCCAGAGAAAGGTACAGAGCCGAGTCGTTCACATCGCCCCCAAAGAACACTCCTCCGGCCCTGTAGTCTATCTTCAGATTCCAGGCCGGGTCAATGTTCCGAATGAATACGGGCGCGAAGAATCCGCTCACCTTTACGGCATTTTCCGTAAACGCAGCAGGAGCGTCGCACTCGATTCCCAGATGATAATCCGCATTCAGCGCCCAGGCCAATTTCTTGACATCCCTGTCACCTGACCCGATGGTCAACTGTCCTCCGAAAGACTGGTATCCCCTGCCCGCAAGGGTGAAGTCCCTGGCCCAGATGCCGTTATAGAACGCGTTGAAATCCAGGTCCACATATTTAAGAAAAGCCCTGCCGTGGACTCCGAACAGCTCATTCAGGTCATAACCCGAATAGCGCCCGCCGTTACCGTTGTATTTTCCGAGATACCCGTCAAAATCCTGATAGATGTCCAGATAGAACTTGCCTTTCCGGGTTCGCGGAGACCAGACGGCGGTGAGTTCCGGAGTGAACGCATACCCGGCGCCGGCGCTCAGATAGAGCTGGGGCCTCTTTTCCAGGACCGTAACCGGCCTGAACAGGACATTGTACGGAGTGAACTCGTATGCGCCACGGTAAGGCTTGGCGAACACCGAATAGTCGAAGTTCAGATCAAACCTGCTTACAGAATCCGGCACCTCCATATCTATGGTCTTCCTGGTCGAACCGCTCAGGTCCACCACCAGGTCATTGGTCACCTCGACACTTTCATTGAAGTTCTGCGCCTGACAGACTGCGCCGCCAAGCATCAGGACAGACGGAATTATATATCGTAATGTCTTCATCTCGATTAAAGTTTAGAAAGTTTGTCCGCCACGATTCCCGGTATGTCGTCATCAGGACCTGAAGCCACATATCCGTCCCTGACGCTCTGATAGGTGGCTACGGCCTGTTCGGTCATATTCCTTTCCACATAGGAGTCGCCCAGCACTATGAAGGCCTTTGCGAGCCAGTACGGCTGGGATGTGCACTTCTGCGCGAAGTCGAACACTCCGGTCTCCACCTCGGAGAACTTGCCCCAGTCAAACCTGGCCTGAATGATAAGATAATAGCTCTCCGCACCTTCCGCTGTATCCGGCTCGCTTATGAGCTTGGTAAGCAGATCGAAGGCCTTGTCGCGCTGGGACGTGCTCAGGTAGGACTTGGCCTGCAGGAACCGGGCCTCGCGCTGGAGATCCGCGGACGGAGAAAGTTTGAGAAGGGCCGCAGCGGCATCTATCGAGCTCTCATACATCCTGCTCCTGTAGGCGGAACGCATCGCGCCCTTGTAGGCATCGGCCTTGCTGGTCATGGTGTACTTGTCCGAAGACAGCTGCAGATATGCCTCGAACGCCGTTCTGTAATCCTCCAGAGAATACAGAAGCGACGCATAGTCCATAAGCGCAAATTCCGCAAAAGTCCCGTCCAGACCCTTGTCCAGAGCCTTTTTATAATACTCGCAGGCCTTTTCCTTCTGGCCAAGGCTCTTGTATGATGCGGCTATGTAGTAAAGGGCGTCATTGGCATTCCCGGCGTTCGGGAACTTCGCGAGGTACTTCTGGAACGAAGTGACCGCACCGCTGTAGTTTCCGGCCAGGAATACCTGTTCGGCAGTACCATAATACAGATTCTGCCTGTCAGAGGCGGTCTTGCCGGTGCTCAGCTTGTTCTTCTCCAGATATTCTATGTACTTCTCCGGCTGCTTCTGCGCAGTGTAGATGGACTGAATGGAGAGCAGCGCCTCGCTCACATACGGGCTCGACGGCATCTTAGCCACCAGAGTCTTGTAATCCGCAAGCGCACCCTCGAAGTCGCCGCTGTTCTTCTTCACCATACCCTTGCCTATCATGGCTTTGGCCACATACTGCGGATCGGAAGTCCGGGACAGCAGCAGGTCGAACACCTTCAGCGCATTGACATAATCCGAACCGTCCGAATATGCCCTGCCAAGCTCATACATCGTCTGGCAGTAATACGGGACATTGGACGACACACCAAGTGCTGCGGAAAGGGCTTCTACCCTGCCCGTCTGATTCGAAGAAAGCGAGCAGGCCATACCCATATAGTAATACGGATACAGATCATCCGTGCCCGGATATTCATCCAGAAGCTTGCCGTAGGCGCCGGCAGCGGCCTTGTAATTCTTTAGGGAGAAATCACAGTCCGCACGGCGTGTGAGCGCATCCTGGCGGGCCAGTCTGTCCGAGGACTTCACATAGATATCAAACCACCTCGCCGCATTCGAATAATCCCTCTGCTTGAAAAAACAGTATGCAATATTGTACGGAATCAGCTTTCCTTCGGATCTGGTCGAGAGCGCGGACAGGTTGTACAGATCGTTGTACACAGTCAGCGCGTCCTTGTAAGCCTCTGTGACATAATAGGTATTGGCCAATGTATAGCGGCACAGCTGCCCGAACTCGTCGTCCCTGTCCAGATAGTAGGCGGCGGCCTTCAGATACGGAACGGCGGCAGTGTTCGAGCCCAGGGCCAGCAGCTGGCGGGCGCGCAGGAAATTGGCCTTGATATAGTTGCTCTTCTGCGAAGATGAAAGTTCGTCTATCTGGTCGTAGGCATCCACTGCACGGGCGTAGTCGTTGTGCTGGAGGGCAGACATCGCCAGATAGTCATATATCAGCTCGCCCTTCTGCGACATGCCGTAAGTGTCTATGTATCTGCGGAACACGGACTCATCGTTGTTCAGATCAAAGGCCAGCTTCGCGTAATTGAACATCGCATCCTCCTTTATGACGGCATCATAAGAAAGATTTGACGCATCGCGAAATCCTTCCAGGGCCTTGACCTTGTTCTTGATCTGAATGTATGAATACGCCTTCTGGTAAGAGGCTGTCTGATACAGGGAATCTGTCTTCACTCCCATGTGCTCGAAGTTCTGAATCGCACCGCGGTAGTCTCCCACGGCATACAGCACGCTGCCCGCGTGGAAATAATCGGCATTGCTCATCTTCCCGCTTACGGACAGATATTTCTTCGCGCTTATCGGGTCGCCTTTGACCATATATGCCTCCGAAAGCAGGCGGGCCAGATACTGCTGCCTCTCCTCAGGAATCTGCGGAAAAAGCGGTTCACCGTACTTTATCACATAATCATAGTTCTTCGCCATAAACTGACAGTCAATCAGATAGAATGCACTTACCTGGGCGAAGCGAGGATCCTGGCCGCTCTTCTCGAACCAGCCGCGGGCCTTCTCAAAATCCCGTCCGTTATACTCGAGCATACCCAGCGCGAAATATGCCGGGCAGACATATTCCGTCGGATAGGAAGACGATTCCACGAAACAGTCACGAGCCTGGTCGTAAAGTTCCAGACTGAAGGAGCTGAAACCCTTCTTGTACCAGAATTCGCCCTTCTGCGACGGGGTTAGGGTCTTGATGTTGACCTTGCCCAGTTCGCGCAGAGCCACGGCATAATCAGGCTTTTCGAAAGCCCAGAGGGCCATCTGGCGGTGAATCTCCGAATAAAGCACGGTCTTCTCCCTGTTCTTCTCCGCATTCTCGGCCAACGCAAAGGCATCGGCGCTGCGAAGATGCAGAGCGCAGAGAATGGCATAATCCTGACTCAGAGGGTCATCGGGACAGGATTCGAAAAGCGTTCTGGCACGCTCGTACATACCCTGTCCATAGAGGACCAGAGCTTCCTTATATGTACCGTCGTCAGCCTTGAGTCCGGCCGACAGAAGGGTCATACACAAAATCGGGACGCTTATCTTCGTTAAAAGTCTCATAGCGGGTGTCCTATTATAATCAAAACCTTCAAATTTACTAAAAATAACCTATATTTGCGACAGCAAGAGGCATTTTATTGCCCGAGACACTACATTATGCTCATTTCAGCCAGACACGCAAACATTACGAATTCCGAAGAGATCGTTATCTACGATTTCAATATGGAAGTGAACGAAGGAGATTTCATCTACATCACGGGAAAGGTCGGTTCCGGAAAGACCTCGATTTTCAGGGCCTTCACCGCACAGACCCCACTGGCATCGGGCAAATGCACCGTGTGCGGATACGACCTGACGCGCATCAAGAGCCGTGACATCCCCCGTCTGCGAAGAAAAATGGGCGTGGTGTTCCAGGACCTTCAGCTCCTCAAGGAGAAGACGATTCACGACAACCTCGAATTCGTGCTCAAGGCCACGGGCTGGAAGAAGAACGCCGAACGCGAGCAGCGCATAGACGAAGTTCTCTCCCTGGTGGAGATGAGCACCAAGGCCCACAAATTCCCCTACCAGCTCTCTGGCGGAGAGCAGCAGCGCATCTGCATAGCCAGGGCCCTGCTGAACAGTCCGCAGATAATCCTGGCCGACGAGCCTACGGGCAATCTCGACTACGACACGGCCGAAGGCATAATGCAGCTTTTCGAGTCCCTGAACCGCACGCAGAACACAGCTATCGTAATGATCACCCACGACAGGGGCCTGATCGAAAGACATCCGGGACAGGTCTATGTCTGCCGGGACGAAACCTGCTCTCTTTCTCCTGCACAGACCGATGACGCTGAAAGATAGATATTTCCACATTCTGGACTATTTTCAGAAGAACCAGCCGGAGGCGGAAAGCGAACTTCATTTCGAAAGTCCATACCAATTGATATGCGCCGTGCTGCTCTCCGCACAGTGTACCGACAGGCGTGTAAACACAGTAACGCCTCGTCTTTTCGAGAAATACCCCACAGTAGAGAGCCTGGCCGCGGCAGATGTCGATGAAGTACGCGGCATCATCCGTTCCATCTCATACCCTAACGCGAAGGCACTGCACCTGGTGCAGATGGCCCAAGGCATAGTCGAACGCTTCAACGGACAAATCCCTTCGGACATAGGCGACCTTATGAGCCTGTCCGGGGTCGGCCGCAAAACTGCCAATGTCGTCGCCTCCATCATCTACGACAAGCCAGTCATCGCAGTGGACACGCACGTATTTAGAGTCGCCCACAGAATTGGCCTGAGTCGAGGCAAGACACCCGAAGCCGTAGAAAAGGACCTCGAACGCCATATCAAGGAAGAGCTGCGCCCGATTGCGCATCATTGGCTAATACTGCACGGCAGGTATATATGCACAGCGCGCACTCCCCGATGTGGAGAATGCGCACTGAAAGAATGGTGCGAACAGTACCTGTCTAGCAAGCAAACTGCTCTTTAAGCTGTTCTATCTTGGCATCGGCGTCAGCACCCTTGGCACCGAAATAGAATTTTATCTTAGGTTCGGTTCCCGAAGGACGTACGCTCACGACGTCACCGGCCTCATCGAAGAACTGAAGCACATTGCTCTTGGGAAGTCCTGTTTTCTCTGTCTCCAAGTAGTCTACGACCTTGTTTACAGGGCTGCCGCAAAGGGTCTTAGGAGGATTGGCACGAAAATCCGCCATCATCTTCTGGATAGCCTCGGATCCGCTCTTACCCTTCTTGACCACGCTCACAAGGCCCTCCCGGCGATAGCCATATTCACGATAGATCTTCTGCATAAGGCCATAAAGGGTAAGTCCCTGCTCTGCTGCCCAGCTGGCAGTCTCGGCGATAATGGCAGAAGCGATCTGGGCATCCTTGTCACGGACGAATTGGCCGAGATTAAAGCCGTAGCTCTCCTCTCCACCGCAGATAAATTCACCGTCAGCTTCGTGGCGCTTTACCACTTCAGCGATGTATTTGAATCCCGTAAGTACGTTATAGACAGGGACATTGAAGCTGTCGCAAATCTCACGGATCAGTTCCGTGGTAACTATGGTCTTGACACAGTATTTACCCGGAGCGAGACGTCCTTCCTCCTTCCAGCGAGAAAGGATATAATAGGTCATAAGAGAAGCTGTCTGGTTACCGTTGAAAAGAACCATCTGGCCCTTGTCATCTCTTACGGCGATACCCATTCTATCGGCATCAGGATCTGTGGCGATAACCAGGTCCGCCCCGCACTCATCCGCCTTGGCAAGCGCCATCTTAAGTGCAGAAGCCTCCTCTGGATTAGGAGAGACCACTGTCGGGAAATTACCGTCCGAAATATCCTGCTCAGGCACGTGAACGATATTCCTGAAGCCCAGGGCCGAAAGCGTAGCCGGAACCAGTTTGACGCCGCACCCGTGAAGCGGAGTATAGACGATCTTAAGGTCAGAATGCTTTTCGTTCGTTCCGCGACCAAGCGTAAGAGACAGAATATCACGGAGATAGCACTTATCCACATCGGAGCCCATCATCGTGAGCTTTCCGGCCTTGCCCGTGGCGGTGAACTTCACCTGCGAAGGAGAGGTGATCTTACCCACCTGCTCCACGATTTCCTTATCGACAGGCGAAGTGATCTGTCCTCCGTCGCTCCAGAACACCTTATATCCGTTATATTCCTTAGGGTTGTGCGATGCGGTCACCATAACGCCGGCCGTAGCGCCCTTAAGACGGATAGAATAGCTAAGTTCCGGTGTAGGACGGATATCGTCGAACAGGAACACATCTATACCATTGGCAGTCAATACGTCTGCGGTAATCTTCGCAAATTCGCGACTGTGATTGCGGCTATCGAAGGACACGCACACACTACGGTGATCTTCCGGACTGTGAGCGAGTATGTATTCTGCCAATCCCTGCGTAGCCATCGCTACGGTATAGACATTCATTCGGTTCGTGCCCACGCCCATAACGCCGCGAAGACCGCCGGTACCGAATTCAAGATTCCTGTAGAAAGCATCTTCAAGAGCAGCCTGATCACCTTCGATCAGGGCCTTCACCTCCGCTCTGGTGTTCTCGTCAAACTCAGGGCCCAACCAGCTCTGAGCTACTGCTGTGTAATCTGCCATATTATTCATCAAGTTTAAATTGTTCAGTCCAAAATCTGCAGTCAGCCTCGAAATCGTGCTTTCCCTGGTATCCGCGATAGCCGTGCATACCGTCCGGATAGATCATCAGCTCGAACTGCTTATTCTCTTTCTGCAGAGCGTCCACCATCTGAAGCGTGTTCTGGAAATGCACGTTGTCATCACCTGTCCCGTGAGTTAGTTTAAGGAAAGACTTCCCGTCCTGATACTCCTGTACATAATTAAGCGCACAGGCACGCATATAACCTTCAGGATTATTCTGCGGGGTATCCATAAAACGCTCTGTATAGTGAGTATCGTAAAGAGACCAGTCATACACGCCGCCGCCGGCAACACCGCACCTGAAGTACTCGGGATAGGCCATGACCAGCACTGCAGTCATAGTACCTCCGAACGAGAATCCTTCCACGCCTATCCTGGATGCATCCACATACGGAAGCTCGCTCAGATACTTGGCCCAAGACACACAGTCAGCCACAGGCACACTGACCACATCCCTATAGATAAGATCCACTCCCGCTCTGCCGTTATGACCGGCCGCACGGGTGTCTGCTACCACCCTGATAATGCCGTGGTTGTAATACCACATCATTCTGTCAGAGTATCCACGCCAATAATCCCTTACATACGGAGTATCCGGACCGCCATAAATCTCCATAACCACAGGGTACTTCTGCGAAGGATCGAAATTTTTCGGAAGACTTACAGCCGCAGGCACCTTGAGACCATCTTCCAGAGTAAGATATCTGATTTCCCACTCAGGCCTGTTCTTAGGCAGAACAAAACGGTTGATTTTAGATACTTTCTGTTCGAATTTGCCCTTCTTCCAAGTGTACTTGTAGAGTACAGGAGGAGTGTTTATATTGGAACACTCCACGCTATATGACTGAAAATCATCCGCTATATACACTCTCCCGGCGTGCAGGTCCGCTTCACTCAGAAGCGTGATCTTACCCTTAGAATTGACCTTATAAAGGCAGGCGTGAACATCGCTGTCACGATATGCCTTGAAATAAACATCACCATTTCGGCTGTTGAGTTTTATCAGTTCCACTCTCCAGTTCTCCCCGCCGGTAAGACGTTTAAGAGTCTTGCCGTCATAAGACAGATAATAAATCTGCTGCCAGCCCGTCTCGAAATCACGGACCATATAAAGGCCCTTCGAAGAGAACAGCATATCCTCCATCCAGTTAACCCAGGTAGGATATTTCTCGGTATAGATAGTCTGAAGCGATCCATCTACGGCATCCACCGCGTAAAGACGAAGTTCCTGCTGAACGCGAGGCATCCACTGAACAAAAAGCCTTTTGGAATCATCCCCCCAGAAAGGAGTGCCGAAATACTGGTCAAGCGTATAATCAAAATCCGCCCAGCATATATCCTGAGACTGATCAAGCGACACGATTCCTACCTTTACCTCCGGATTTTTCTCTCCGGCCTTCGGATAACGGGTGCGGTTCAAGCTTCCGTCCTGTCCGAAAGGAGAATAAATCGGAAACATCGGCACCTCGCCGTTATCGAACCTGTAGAATGCCAATTTCTTAGAATCCGGACTCCACCAGAATGCCTTATAATTGGAAGGTCTTCCGAAAATCTCCTCGTAATAAACCCACGAGGCGTATCCGTTCAGAATCACTTCCGACCCGTCAGAGGTCAGCTGCGTCTCCACACCGGTAGCTACATCCTTAACATACAAATTATTATCCTCCTTCGTATAGGCCAATTTGGCCCCATCCGGAGAGACAGTCTCATTACGGTTCTCAGCACCGGCCACAGCGCCCAGAAACAGGGCCGCAGCCACCAGAAATATCTTCAGAAATCCCTTCATCACTTTTCGTTAAAATACGAATCCTTAAAATTTACCAAATATACTGTTTTACTGGCTCTGGTCAAAGCCGTGTACATCCATTTCAAATCGTCCCGGCTGAATTGCTCCTCCCAGAACGGACAGTCGATAAAGACGCACTCCCATTGGCCGCCCTGTGCCTTATGGCAGGTAACTGCCTGAGCGTATTTGAGTTGCAGAGCATTATAAAACGGATCCTCTCGCACCTGCTCATACCGCTTCTTTTTCGAAGCAATATGACTATAATCCGCGCTTACCCCTTCGTAGAGAGCCTCCTGCTGAGCGGTGGACAGACTTGCGGATTCCGATTCCAGCGTATCCAGAAGCACCTTGGCAGTTATCCTTTCATCCTCATAATCAGGGAAGGTGAGCACCGCCGTGGCAAAATGCAATCCATACCTGTCTTCGAACGAGCCGATACGCTCGAGCCGCGCCACGTCGCCGTTGGCGATGTATCCCATAGGCGAATCCTCCCCTACGAACTGATAGCAGTTCTTCACTATCATCAGCTTGTCGTCGCGAAGAAGCCGTTCTTCCTTGAACTGAACCATAGAGCGAATACCCAGATTATAGCGTATCGCCTTCTTGTTAGAACGGCAGATCACTATGGTCTCATCCTCACCGTACCTGTCATAAGCTTCGGTAAGCCTGTCCACCAGCTCTTCCCCGCTGACCCTTATCACATCCGGGAATCCTGTCGTTCTCAATGCCAATTTTCCCGCGTCCAGATCCTTGCGGAGTTCGGTGGCGTTCCACAAGATTCCAGAGGACTCCGCCTGACGCACCACGGTGGTGAGGGTAATGTAGCTCACACCGCCGAACCCGTCCATATAATCTGGGCTGAGCGCAGGACTTTCATCCATTCCTACCGGAGGAAGCTGAGCGCTGTCCCCTATCAGAAGAAGACGGCAATCGTCTCCGTTGCGCACGAACCGCACCAGGTCAGAAAGCAAATCCCCGGAGCCGAAATTGGCCTGAGAAGAAGAATCTATGCCAATCAACGATGCCTCGTCCACCACGAAGAGCGTATGCTTGCATTTGTTCGGCGCGAGACTGAATTGGCCCCAGCCATTATCCCCCACTCCCTTCTGACGATAAATGCCTTTATGGATAGTGGAAGCCTTGCGTCCGGACATCTGGCTGAGCACCTTGGCAGCACGGCCGGTAGGCGCCAGAAGCGTACAGCCGAAACGAAGTTTTACGAGAGCGTTTATGATGGCGGAGACAGCGGAAGTCTTGCCCGTGCCGGCGTAACCGTTGACCACGAGTATGTCCCCCTTGTCCGAAGAGAGAAAATCCGAAGCTTTTCTGAACAGATTATCCTGACAGGGAGTAGGTTCGAAGGAAAATGCCTTCAGGAATTCATCATAAAACATCTTCCGGGGCCGGTTTGTCTTTACGGAGCTGAGCCACGCGGCCGCGGAGCGTCTGGTTCTCGTCGCACAGTTCCCTTATTCCCTCGTTTATCTCCTGCAGTTCGTCATCGCCCTCGAAGTCGCAGCTGTATTTCTTGTTGTATGAACGGTAGCTGCGCAGGGCCTTGTGTATGGACAGGAGCGGACGGGTATAATATGAATTCATAAAGAAATGCAGCATTATGACCAGCAGCAGGGCCACCAGGACGGACACGCTGCTCGGGATTATGCTCCTGTAAAAGCCGCTGTCGAAGTCCATCGTATGGCGGTGAAGATTGGCATAAAGCGAAGAGCGCAGCTCATCGAGGTCATTGTGGAACTTGTCGTAGCGCGGCTGGAGGGTCTCGAAATACCATTCGCGGGTGTTGATGAAATCGGACACCACCACGCTGTCGAGCTGCCGTGAGGTCTGAAGATATGTCGCGAGCGAACATTCCACGCTGTCTGTGAGCTCACGGACAGTTTTGTATGAACTGAATTCGCGAAGGGAATCACACCCGCTCTTGAATGAGGCGGCATCAAAGTCAGGGACCTTGTCTGCGGGGCCGTCACCGATGACAGCCAGGATGTCGTGATTATATTCACTGGACACATCCCCGAGACCGCGCACTATGTTGATGCAATGCACGTCATTGGAGATGAGAGAGGACATGTAGCTGCTCATTCTGCGATATTCCAGGATCGTTATGACACTGGAAATCAACAGGACTACGGCAATGGCGGCGAAACTCAGGTTGAGTTTGGTCAGCATTTTCCCTCTTCTCTTCATAATAAATTCAATTTTTTTAAAAGTCCGCCAAATATAATCAAAAATATTCATAAATTTGCGAAGATTATAAACAGACTTCAGATGAAAACATTCCTAAATGACGGCACGAAAAATACCTTGCTTAAGAAAGAAATACTTCGCCTGTGCATAAAGAACAGGGCCAACAGCATTGCCGACTTCAGCAAAGAGCTGGCTACCAGCGTTCCTACCACGACGAAGCTCCTGAGCGAGATGATTGACGAAGGTTTGCTTCAGGATGAAGGCAAAATCGACACCAAAGGCGGCAGAAGGCCAAGCACCTTCGGTCTCAACCCTGAAGCCGGCTACTTTATCGGTGTGGACGTGAGCAGACAGCACTTCCACATCGCCATCTGCGATTTCAAAGGCTCCCTTGTGCACTTCATCCATGACATTCCGTTTGTCCTGGAGGCCAATGCGGACTCGTTCAAGAAGATATGCGCGAAGACCAAGGAGGAAGTCGCAGCCAAGGGCATAGACTGGGAAAAGGTCCTCGGAGTGGGCGTGAGCCTGTCCGGACGTGTGAATCCCGAAAAGGGTTATTCGCTAACATATTTCGTGAGCGACGACATCCCGATGAAGGATCTCTTCGAGCAGCAGCTCGGAGTGCCTGTGACCATAGAAAACGACTCCCGTGCGATGACCTATGGAGAGTATATGACACTGGACCTGTCCGGGGAGAGCGATTTCATCTTCATCAACCTCTCCTGGGGACTGGGTATGGGAATGATCTTGAACGGCGCCCTCTACTACGGCAAATCCGGATTCTCCGGAGAGATCGGGCACTTCCCTTCTCTGGACAACAACATCATCTGCCGCTGCGGCAAGATAGGCTGTCTGGAGACCGGCGCATCGGGCTGGGCACTCCACCGCATCATCATAGAGAAGCTGAAGATGGGAAGAAAGTCCTCGCTTGCAGCCCTTTATGAGCAGAACAACGACATCACTCTCGACGAGATTCTGAAAGCCGTGGCCGAAGAGGACATTCTCGCCATCGAAGGCATAGAGCAAGTGGGAGCCACGCTGGGACAGGGAATCGCCGGCGTAATCAACATCTTCAACCCGAGTCTGGTCATAATAGGAGGCCGCCTGATAGTGGGCAAGGACTACCTTATGCTTCCTATCAAGACCGCCGTGAACAGATACTCCCTTTCGAAGGTAAGTTCAGATACCAAATTCCAATTTTCGAAACTCGGCCTCACGGCCGCCGGCATAGGCGATTGCCTGCTCAGCCGGGCTAAAATCCTGGGACTTTAATAAAAAAGAAAGCGGCCGGTCGGCCGCTTTCTTTATATTATGGAGACTGTATTACCAGATAACCACTCTCTCTTCCTGAGGACGGTACATCTTGTCGCCCTCCTTGATTCCGAATGCATTGAAGAAATCGTCAAGGTTGCGAAGGCTCACGTTGACGCGGTTGCATCCGAGTGAATGCACGTCGAGAAGCGTGAGGCGCTTGCTTTCCTCGTCGGTGATGTTCTGTCCCCAGAGGGTGGCATATCCGAGATAGAAGCGCTGCTCTGCCGTGAATCCGTCGATCGGAGCCGGATGCTTTCCGTCAAACGAGTTCTGCATTGCTGTGAAAGCCACGCGAAGGCCGCCCTGGTCAGCGATATTCTCTCCGAGGGTCGCACCGCCATTGGCATTAAGTCCCGGAAGGACCTCTACTGCGTCGAACTGGGCCACGAGCTTTTCGGCCTTGGCCTTGAAGGCAGCGGCATCCTCTTCTGTCCACCAGTTGTTGAGGTTGCCGTTCTTGTCGAAGAGGCGTCCCTGATCGTCGAATCCGTGGGTCATCTCGTGCGAGATCACCACGCCTATGGCGCCATAGTTCACTGCGTCGTCGGCGTCCGGATTATAGAACGGCGGCTGAAGAATACCTGCAGGGAAACAGATTTCGTTGGTGGAAGGATTGTAGTAGGCGTTCACGGTCTGAGGAGTCATACCCCACTCTTCCTTGTCCACAGGCTTGCCGAGTTTAGAGAGGTTATCCCTTGAGAACCAGAGGGATGCCTCACGCAGATTCTCGTAGTAGGACTTGGCCGGATCGATGTCCAGGCTTGAATAATCCTTCCATTTGTCCGGATACCCTATCTTGATGATGAACGATGCCAGCTTCTCCTGAGCCTTGGCCTTGGTCTGTTCGCTCATCCAGTCGAGCGCAGCCACGTGTTCCGAAAGTCCCTTCTGAATGTTGTGGACGATCTCGAGCATCTTCTGCTTGTCCTTCTCAGGGAAGTATTTCTCGACATACATCTTGCCTACAGCCTCGCCGAGAACTGAATTAGGCACCTGCATTGCGCGTTTCCAGCGCGGCTTCTGCTCCTGTACGCCTGACATCTGCTTCGAGAAGAACTCAAAGGAAGCCTCGTAATACTCGTCGCTGACACTTCCGCAAGCGCCGCTGAGAAGATTGGCCTCGAGATAATGCCTGAGAACTGAAGGCTGAGTCTTCGCGAGGATCTTATCCAGAGCCTTGAAATATGAAGGCTGCTCCACGATTACACTCTTCTGCTCCGGAATGCCGAGAGCCTCGAAGTACTCATCGAGGTGAAGGTTAGGATAAGACTTGTAAAGTACCTGGATATCAGTAGGATTATACTGAGCCTCGATGTCTCTCTGCTGGACCATCGACCAGTACGGAACGGCGATTTTCATCTGGAAATCGAACGCGTCCTGAGCCTTCAGGTCAGCCTGAGGATCGCCTGCGAGAGTGAAAATCTTCTTCAGGAACGCGAGATATCCGTCACGCAGCGCCTGATTCTCCTCCTTCAGATAATAATCTCTGTTTCCAAGGGCCAGACCAGATTCGCCGAGATAAAGCACGCTGTTAGAGTTGTCCACCATATCCGGAGACACGTACACGCCCCAGCATCCGCCGTCGCCGTGCAGATCCATACAGGCCATAGCCTTTACGAAACTTTCCACGTCCTTTACTTCTGCCAATTCGGCCAGATACGGCTTTACGGGATTCACGCCTTCGGCATTGAGCCTGGTGGAGTCAAGACCCATAGCATAGAGATCGGCGATCTTCTGCTCTATGGAGCCTTTCTCCGTCTTGAGGGACGTGAGGCCCTGGAAAAGTTCGTTGAGACGGATTTCGTTGTTTTCCCTCAGCACATCGAATGACCCGTAGCGGGAATACTCGGGCTTGAGCGGGTGGTTTTTCTGCCAACCGCCTGTGGCATACTGATAAAAGTCCTCGCCAGGCTGGACGGATGTGTCCAGATTGGCCAAGTCGATGGCGGGCACCTTAGCGCTCTTGTCCGAAGCGCAGGAAGAAACTGCCGCCACTACTGCCGCTGTCATAAGCAAATGAATTTTACGCATAACTATTTATTTTCCGTTATAAATTTCTTCATCCGGGCCTTTTCAGACTGTCCGTCCATATACAGATCGTCTATGTACAGGTCGTCTATCTTCCATGCATCGTTCTCCAGTACCAGGGTCATATGCACATCCGTCACGGCTGAGCAATTGCGCACGGACACGATGGCCGTGGCGAGGTCATCCCCGTCAGTGTTCAAGCTTTTGATCCTGAAGGAATACCCGCTTCTGTCCTGGGCTCCGATCCAGTGATTATAGTCGAAAAAGCCTATCATGCCTTCCCGCGCGAGCGAATCGTCTATCGCCTGCACCTGCCTGAAAACATCCAGATAATCCTGCGAGCAATACCTGGCTTCGAGCCCTGCCGCAGCAGGATCGGAATAGACCGCCTTGACGACAGCCCGCATCTGAGTGCGGCTGCTCTGGCGGCCGCCCCCAAAGGAGCCTTGCTGCCAGCAGCCAGTGAAAAAGCCTGCTCCGCAGCCCACAAAAGCTATAATACTGAAGATGATTGCAACCAACCGTTTCATACCGATACACTACTGTCCGCCCAACCGGACGGAAATCGTACAAATTTATGAAAAATAGCTGGAAAAGCGAGAGGTGTTTTTTTGAACAAAAAGTTAATATGTGGTAGTAGTCTTAATAATAGAACTGGATGCAGACGAAGTAGAAGCTTGCGTTATCGTAACGATATTGCCGGAGTATGTATAATTTACATCTGTTCTTAAATCATCGCCTGCATTGTAACCATATCCAGTAAGACGTCCATAAGAATCATATTCATAATCAAATTCATATGTTCTATCATATGCGACGTCGCCAGATGAATACACACTCCTTGATTCACAAAGTTGATGTTTCGCCTTCATTTCTACTCATTTACATAGCACGGGCAGCAAGCCGTCCCCGAAGGCACATCCTTCGTTCGTCAACCATATCAGCACTAAAATCTATTCCGAAAAATCCGAAAGGGTGCGGATTTGAGCATTTCCGCACCCTTTCGCCAATGCA
>CAVFXO010000001.1:0-11197 GCA_963626825.1 bacterium | reverse complement strand
TTTCTGCGCTGTCGCTTCGCGACCCTACACGGGCAAACGCTCCGAAAAGTCTCCGCCCTGCCAGCCATACCAACACTAAGCTCTATTCCGAAAAATCCGAAAGGGTGCGGCGAAAAATCCCACATTTCACCGAAAAAAAATCCACAAATCACCGAAAAATTTTCCCACATTTCACCGAAAATTACGGCTAATTATTTGACTTTCAAAAGAATTTTTCTACCTTTGTCAAGGGCAACAAGAAGCAATTTTTCAAATGAAAAAAATTACATATAAAAACAGAATCGCAGACTCTCTCCTGCAGCGAAAGCTCCAATCTTCCGGAGCCGTTCTCATCGAAGGGCCAAAATGGTGCGGAAAAACAACGACGGCTGAACAGCAGGCCGGAAGCATAAACTATGTCTCCGACCCGGCAAACATAAACCGGAATCTGATACTGGCAGATATGAACATCAATGCATTGCTGGAGGGGGCAAGACCTTTACTGCTTGACGAGTGGCAGGAAATCCCACAACTATGGGATGCCGTGCGGCATTCTGTCGACAGAAGCAATGAGACCGGACAGTTTATCCTGACCGGATCCGCAGTCCCTCTGAATGAAGAAGAACAAAAAAAGATACATCATACCGGAACCGGACGCATAACCCCATTAAAAATGAGGCCTATGTCACTATTTGAATCAGGAGAATCAAACGGACAAATCAGCCTAAAACTCCTTTTTGACAATGCGCCGGAAGCCATATTCGGAGAATGTAAGCTGACGCTTGATGACATAGCCTACCTCATCTGCCGCGGCGGATGGCCGTTTTCCATCGGCCTAAAAAAAGAAAACGCCCTGGACACAGCTTACTCATATTATGAAGCAGTCACAGAAGTTGACATCTCACGGGTTGACGGAATAAAACGGAACCAATCCAGAGCCAAGAGACTGATGAGGTCTTTGGCACGTCACCAAGGCACCCAAGTCACCATTTCCGGAATTAAAGCCGATATGTCATCAAATGACACGGACAGCCTTGACGAAGATACCGTTTCATCATATATCGAAGCTCTGAAGAAACTGTTCGTCATCGAAGATATGGAATCGTGGAATCCAAATCTGAGGTCAAAGGCAACTATCAGAACAAGCGACACCAGATATTTCACTGACCCATCCATAGCCGTTGCTGCGCTTGGCGCGGGGCCTAAAGATTTGACGAAAGATCTCAACACGATGGGATTGTATTTTGAATCTCTGGCTGTAAGAGATTTACGAACCTATGCAGACGCACTCTCAGGCAATGTCTATCACTATAGGGACAGCAACGGACTCGAATGTGATTCCGTAATTCATCTCAGAAACGGAAAATATGCCTTGGTAGAGATAAAACTTGGCGGAGAAAAGCTCGTGGAAGAAGGTGCAACATCCCTAAAAAAACTTGCCGATAATTTAGACACTACCAGAATGACCACGCCGTCATTCCTGATGGTTCTGGTAGCCGTCGGAAGTATGGCATACAAAAGAGCCGATGGAGTCTACGTAGTCCCCATCGGCTGCCTGAAACCCTAAAGATTATGCCAATTCTTCCGGAAAATGCGGTCGAACAATTTTCTTAAGCAGAATGTGTTCTGCTCGTACGCCTGTGCACCAGCTATAAAAAATCGTTACTTCCATACCAATCAGTCTTTTAACACCCTCCAGCCGGTCCGGGCATGGACGACCTCTGCAAGACAGGCTAACAAACCAACTACAGGCAAATCCGGGCCAGCAGTGCCAGAGCTCGTGGACCCTTCCTACCGACAGGATTCTCTTTACTTTGATCTTACAGCACGTATCGGATAAACAGTGGTACCACCACCTGTTATCCCTCCGAAACTGGGTGTCAAACTGTCAAAATGAGCAACACTTTCTGACGTTATATAATAAAACTGCCAACCTAATTCATGACTCAAAGTGGAACTGCCATCGTTAATATTTCCATATCCTGCAGCATAGAAGAATATAGAATTCCCATTGGCCTTGCTTGTAATACGGATGCCGTCGCTTTCAGATTTCGCCGTTGTATATGTAGCGTCAAACAATTCTGTATACTCGCTGTTTGTAGGCACACGCCAATTCTTTCCCCAGACTCTTGCCGCCACATCAGTCTCATTTCCTTCACCCAAGTAATACGAACATTTAACCCAATCACACCAGTCGAAGTCTCCGTCAGAGTCCGGCTCGCAATTTGTGCACATATATTCTGTATATCCACCTGCCTCAAAATAATATCCCAGATTTTGAGCTGCCCAAAGTGTCCCGCTAGGAAGCCCCAGATCAACCCAAGCATAAGTCACTTCAACATCGTAGGCAGCAATAACGCTACCGTCCTGAGCAGTTGCGGTAATGACGGTTTTCCCGACATCCACTGCAGTCACCTTACGGCTAGAAGATACCGTAGCCACAGAGATATTGCTGCTAGTCCAGCTAATGTTATCATCAGAAGTGTTTATCGATAAATATGTCGTTTCTCCTTTTCCCAAAAGCGTCTTCGTCGTGAAAGTAACGAGCTCCGATTCTACGGTTCCCACTTCATTGGTGGCGTACGCCTTGATGTAATAGGTGGTGCCGGCATACAAGCCTGACAGCTCTTTGGAAAAAACGCCCATATCATATCCGGCAACCGTGTACTTTGTCAGCGAAGTCTCCGATGTTCCATAATAGAACCCCCGTTCGGTTATCGCATTACCGTCACTGATCAAAGACGATGTAACTGATGCGGTCGTATAATCAGCATCTTTAATGGAAACATTTCCAATAACTGGAAGGCTCATCGGGTCCGGAATCTCGTCTGCCAATGTGAGCTCAGCTATAGGCCTGACAGGCTTGGCTGTATATTTTGCCTCATAGGTATTGTTACCTATGCCTATGCCGAAAGAATTAATAGCCACGTAATAGACACTCCCGTAAAGTGAATACGGAGTCGAGCACGTGAGATTTCCGATAGTGACGTCGCTATGAAGTTGTCCTTCTTCGCAAAACCCGCTCATAGGCAAGAATATCGAACGGCCCAAATCCTTGTTTTCGACGAGCATACCGTCAACGCCATTTTGTTCAGCAAAGGAATATGTCAGAGTTATAGAGCCGTTTTTATTGCTGATAGTCCTTGTGGGATTACTTGAAAACACTATTGGCAGCAACTTATCCAACAATGTTTTGTCTGGGGTTCTCCATGGGCCGCCCCAGTTATATGTGGCGGCATCACCATAAGTAATACTCCCACTCTGCAGGTCTGTTTTCCCCTTATAATCCACAACATCCGTTATTGAGGACAATGCATATGATGAAGAAAATGTTTCCGAAGACCAGACCGTGGAAAGAGCATCCCCGTTTTTGTCATACTGAACAGCAGACAGAATATTTCTGGTTCCCTCGCCAGACTCTGCAGTTATTTTCCAACCGTTGAGTTCTCCCCACCGGAAATAATATCCATAATCTTTCGGGGACTCGGCTCCAAGATTGCATGCCGCAAAAAGTATTTTCGTATCATACTTTGAACCCGGAGTTATTCTGCTATCCAAAAGCGATTTACGAATACCAAGATCCACATAGTCATGAGTATTCTGATATGGAACCTCCTCTCCCACATACTCCACAACCGGCATCTTGAGAAGGGTTGAGCGGGTAATAGTTTGAGACTTGGAGGTGGTGATTTCCATCTGCTTGCCGTCGGTGTCCGTTACCGTGACGGTGAAGCCTGAAGCCATAGTCACAGGAGGGAGGGCGATGATAAAGGATGTCGCAGTTTCGGAATTGAGCTGGACGCCGGCGCCGCAGTCGAGGGTAACCTTCTGAGATTCCACATTGGCCATGGTGACGGCAGGCACTGCCGACGTGGACACGGCCACGGTAACCGCTCCGCACAGGACTTCATTAGCATTGCCTCTGACGCTGATGGACGCCACTTTCGCCGTTCCCTTCAGCTGAAGCTTCAGCCCGCCGAGGACATTCCTGAATTTAAGATTCATATCACTCGTGGAAGACGTCACGGCAGCCATAGGAAAGGCTCCATCTGCAAAGCTCGACTCCGAATAATTCTGCGTCGAAGGAAGTACTATGCCACTGACCACGTAAGCGCTTTCATTCTTGGCGACGGACACGCCTGAAGCATACGGGTAATAAGCTACATTGGCACTAATCTCGCCTCCGGCCACGAATTCGGACGAAGTGACCCTGTTCAGGCTCGCCGAGGTCTTACCATCAGAATCATCCGTAACCTGATACTGCTCGTTCACGGTACTGCCGGCAAAGATGCTCACCTGATCTCCCTTCGTCCAGAGGATATTGCCGTGCTCGTCCAGAGACGTCTTCGTTTCCCCTCCGGGATAGCTATCTTCAATATCGGCCGTGAATGTTTTTCGAGCCAATTGCCCCATTTCCAATTCTTCCTGGCAGCCGCAGAGCACCAGAGCCGCCATAAATCCCAAACCAAATACTTTTCTCATAACGCTTTTTACTTTTCACCATTCTCCGTCTGTTTCACCTACCGTCTCATTGCTGACGCACAACGGCCCTTCG
The DNA here is from genome assembly GCA_963626825.1 of bacterium. GTDB lineage: Bacteria > Bacteroidota > Bacteroidia > Bacteroidales > UBA932 > Cryptobacteroides. The sequence goes on along the minus strand of CAVFXO010000001.1, from coordinate 6,663 downwards.
GTCCCTATCGGAATCTCTTCACAAAACGGCGACACATAGGCTTTGTCTGCCACACGATCATTACATTGTTCTTTCATCATTGATATTGTTTAATGTTATTTAACTGCCAGTCAGAGTCTGCAACGCACACAACACAAAGGGATGCCGACGCAAAGCGCCAGCATCCCACTATGCAGTATTCACTAATTTATTTAGATTCAGTACGTTACCCCCCCAACGAAATAAATTCAGGGGTCAGGTTAAAGGTATCTGCAGAGAATCTCATATCTTTCATATCCACTATCGTGGCCAAACTAAGCAAATATACTGATTATCCGCGACTTGGCAAAGTCCCCGCCCCGCCGGCGCGCTATTCCCATTCGATGGTTGCGGGCGGTTTGGAGGAGATGTCGTAGACTACGCGGTTGACGCCGCGGACCTTGTTGATGATCTCGTTGGACAGGTCGGCGAGCACGTCGTACGGAAGATGCGACCAGTCGGCCGTCATACCATCCACTGAAGACACGGCGCGCAGCGCCACGCAGCTCTCGTATGTCCTCTCGTCTCCCATCACGCCCACACTCTTGATAGGCAACAGGATAGCTCCGGCCTGCCATACCTTGTCGTACAGTCCGCGCTCACGAAGTGTCCTGATGTAGATATCATCCACCTCCTGAAGAATGGCTACGCGTTCAGGGGTAATCTCTCCTATAATCCTGATGGCCAGGCCCGGTCCCGGGAAAGGATGCCTTCCTATGAACGACTCGTCTATGCCAAGCTGACGGCCCACACGACGAACCTCGTCCTTGAACAAAAGACGCAGCGGCTCCACTACCTTCAGTTTCATATCCTTCGGAAGACCGCCCACGTTATGATGAGATTTTATCACTACCGCGGTGCCGTTAACCTTGGCAGACTCCACTACGTCAGGATAGATCGTTCCTTGGCCAAGCCAGCGGACGTCCTGAATCTGCGAAGCGGCCCCGTTGAACACCTCCACGAAATCACGACCTATTATCTTACGTTTCGTCTCGGGATCGGTCACTCCCGCGAGGTCGGAAAGGAACTTCTCCGAAGCGTCTATCCCTCTGACATTAAGGCCCATATCTTTATATGAGGACAGTACGTCGCGGGCTTCGTTCTTACGCATAAGGCCAGAATCCACGAAGATACAGTAAAGGTTCTGCCCTATGGCGCGATGCAGAAGCACTGCCGCCACCGTCGAATCCACACCCCCGGACAGGCCCAGGACGACCTTGTCGTCTCCTATCTTCTCCCTCAGTTCACGCACCGTCTGGTCTATAAAACTCTCGCTGGTCCAGTCTCCCTTGCACCCGCAGATGCCGAGCACAAAGTTTCTCAGAAGAGCCGTCCCTTCCACAGTATGATACACCTCCGGATGGAACTGTATACCCCACGACAATTCCCCGCCAATGCGGTAGGCCGCATTGCACACATCCTCCGTGGAAGCGATGACGCTGTACCCTGAAGGAAGAGCGGTGATCGTATCGCCGTGCGACATCCACACCTGCGACGAAGCGGACAGTCCGGCCATCAGCGGGTCCGAAGAATCCACCACGGAAAGCATAGCACGTCCATATTCGCGGCTCGGCGACTTGTCCACGCATCCCCCGTAGAAATGCGCCAGATACTGCGCTCCGTAGCAGATGCCCAGAAGCGGCAGCTCTCCCTTGATGCCTGTAAGATCGATGTGCGGAGCATCCTCGCTGCGTACGGAGCAGGGGCTTCCGCTGAGCACCACGCCCCGGGCCGACTTCAGGTCAGCAGCGGTGTATTTATTGAACGGGACTATCTCGCAGTACACCTGCATCTCCCTTATGCGGCGGGCGATAAGCTGGGTGTACTGGGACCCGAAATCTATGATAAGTATCTTTTCCATTATCTGTGATAGTTAGGCGCCTTGGCCGTTATGGTCACGTCGTGCGGATGGTTCTCCGCCAGACCACCGGTGGTAATCTGAACGAAACGAGCATTGTGCAAAGACTTTACATCGTGCGCACCGCAATACCCCATTCCGGAACGGAGTCCGCCCAGAAGCTGATAAATGATGTCGTTCACGCTGCCCTTGTATTCCACTCTGGCGACCACACCTTCCGGAACGAGCTTCTTGGTCACTTTCTGCCCGCCCTGGAAATATCTGTCGCTTGATCCGGCCTTCATCGCATCGATGGAACCCATCCCGCGGTAAGTCTTGAATTTCTGCCCGCCATCTTCGAAAACTTCGCCCGGAGCCTCGTCCGTACCGGCGAACATCGAACCTAACATAACTGTATCACCGCCTGCTGCCAAGGCTTTTACGAGATCTCCCGAATACCTTACGCCACCATCCGCTATGATCGGCACACCCGACCCTTCCGCAGCCTTCGCCACATCGAAAATCGCCGTAACCTGCGGAACACCCACACCTGCTACCACTCTGGTAGTACAGATAGAACCCGGGCCAATGCCCACCTTCAGCGCATCAGCTCCTGCCTCGATAAGGCGCTGCGCCGCACCAGCAGTTGCGATATTGCCCACGATGACATCCAGATGAGGGAACTCAGCCTTCAATTTCTTTAGAGTCGATATCACTCCCAGCGAATCTCCGTGTGCAGAATCAAGAACCACCGCGTCCACTCCGGCATCCACCAGAGCATTGGCACGCACGCACACATCTTCAGTAATGCCAAGTCCGGCGGCGACACGAAGTCGGCCCTTGGCATCCACACAGGCAGCGGCGGCATCCCCCACCTCGGCAGTCTTGACCAGACGCACCTGCTCAGCCTGCTCCGCTATGCCCATATTCTTATGAATGACACTGATACCTCCGCTCCTGGCAAGGGCTATCGCCATAGAAGCCTCGGACACCGTATCCATCGCAGCGGACACCAGCGGAATATTAAGCGTAATGTTCCTGGTAAACCGACTCTGAAGGCTCACCTCTCTGGGCAGCACATCAGAGAAAGATGGCACTAACAGTACATCATCGAACGTTAGTGCCAAACAATTAACTCTTTCTTCTAAAAATGACATATTTTATTTAACTATCTGTCCCTTAAAGTCCACGTCCCTGTCGAAAGGATGAAGCAGAGCATCTATCGCGCGGACTGCCTGAAGCCTGGTCAGCGTCTCGCCCTGCACGTCTCCCAAGGCCGCCTTCACCTGATCCGCGCTCTTCGACGAGATCCCGGAAAGGAGCTGCACGAACTCGGCCACGCTCACATCTTCATTCGATGGATTATGACTTATCCCGTAATAATCATCCAGATACAGGTCATTCCATCGAAGCGGCTCGCTTATCCTCATCCAGGTTTCGTTCGACCAAGCCACATTACGGCCTTCCGCCTGAAGAATACCGGTCGAGCCCACTCTCTGCAGCGCCTTGAAATCAGGATCGGTCAAAGGCAAATCCAGATAAGGCTGAATGTACGCCCCAGCATCGAGAAGCGTTCTCTGCACGTCGCGCACCTTCACATCCCTTACCCGACAGCCATCCTTTACTGCCAATGCCGCGAACACGCCAGCCGCCTGACCGATCTCGCACACCACAGGCTGAAGACGCGTAGTGCCATTCACCAGATTCGACACACTGATGGACTTTTCAGCCACCACAAAATCCTCCACGCCAAGCGGAACCAGCGTTCCTGCAGGAAGCGTAAACGAAGGAACCTTACCGAACCACAGATGCGAGAACTCCCTCCACTGCGGACACGCATAATGATGATGATCCACAGGATAATCTCCTACGGCGATACCGGTCCTATAGGCCTTGGTATCATATCTGCTAGCCAATTCATCCAAGATAAAAAGATGCTCGCCTTCGATTCGGCGGCTCTCCCTATGATATGGGAAGAATGCCAATTTGTCCGAAGTAGGATATTCGTCATTGGCCAGGCCAAGGTTCTTATATCCAAGTTCCGTCTGAATAAAGTACAGGAAGCCGAGAGTGCGAAGCTTGGCCTGACGGATCACAGAATCGCGCTGCTCACGCGGAAGTTCTATGATATTGGCATAGAAGTCATTACCCTCTACAGGCCAATTTATCATATACTTGCCGTTCTGAAGCTTGCCGTAAGAAAGCATCATCTCCGGGCTCCATTTCTGCTGACCCTTGTCAAAGGCCGGGTCATTCAGTGGATTAAGGCAGCAATTGACATAATTCTTGACATTATATCCTTCCGGACGAGCAATGGTCATATCCGCTCCCGGGCCGTAGTCCTTGAGGGTCATAACCATAGTCATATCCTGAACCAGATCGTTCCCTTCCTCGAGAGCCGTAGCCTCGTGAGTATAGGACTTAGGGTCGAACCCGATATGGTATTTCACGCCGCAGGCCTTGGCCACATCGCCAAGTTCCGTGCCGTCTATAAGAACTTTACATCTTATGGATTTCTTCCCGTCAGGAGTAGAGAAAAATACCTTCCAACCACCTTTGGAGAGTTTTTCCGCACTTTCGAAACGGTACTCCTTAAGCAGAGTGAGATTCTTCTCCCGTGCGACTTTGTTTTCCAGAATGGCCTCCCCCACTGAAGGTTCGAACATAATATTGCTTACCCAAGCCGTCTTAAGGGCATCATATCCACCATAGTGTTCAGCCAAAGCATCGGTAAATTCACCGAAAAGACCTCCGCGCAGACGATAGTTGCCATCCACGGCAGACACGCCGGCGGAAGTAAGCATACCTCCTATCCAAGTGGTTTCTTCAGCTATTATGGTTTCACACCCCATACGGGAAGACTGTATGCCGGCCATCGTGCCGGAAGCTCCGCCGCCCACGATAAGAATATCGCAAGACGTCCTACAAGATGTAAGCGAAAATACTGTAAGGGCAAGAAATCCTAAAAAAGTCTTTTTCATAAAAATATAGTGTTATTATCGGTTACAAATCAGGGAATTCTACAGGATAGGAATAGAATAGAGAGAACATCTTCTGAATATCCTTGTTCAGCAGTCCGTCGAACCAGAACTGGGCCTCGCCCATAGTCCCGACCTTGCGGTTATAGCATAGTTCTTCGGAGAGCATCTCCGGCGAAAGAAGCCTCTCGCCATTCTTCAGGATCATCGCCGGTTGGAAGATGTTCTTAGAAGTCACCTCCTTCATATATTTTATCTGCGAATTCACATCGTTCTCGTAATTGGCCGTGACATAACATTGCACGGTCAGAAAATCTACCGCACCGTCCTTTACCCACGAAGGCCAATCCTGACTCAGATTATTGCAGGCCCACGGGTACTTGTTCGGCGCGAACATTACCAGACAGTCCGGATTCGCCGCCTTGACGGCGTCGTGAAGGGTGACTGCAAACTTGTTGAGGATATTGAGCCTCCAGGCCTTCCAGTTTTCATCCTTGTGATTGGTCGGATAGGTATTGCCGGTCTGGGCCATATAGGCCTCGACTATCTCCTTGTTATATCCGGCGTTGATAGGCGAAGCCGGCAGACGGTCATCTCCCTGTATGCCGTCCAGCTCGGGATATCTGTTCACGGCCTCCACTATCATATCTATCATAAACTGTTGAACCTCGGAAGAATACGAGTTAAGATAGAAGTCGCTGTTGTTATAGTTGCAGTATCCGCCGTCCTTGTTGATGCCTATCCAATCCGGATGTCTGGCCAGAAGCGGATCGGAGAGATTGACCGCTCCGGAAGCGTGCATAAATCCGTATTCGAACCACAGGATCACCTTGATGCCGCGCTTGTGGCCTTCGGAGATCATATCCGCTATGGCATCGCCGCTGCCTCCGGTGTAAGACCTGTACATATTGAGAGCCTCGGTGGAAGAATATGTGGAATTGGCCAGAAGCACTTCGCTGGGCCATGCGGTTCTGGTCGCAGCCCAGGCGCAAACATACAGACAGTTGAAGTTCAGCGTCTGAAGCAGGTCCATCGACTCACAGAGGTTCTCATACGAAAGAAATGCATTCGTGTGCGACGGAGCCGGGAGATAGATGCCTCTCACGCCAGTATCCTTAGGGAAGTGCCGAGCCTGAAGAGTAAACGTCTGAAAAGTCTTTCTGTCCTCGGCGAAGATCTTCACCTCGCGCGGTGAAGTCAGGTCCAGACCCTGCGTGATGTCCGGTTCGGAAAAGAGATCATAGTCGGAAGCGATGGAAATCTTAAGTGAAGACAGGTCCGCCCCGTAAGGGAGCGTAAAGGTATATGTGTCAGAGCCTTTTTCCGCCTTTATAAGATAATCCTCCAACTGGAGCCACTTGACCTTAATGACACTCGAGGCCGCCACGCGGGCGGAGAAGGAATACTTGCGTGAAGCTCCGGAAGGGGCGGTGACGTAGATATTGAACGCCTTTTTCAGATCCACCACGGTGCCTCCCGCAGGATCTGCGGTGCAGCCCTCTGGGAGGGTGTATTCTATGGTGGCGGTATTCAGTATAGAACCGAATGGGAGCACGGCCTCCACAGCGGAAGTCCCGTCATCGACGGTCACCGTAGCATTCGGGTATTCGGAAAGTCTGGCCTCCAGGATCTGCGGGGTCACTGCCGGGACCGGATCAGGGTCAGGCATAGGCGTGTCTGGATTTACAGTATTCGGATTACAGGAGAACAGCGCAAGCACCGTCGCCATCAGAGAAAAACCGGAAAACATACGTGTGATCATTGAGAAACGCATCTACAAAAATAGTAAAAATACAGACACGAAAAAAGGGCCGGTCCGAAGGCCAGCCC